>JAYVRA010000071.1:0-59208 GCA_043776635.1 Phyllobacteriaceae bacterium
TCACATGGCGCGCAAACCCAGACGAAATCATCGCTGCCAGAAATCGGGGGTTCCAAATGTTGGAATCAATCCACTAGGGTCTGGACCTGTTAATTTTGATTAAATGGCAGGCAAATGGCGAAACTTTGCAAGGAAAACAGTGCAGGACGGGCTTACGGCCCGTTCAAACTGTTTAACGCCGCAGAGTGAAGCCATTTGCCTGTTGGTGCCCAAATCGGGCGCTTTCCGGCGATTGCCATGTCGCATTGGCTTGAAGTCGCAAAGGCTCGCCACTCGAAGAGGCCGCAGGCAACATGCCAGCATTTCCCGGCGTCTTCGCTACAGGCACTCACCAAAAATGACCTCGACCATTTCGCGAAAATTAACAGGTCCAGACCCTAGAGCACCGGTCGCCGATACAAAATCGGCGCATTGCTCCAAGTCCTTGTTTTGTCGCATCGTTGTAGCGCAAAACCGCACACACTTTTGGCACAACGATGCTCTAAAAAGGCCACAGCTGATTTTGCTGAATATGATATGGAACACTTCATACCCGCACGGCAACATCGCTGTTTTTGATGGGCATTCTGCCCCATCCGGACGTCATTGCGGACAAGCGCAGCCCAGATGCGGAGTGACGTCCGGGAGAGCGGATTGGCTTTTACACAGGCTGGCGATGATTCCAGTACGCTGTGAACGGTTTTAAACGCCAGCTTTTATAACCATCTTGGATGCCACGCGCTCCATGCGCCCGGCGATTTCGGACAAAGCACCCGTTAATACGGCGTCATTCTTATCGGCCTTTGATAACGCTTCATCCCGCGTTTTGCGCAAGGTTTCCAGCTCGCTTTCGATGCCTTTGACGCGCTTTTGTAATTCTACCAGCTCGTCCATCACCATGATACCGGCCATTACAGTGAGGCGTTGATCGCCGATTTCGCCAAAGCCTTCTTTGAGGTGCGAGACATATTTATCAAAGCGCATCGCAAGGTTTTCCAAATGCGCTTCCTGGCCTTCATCGCAGGCCATGCGGTAGGTTTTGCCGTCTATCGAGACATTGACTTGCGCCATGGAATTACCCCTACCTGTCGAGCACTGCCCGGATTGTTTCCATCGCTGTTACCAAGCGCCGCGACACTTCCTTGTTCGCATTGGTCAGACGCTCCGAGCGGGATTCGGAATTATCCAGCTCTTGTGCCAGACGCGAGCGGTCGGAATTAAGGCGCTGCACCTCTTCTTCCGCTTCAGCATAATTGCCATCCTGCTCCGAGCGCACTTCCAGCGCTTGCTCGATGCCGGCCATCGCGCGGTTCATCTGGTCTAAAACCTGTTTCAGCGTTTGCCCGGCCATGGATTAAGCCTTCCCCGTTTCTGCCGCGAATCGCACCCTTCGCGAGCAGTTTCTATACTTATACTATAATTTGCAGTTCAATCCCGTCAACAAAGCGGCACTTCACTTATAAAATCAACTGTGTGCAAGCTATTTTTCGTCTCAAAATGGTAACTTTACGTCATGTTTTGTTGACTCAAATTGGACTCCTGTTATGTGTCCTTTGCTCAGCACAAAGCCGCGCTTCCGCCCGGACATTGAAACAGGAATTCCGGTCAGATGGTTTATTTTGCCTGATTTATGGAACGGACATCCTTATGACCTCTCGCGCTACTCACGATCTCATGTCCAATGCAATTCGCTCACTTGCCATTGATGGCGTTGAAGCTGCCAATTCCGGTCATCCCGGCCTGCCTTTGGGTGCGGCGGATGTTGCAACCGTGCTGTTCACGCAATTTTTGAGATTTGATGCCGCCAACCCAAAATGGCCGGACCGCGACCGCTTTGTTTTGTCTGCCGGCCACGGTTCCATGCTGCTTTATTCGCTGTTGCATCTCACGGGCTATAAGGATGTGACGCTCGATCAGCTCAAGCATTTCCGCCAGCTTGGCTCCAACACAGCCGGTCATCCGGAATATGGCCACACCAGCGGCGTTGAAACCACCACGGGACCACTTGGCCAAGGCCTCGCAACTTCGGTCGGCATGGCGCTTGCCGAGCGTATGCTGAACGCCGAATTTGGTCGAAAAGTTGTTGAGCATTACACCTATGTTTTGGCCTCTGACGGCGATTTGATGGAGGGCGTCTCCCAAGAATCCATCGCCATTGCCGGACATTTGAAGCTCTCCAAGCTCATTGTGATGTGGGACGATAATGGCATTTCTATTGACGGCCCGCTGTCAATTTCAGACTCGGTTGACCAAGTGAAGCGTTTCCAGTCTGCCGGTTGGCGTTCCGAGCGCATTAATGGCCATGATCCAGTCGCCATTGCTGCTGCTATCACCCGCGCACAAAAATCCTCCAAGCCGACATTGATTGCCTGCAAGACCCAGATCGGCTTCGGCTCGCCAAACCGTGCCGGAACCAGCAAGGCGCACGGCGAGGCGCTTGGTGCGAAAGAAATGGCGCTCACCAAGGCGGCGCTTGGCTTGAACCCCGAAGCCTTCCACATTGAACCGGAAGCCTTGAAACTATGGCGCGCTGCCGGCACTAAGGGTGTTGCGGAACGCACGGAGTGGGAAGCCCGCTTCGCCACGCTTTCTGCCACCAAGCAGGCTGAGTTCACGCGCCGCAACAACCATGTGCGCACCGACAAGATCGGCAAAGCGGTCAACGCTTTGAAGAAGTCACTCGTGGCAACGCCTGTATCCGTCGCGACACGCAAGGCATCGGAAATGGCGCTGGACGTTATCAAGGCCGTCATGCCGGAGCTCGTGTCCGGTTCGGCAGATTTGACGCCGTCCAACAATACCAAGGCCAAGGGCTTTGAACTGGACGTGACGCCGAAGAACTTCAAAGGCCGCTATATCCGCTGGGGCATCCGCGAACATGGCATGGCCGCTGCGATGAACGGCATTGCGCTGCATGGCGGCTTTGTTCCTGCCGCTGGCGCGTTCATGGTGTTCACCGATTATTGCCGCCCGTCCATTCGTCTTGCGTCGCTGATGGGCGTTGGTGTGGTCTATGTTATGACACATGACTCGATTGGTCTTGGCGAGGACGGCCCGACGCATCAGCCGGTTGAGCATTTAGCGGCGCTTCGCTGTATCCCGAACCTGCGCACGTTCCGTCCTTGTGATGCCGTGGAAACAGCCGAGTGCTGGCAGGCTGCATTAGAACGCACTGATGGTCCGACAGTGCTCTGCCTCAGCCGTCAGGGTCTGGTGCAGGCCCGCTTGAAAAACACCAATGAAAACCTCTCCAACAAAGGCGCATATGAACTGCTCGCTGCCGAAGGTGGCAAGGCGCAGGTCAGCATTTTCGCCTCCGGATCGGAAGTTGAAATCGCCGTTAAAGCCCGTGCGCTTCTGGCAGAAAAGGGCGTGCACGCCCGCGTGGTTTCCGTGCCGTCCATGGAACTGTTCAACGCGCAGAGTGAAGAGTACCGCAAGTCCGTCATCGGCACAGCGCCGGTGCGCATCGGCGTGGAAGCCGCGCTTCGCTTCGGCTGGGATTCTATCATCGGAGAGCATGGCCTTTTCGTCGGCATGACCGGCTTTGGTGCATCAGCTCCGGCCAAGGATTTGTACAAGCATTTCGGCATCACAGCCGAAGCGGTTGTTGAAAAGGTTATGGCCCGCCACAATAGCTAATCAGTTTCAAATTACCGGCTCTCCCCGCCGGAACTTTCAGGAGATATAAATGACAAAAATTCGCGTCGCCATCAATGGCTTTGGCCGTATCGGGCGTAATGTCCTTCGCGCCATTCACGAATCCGGCCGACAGGATATTGATATTGTTGCGGTCAATGATTTGGGTCCGGTGGAAACCAACGCGCATCTGCTGCGCTGGGATTCGGTGCATGGCAAGTTCCCTCATACTGTTACGGTTAGTGGTGATAACATCACTGTTGGCAAGGAAACTTTCAAAGTCACCGCCATCAAGGACCCGGCACTTTTGCCGTGGAAAGAGATGAACATTGACATCGTGATGGAATGCACCGGCATTTTTACCTCGAAGGAAAAAGCCTCCGCGCATCTAACCGCCGGTGCCAAGCGCGTCATCGTTTCGGCCCCTGCTGACGGCGCGGATTTGACGGTGGTTTACGGCGTCAACCATCATCTTTTGTCGAAAGACCATATGGTGATTTCCAACGCTTCCTGCACCACCAACTGCTTGGCCCCTGTTGCCAAAGTGCTGCATGATACCATCGGCATTGAGACAGGCTTCATGACCACCATCCATTCCTACACCGGCGATCAGCCAACGCTGGACACGATGCACAAGGATCTCTACCGCGCCCGCGCGGCTGCCATGTCGATGATCCCGACATCCACCGGCGCTGCCAAGGCCATCGGTCTGGTCATCCCCGAACTCAAGGGCAAGCTCGACGGTTCGTCCATCCGCGTGCCGACGCCGAATGTTTCGGTAGTCGATTTCAAGTTCGTAGCCAAGCGGGCAACCTCGGTTGAAGAAGTCAACGCCGCCATCAAGGCGGCGTCCGAATCCGGCCCGCTCAAGGGCATTTTGGGCTACACACTGGAGCCGAATGTCTCCATCGACTTCAACCACAATCCAAACTCATCCACGTTCCACATGGACCAGACCAAAGTGCTGGACGGCACGTTCGTGCGCATCCTCACATGGTACGATAATGAATGGGGCTTCTCCAACCGCATGGCCGATGTGACAGTCGCGTTCGGCAAGACGATTTCTTAAAGCGACGATTGCTTAACTCAAAGCACAACTATCGAACAGAGCGCCCGGCGTCGCCGGGCGTTTTTCGTTTCTAATCAACTTTATATAAGGGTCTGTTCAGGCCCTAAATTGTTACTCCCCGCCCTTCACCGCCAATGCAGCCGCCAGCGGTCCAAGCACAGCAAAAAACAATGTCAGCGCACATAATATCAAAAACGGTGCGCCGCTTGTGCCGGCGGCGGCATCTTGCGTGGCGGCGACGCCGAAGATGAGTACGGGGATGACCAATGGCAAGATCAGCACAGAAACCAGCAGGCCGCCGCGTGGCAGGCCGACCGCAATGCCCGCGCCCGCCGCGCCGATGAAGCTGATTGCCGGCGTGCCGGTGAGGAGTGTCAGCGCGGTGCCGGCTATGTTGATGCCGTCCATATTCATCAGGAGGCCAAGCACCGGAACCGCAATCACCAGCGGCAACACAGTCGCGACCCAGTGGCTCAGCACTTTGACGAAGACTAGCACGGCAACGCTCAAGACATCCCGCCCGATCAGCATCAGGTCGAGCGAACCATCCTCGCGGTCAGCCTGAAACAGGCGGTCCAGCCCCAGCAAGGATGCCAGCAGCGCACCGATCCACAAAATCGCCGGACCAATCCGCGCCAGCAATTTCAAATCCGGCCCGACCCCAAACGGGATGACTGCCACTACAGCGAGGAAAAACAGCAACCCTGTCAAAGCGCCGGAGCCGGAGCGCAGCGAGAGTTTCAGTTCGCGGATGAACAGGGCTTTCATGCCGCCCCTCCAATGTGCAAATGCTGCAAACCCTCAAGCCCTAAATCCACATGCGTCGCCGCAACCATAATCCCGCCGCCCGCCAGATAGCTTTTGGCGATGTTTGCGAACAGTCCCTCAGATGCTTTGTCCAAACCAGAAGTCGGCTCGTCCACCAGCCAGACAGGGCGATGCACGCAAAGCAATCTGGCGATTGCCACACGGCGTTTTTGGCCCGTGGAAAGATAGCCGAACGGCGTATCAATGACATGTGGCAGCCGTACAGCCTCCAACGCGGCACCAAGCACTTTCTGCACGCTTTCCGCATCGTCTTCGTGCAATTCCCGACTACGTGCCGTGCGATTCCCGACCGAAAAATGCGCGGCCCAAAAGCCGAGATTTTCGCGCACTGAAAGTTGGTCTTTCATCGCGTTCAGCGCGCCTAAATAATGGCAAGCCTCAACCACCGGACCTTGCTCATCCTCATAAGACACGCTTCCTTCAAGAGGCCCCATCAAGCCCGCCAATATCCGTAGCAGCGTGGATTTGCCGGAACCATTCGGGCCAGTGACAATCAGGCCCCGGCCCTTCTCGAGGGTAAATGACACCTGCGAAAACAGGACGTTCCCGCCGCGCTCGCCCGCTATTTTGTCCGCCACCAGCCGCATTGCGCCCCGCTAAGAAGTTCTCATGCAAAAAAATTGATGCAATGCAGCATCTTTGACCATCGCCGGCCTTTCATCTCTATACGAAATTGTTTATGCCAAGAGCAACCATGCCAGCGGTCGGCGTGGCAACCCTTATGCCGATTCCACGGCATCCGGCCTTGAACCGGTTGTCAGGACGAACAGCGGAAATGGCCGTACCTGCAAGTCATTGATATGTTTATCATATCATGACCCGTTCGCCCCTGGCACTTTTGTTTGAGGAGCACTTCCATGTCCACTATCGATAGTTTCAAATGCCGCGAGACGCTTACCGTCGGCAAGAAAAAATATGTCATCTATTCGCTGCCCGCCGCTGAGAAGAACGGCCTAAAGGGCATTTCCGCTCTGCCGTACTCCATGAAGGTGCTTTTGGAGAATTTGCTGCGCGCCGAAGACGGCACTACGGTTAAAAAGGCCGACATTGAAGCCGTGGTCGCATGGCTCACCGATAAGGGCAAAGCCGGCAAGGAAATCGCCTTCCGCCCCGCCCGCGTTTTGATGCAGGATTTCACCGGCGTTCCTGCCGTTGTCGATTTGGCCGCGATGCGCGATGCCATGAAAGCGCTCGGCGGCAATCCGCAAAAAATCAATCCGCTGGTTCCTGTTGACTTGGTTATCGACCATTCTGTCATTGTTGATGAATTCGGCTCCGCTAAAGCATTGAAAAAGAACGTTGAATTGGAATATGAACGCAACGGCGAGCGCTACCGTTTCCTGAAATGGGGCCAGCAAGCGTTCAAAAATTTCCGCGTTGTGCCTCCGGGCACTGGCATTTGCCACCAGGTAAACCTCGAATATTTGTCTCAAACCGTCTGGACGCGCAAAGAAAAGGTCACCGTTGGCAAGAAGACTGAGACCGTCGAAGTTGCTTACCCGGATACGCTTGTGGGCACAGATAGCCACACCACAATGGTCAATGGTCTCGCAGTTTTGGGCTGGGGCGTTGGCGGCATCGAGGCGGAAGCCGCCATGCTCGGCCAGCCGCAATCCATGCTGCTGCCGGAAGTGATCGGCTTCAAGCTCACCGGCAAGGTCAAGGAAGGCGTGACTGCTACTGACTTGGTTTTGACTGTGACCCAAATGCTGCGCAAAAAGGGCGTGGTTGGCAAGTTCGTCGAATTCTTCGGCCCCGGCCTTGATTCCATGACGCTGGCAGACCGCGCGACAATCGCCAACATGGCACCCGAATATGGCGCGACTTGCGGCTTCTTCCCCGTTGATGGCGAAACCATCAATTACCTTACAACATCGAGCCGCAAGAGGGCTCGTGTTGAATTGGTCGAAAAATATGCCAAAACTCAAGGGTTATGGCGCACAAAGGGTTCAAAAGACCCCGTCTTCACCGACACCATCGAGCTGGATATGGCCATCGTCGTGCCATCCATGGCCGGTCCAAAGCGCCCTGAAGGCCGAGTTTCGCTGGAAGGTATTCCAGCCGGTTTCGCAAGCGCTATGGATACAGAATATAAAAAGATCGCCGAAATCGGCAAGCGCTATGCTGTAGAGGGCTGCACCCATGATTTGGGCCACGGCGACGTGGTAATCGCCGCAATCACCTCTTGTACCAACACGTCGAACCCGAGCGTCTTGATTGGCGCTGGCCTTCTAGCCCGCAATGCGCTGGCCAAGGGTTTGAAGTCCAAGCCTTGGGTGAAAACATCACTGGCTCCCGGCTCACAAGTCGTGGCGGATTACCTCGCAAACTCCGGTCTGCAGAAGGATTTGGACAAGCTTGGTTTCAATCTCGTAGGCTTTGGCTGCACGACATGTATTGGTAACTCAGGTCCGTTGCCGGAGGAAATATCCCGTACAATCAATGACAAAGGCCTGATTGCCGCTGCCGTCCTTTCCGGCAACCGCAATTTTGAAGGCCGTGTGTCACCGGATGTGCAGGCAAACTATCTGGCTTCCCCGCCATTGGTTGTAGCCCATGCGCTGGCTGGCACTGTTTGCAAGGATTTGACCAAGGAGCCGCTCGGGACCGATAAAAAGGGCAATCCGGTTTACCTTAAGGATATTTGGCCAACATCCAAAGAAATCCATGAATTCATCACAAAATATGTCACCAAGAAGATTTTCAAAGAAAAATACGCGGACGTCTTCAAGGGCGACAAGCATTGGCAGGCAGTTAAAGTGCCCGCCGGCCAGACTTATGAATGGGATGATAAATCCACTTATGTGCAAAACCCGCCCTATTTTGTTGGTATGAGCAAGACTTCCGGTTCTGCCTCAGATATTAAGGGCGCGCGCATACTTGGCCTGTTTGGCGATAAAATCACCACCGATCATATCTCGCCGGCCGGTTCCATTAAGGCGGCATCGCCTGCCGGCAAATATCTCTCGGATCACAAAGTGGCCGTTGCAGACTTCAATCAATACGGCACGCGCCGTGGCAATCATGAAGTGATGATGCGCGGCACTTTCGCCAACATCCGCATCCGCAACCACATGCTCGGCGCCAATGGCAAGGAAGGCGGTTACACCTTCCACTTCCCGTCCAAGGAAGAAATGTCGATCTATGACGCCGCCATGAAATACAAAGCAGAAGGCGTGCCGCTGGTCGTCTTCGCCGGTATCGAATATGGCAATGGCTCGTCCCGTGACTGGGCAGCCAAGGGCACAAACCTGCTTGGCGTCCGCGCCGTCATCGCCCAAAGCTTCGAGCGCATCCACCGCTCGAACCTTGTCGGCATGGGCATCGTGCCTTTTGTGTTGGAAGATGGCACCTCATGGCAATCACTAGGCCTGAAGGGCGATGAAACCGTCTCCATAGATGGCATCGCCACTGCCAAGCCACGACAGAAGATGACAGCAATCGTGACATCAGGTGATGGCACTACTCGCAACATTCCGATCATCTGCCGCATCGATACGCAAGAAGAAGTTGCCTACTTGAAGAACGGTGGCATTTTGCAATATGTACTGCGGGATTTGGCGGCTTAAGCCCAGTCATAACGACAATTCAACCTCGGCAGTAATGCCGAGGTTTTTGGTTATATCTTTGCCGCTGCTTTCAATTTTGCCACGTCAAACTTTGTCTTCCGCATCAATGCACCAGTCTCAATAAGGTCAAATGTATCGAATTGAGATTTGCGGCTACGGCGTTTATCCGCAATGACAGCGCGAGGGAGGACTGAAAAAAATCCGGATTGATAACAGCGGCGAAGTTAGGGTCTGTACCTGTTAATTTTGATAAAATGGCAGGCGAATGGCGAAACTATGCAAGGAAAACAGTGCAGAACGGGTAAAGGCCCGTTTAAACTGTTTGACGCCGCAGACTGAAGTCAGTTGCGTGTTGGTGCCAAGATCGGGCGCTTTCCGGCGATTGCCATGTCGCATTAGCTTGAAGTCGCAAAGGCTTGCCACTCGAAGAGGCGATAGCAACATGCCCGCATTTCCTGTGCCTTCGCTCTTGGCACTCACCAAAAATCACCTTGACCATTTCGCCAAAATTAACAGGGCCAGATCCTGGTTTATTGTTTTGGATCTAAACAAAAATGGCGGCCACCCGGGCCGCCATTTTTTTGTAGGTGGAGGCAACAATCAACCGATCTTTTGACCAGTCTTGGCCCAATCGGAGATGAACTGCGCCAAGCCTTTGTCTGTCAGCGGATGGTTTACCAGCGCTTTAATGGTCGAGGCCGGGATGGTTGCAACATCCGCTCCGATGAGAGCTGCTTCTTTCACATGGTTGATGGTGCGGATGGAGGCAGCCAAAATTTCTGTTTCATAGCCATAATTGTCATAAATAGCGCGGATTTCGGCGATCAGCTCCATGCCATTGATGCCGGTGTCATCCAAGCGGCCAATGAACGGCGAAATGTATGTCGCGCCAGCTTTTGCAGCGAGAAGCGCCTGTGTGGCCGAGAAGCACAAGGTCACGTTTGTTTTGATGCCGCGATCCGACAGCACTTTACAGGCGCGGATGCCGTCCCACGTCAGTGGCAGCTTGATGACAATGTTCTTGGCAATTTTGATAAGAACGTCGGCTTCTTTGAGCATGTTGTCATAATCAGTGGAGGCAACTTCGGCGGAGACCGGACCATCGGTGATGGAGCAGATTTCCGCGATCACTTCCAACATCGGGCGACCGGCCTTCAAAATCAATGAAGGGTTTGTCGTCACGCCATCTAAAAGGCCTGTGGAGGCGAGCTCGCGTATTTCTTTTACATCGGCAGTATCAACGAAAAATTTCATGGTAAAATCCTTTCTAAAAATGACGAGACCGCGTAAATGCGGTTTATTCTAGCCTTTCCTTTATATAAGGACAGCGCCAAGGTCACGCTTAAATGAATCAAGATTCGCCCTACATCAGAAATATAGTTCCCGTTCTAGTGCCCATGCCAGCCGAACGGGCCTATAGCTATGCCCTTACGGAAGGTATTGACGCGCCGGCGGGCGCAATTGTACAAATTCCGCTTGGGCCGCGTCAAGTTTTTGGTGTGGTGTGGGATGGATCTGCGGGTCAGATTGATACGAAAAAGATCAAAAGCATTACCCAAGTTTTCGATTGTCCGCCGTTGACCGCTGATATGCGCAAATTCATCGAATGGGTAGCGGAATATACGCTGTCGCCGCCTGGGCTGGTGGCGCGCATGGCGCTGCGGGCTCCTGCCGCTTTTGACCCCGAGCCGCCGGTTCCAGCGCTGGTATTCACTGGCCACAGACCAGACCGGATGACGGCTGCCCGTAGCCGTGTGTTGGAATTGGCGCAAGATGGCTTGGCATGGACGCGCATTGGTTTGGCCCATGCGGCGGGCGTGTCGGCTAGTGTCATCGACGGGATGCACGATCAGGGCGTGTTTGAGGCGACGCATTTACCTGCCCTGCCGGTGGTCGCCAATCCGGATACGGGTTATGCGGGAGCCACGCTTTCGCCGGACCAGCAGGCAGCGGCAGATGCGCTGTGCGAGACTGTTGGCGTTGGCACTTTTTCAGTCACCTTGATTGACGGCATCACGGGTTCGGGCAAGACGGAGGTCTATTTTGAAGCCGTCGCCAAGGCTCTTGATGCGGATAAACAGGTGATGATCCTGCTGCCGGAAATTGCGCTGACCCATGCATTTTTGGAGCGCTTCCAAAATCGCTTTGGCGTGAAGCCCGCCGAGTGGCACTCCGATCTTGCGCCCAAAACCCGCGAGCGAGTGTGGCGGCAAGTTGCGGAAGGCACGGTGCGGGTGGTCGCCGGTGCGCGCTCGGCGCTATTTTTACCGTTCAAAGAACTTGGGCTTATTGTCGTGGACGAGGAGCATGATCCGGCGTTCAAGCAGGAAGACAGGGTGTTTTATAACGCCCGTGATATGGCGGTGGTGCGCGGTAATATTGGCGGGTTTCCGGTTATTTTATCGTCCGCCACGCCTTCGATTGAAAGCCGCGTTAATGCGGATTTGGGGCGCTATGACCGTGTGGTGTTAGCGTCGCGCTTTGCAGATGCCAGCCTGCCAAGCCTTAAAGCCATTGATATGCGGCGCGTTCCGCCTGCGCGGGGCGGGTTTTTGTCTCCTGTGCTTTTGACAGAAATTCGCAAAACTTTAGCCAAACAAGAGCAATCACTGCTGTTTCTCAACCGCCGTGGCTATGCGCCGCTTACGCTTTGCCGTGTGTGTGGACACCGGTTCCAATGCCCGGATTGTTCGAGCTGGCTGGTGGAGCATCGCTTCCGGGGCAAAATCGTTTGCCATCAATGCGGCCATGACGAGAAGAAGCCGGAGGCCTGTCCCGAATGTGGCACGCTCGATCATTTGGTGGCCTGCGGGCCGGGCATTGAGCGGATTGCCGAGGAAGTTGCCGGTCATTTTCCCGATGCGCGGATAATCGTGCTCTCGTCAGACATGGTTGGCGGGGTGCGACGCCTGCGGCTGGAGCTGGAGGCGATTGCCAATGGCGATGCCGATATTGTCATCGGTACGCAATTGGTAGCGAAGGGGCATAATTTTCCGAATATGACGCTGGTGGGCGTGGTGGACGCAGATCTTGGGCTGGCTAATGGCGACCCGCGTGCTGCTGAGCGGACGTTTCAATTGCTCAGCCAAGTGACAGGCCGCGCGGGGCGAACGGGCAAGGAAAGTGTCGGTCTCATCCAAACCTATCAGCCGGAACATCCGGTGATGCGGGCAATGATTTCTGGCGACGCTGAAGCCTTTTACGCCCGCGAAACCCGCGAGCGCGAAAGCGCCGGTCTGCCGCCATTCGGACGGCTGGCCGGCATTATTGTGTCCGCTAACAGCCGTCAGGAAGCGGAAGCCCATGCGCGGAGCTTGCGGCTGGCCGCGCCGGACATCAAGGGCATTGACGTGCTCGGCCCCGCCGAAGCGCCGCTGGCTATGATTCGCGGGCGACACCGTTTCCGGCTGGTTATCAGGGCCGAGCGTAGGGCAGATATTCAAGCTTTTATCCGCACCATGCTCAAAACCAGCCCGAAAGTGCGCGGCTCGGTGATGGTGCAGGTGGATATTGATCCGCAGAGTTTTCTGTGACGAATGGTGAGCTGGCTCCGATAGTTACCGCTCGCTTCAGACATCATCTGTTGTTTCCGGCGTAAAATAGCGCAACACCAGAGTCCAAACCCTAAGCGGTAGCGCCACCATTGCGACCGTGATGCCCTCATGTATATCAGCAACAAAAAGCTGCTGCGAATAGGTCTTGAGCGTGGTTAGAAGCTTTGGTTGCCATATGGAGGAGAGAGTTTAGCGTCGATAGAGAAATCTGCAAATGCTATATTAATTCAAATCGTCCGGCAGCGATGGAATCGCATGAAACTCAATGCCGTCCTCAATGAGTGATTGTGCTTCTTGCGGGGTTGCCTCGCCGTAAATTCCTCGCGCCTCTGCCTCGCCTTCATGAATTTTGCGGGCTTCGAGCGCGAAATTTCCGCCGACATTTTCTGCGCCGTCCTTAATTTTCTTGGTCAGCGCGCGCAGTTCGGCCATGGCTTGGCGCTGCACTTCGCCTTGGGCCAGTGTGATTTTGTCTTTGGTTTTCGATGTGGAAACATTCGGCGCCATCAACGCTTTGCGGACCAGATTTGAACCGCACACAGGACAGCCGATCAGCTTGCGGCCAAGCTGGTTGTCAAAATCATCATTGCTGCGAAACCAACCTTCAAAGTCGTGGGTCTCGCCGCAGGAGAGTGCAAACCGGATCATTTCAGTCGGCTTTCAAGAAACAACATCAAGTGAGAATGCGCGTCCATTTTTAAGATTTGGTATCTTTTTCCGCGCTTCTGCCACTTCTGCCAAATCAATTTCGGCATAAATGATGTCGGTGTCCTTGCCATTGGCTTCGACCACAACTTCGCCCCACGGGTTGACGATCATCGAATGGCCGTAGGTCTGGCGACCGTCTTCATGCGTGCCCGCTTGCGCGGCGGAGATCATGAACGCACCATTTTCAATCGCCCGCGAGCATTGCAACGAGTGCCAATGCGCCTCGCCAGTCTGCTTGGTGAAGGCGGCAGGCGCTGTCAAAATTTCCGCTCCAGCCAACGCTTCTTCCCAGAAGAGATGCGGGAAGCGCACATCATAGCAAATTCCGAAGCCGATTTTGCCAATTTTGGTATCAGCTACAACAGCGCGGTCACCGGCAGTATAAGTGGCAGATTCGCGCCAGCTTTCGCCATTGTCCAAATCCACATCGAACATGTGGATTTTATCGTACGTGGTGATGAGCTCGCCCTTGGGCCCAAACAAAAAGGCACGGTTGGCAATTTTGCCATCGTCAAGCAGCACGGCGGTTGAGCCAATGTGCAGGAACACTTTGAAATCTTTCGCGAGAAGCGCGGCTTCAATCAGCAGCGGATCGTCGTTTTGTTTGCACACTTTAGCCATCATCTCGGCCTTGTCGCGCACCAAAAGCCCGGTCATTTCCGGAGTTTGGATATAGGTCGCGCTATCGGCGGCTTGCGCCACATGATCGCGCAAGAACGCAATGTTATCAGCAGGATTGCTACCGGATCGCATTTGAATGGCGGCTACGTTAAGTGTTGCCATTGTCACGCGGCCTTGCCGGAAAGCAGCGCATCCAGTTTGCCGCTGTCGTTCAGCGCATGAATATCATCACAGCCGCCAACATGAGTGGGCCCGATAAATATCTGCGGGAATGTATTGCGACCGGATTTTTCAATCATCTCAGCGCGGTAAGCGCCGTCTTTGCTATTATTATATTCGATAAATTTCGCCCCCTTTTGGGTGAGCAAGTTGACCGCCTTGGTGCAATAGGGGCAGCCGTCGCGGGTGTAAATAATTACAGGGGTCATGATGTCTCCGTATCGTTAACCGTCTATATAGCCTCCCATTCATCCATCGAAAAGTCCCCTTGGATAACTCTTGCGAAAGTAAGCACATCAACGCATGTAGCGCCTGCTTTGAGGAGCGTTTTGGTTGCGGATGAAACCGTTGCGCCGGTGGTGTAAACATCGTCAATCAGCAGCACCGATTTGCCATTAACCAGCGGCTTCATCTTATCGGGCACTGCAAACGCTCCACGCACATTATCCTCGCGCTGGGTTGCCTTGAGACCTACTTGCTGAACCGTTCGCCGGGTCCGCAACAAGGCCGTCGGCTCAAATGCGATGCCCGATGAGCGGGCAAGTGGCCTTGCCAACTCAGCGGCCTGATTAAAACGCCGTGATAGGAACCGGTGCGGATGCAGCGGGATAGGGACGATGATTTCAGCATCCGCCAACAGCTCATGCCCCGCCCGCAGCATCCATTGCGCCATCCATGGAGCCAAATCTGTCCGGTCATTGTACTTCAAGCCTTGCACCAATTGGCGTGAAATATCGCTATAGGCGGCAACGGCCCGAGAGCGGCGGAATGGCGGCCGGTTGGCGATGGCATCGCCTGAAACTGCACCTGCGCCCTGATCGGACAAAAACGGTGTACCAAACACCTCGCAGTAGGGCTTTTCCAGAAACTTCACCTTGCGCCAGCACGACGGACAGAGCGAACCCTGCCGCCCCGTTATGACGCTGCAGCCAAGACAAGTTGCCGGAAACAGGAAATCCCGGACAAAAGCTCCAATCGAAACAGTTGCATCCTTGGCAGACAGCATTTCAAACTCTAAGTACAGGTTACAAAAAATTGAATTCGATTTAGATTGCATATTTTAGAGAAGAACAACCGATAAATGAGTCAGATTGTTTTCGACCATACGGCAATAAAAAAATACCGCACCCGCGCTTTGAAAAATCGTAAGGTTGGCGAAGAGTTTCTGCTGGTACACGTTGCGCAGGAAATGGCGGATCGGCTGTCATTTATAGATCGCAAATTTAAGGCTGCGGCTGTGACTTCTGGTAACACGGAGTTTCTGCCACGGGATTTTTTGAGCGGTACACGCCATGTAGAAATGATTTTTTCTAATGAAGGTCATTCCACCTGGGCCGCTCATAATGATGAACATCCGCCCGTTGCCTACAAAAACCTCGATCTAGCGCTATCGTTCTTAAGCCTGCACGACACCAATGATACGCCCGGTGCGCTCATCCAAATGCGCAACATGCTCAAGCCCGATGGATTGATGATGGCAGTGCTGCCGGCCAGCGATACGCTCTGTGAACTGCGCGAATGTCTCCTCGCCGCCGAGACTGAAATCAGCGGCGGTGCGAGCCCGCGTGTGCATCCGTTTGTCGATGTGCGAAGCGCAGGCTCGCTGCTGCAACGCGCTGGCTACGCGCTGCCGGTAGTGGACCAGGAAACCATCACGGTTCGCTATTCGACGATGTTCGATTTGATGAAGGATTTGCGGGCCATGGGCGCCAGCAACGCGCTTGCCCTGCGCTCGCGCAAACCATTGAGGAAGAGCATAATTGTTCGGGCAGCGCAGATTTACGCCGAGCGCTTCGGACAGGCGGATGGTAAAATTCCGGCAACATTT
The DNA here is from genome assembly GCA_043776635.1 of Phyllobacteriaceae bacterium. GTDB lineage: Bacteria > Pseudomonadota > Alphaproteobacteria > Rhizobiales > Rhizobiaceae > JANMEX01. The sequence goes on from JAYVRA010000071.1 coordinate 16,015, forward strand.
TCGTTTTTATGGTTGTCCGGCTGGGCACCTGACGCCAGTCAGCAAAAGCCTCTCAAACCGGGCTCTGCAAACACATCACTTGCGGAAGCTTTAAGGATTTCTTAGCGAATTTTAGTGTCGATTGTGGAGAAATGTTGGCAGTCCACACCGGTTGTTATCATTCTTCAGAGTATTGGCGCAATTGATGGACTGCCGTTCTTATTCAATCAAAACGATAATTACCCTAAGGGTTCATAGCAGCGCCAATCTTGCTGCTATTGTTGGAGAATAGAAAATTCAAATTGCTTGAAAAATTACTCATGCCGCCAACTATTGCAAGGGCAATCATGCCCGCAATCAAACCGTATTCAATGGCTGTTGCGCCGTTCTGGTCTTTTATGAAGCTACTGAGCACGATGTTCTCCTAACCATTATGGTTATGGGATAAGATTAACGCGCAAATATTAACGAAAACCGAACGCGGTTTCATACTTTGTAAGCATGTTTATATTAGCAATCACCACTTTGTTTTCCGCCTTTGTTAATGACACAAACCGAGGAAGGCGAGTGTTGCAGAACGCTGCGGCGTAGTACGTATTCATTCGCATTTCCAATAGAACCCGTTGATGTTTGGTCGATACCGTCAGCATTGCGCGCGATCGAACTTGTTGAATCCGTTGATTTTGTCATAATTGGCACTAAAAACAGCGTCAAAGCGATTGCTGCCGAGCCAAATAGCAACGAAATCCGCAAAAGCCCTGAGCCTGCCTCTGCAATTCCCACGCTTCTCGTGTCCTGCACGATATCCCACTCATCATCTGCATTCATGGCTTACTCACACAATTTAAGAGGCAATGTTTTGTCTAGTGCCTATTCTAACTGCCTAAGATTCGCATGTTCTCTTAAATGATTGATTAACGCTCTTATAAATTGAAGCGATTTACTTATAAAAGATCGATCAAAATTGGAATTAGTGGCTCATCAGCGGGCGGCATGGGGTAATCACGCATATCGCGTGGACGAACCCATTTCAGTTGCTGCCCCTCCATGCCGCGCGGTGTGCCTACAAAGCGTCGGCAAACATAAAGCGGCATGAATAAATGGAACTCAGGATAGGCGTGGCTGGCAAACGTAAGCGGAGCAAGACAAGCGATTTTTGTATCAATGCCCAGCTCTTCACGCAGCTCGCGCACCAAGCCTTGTTCTGGAGATTCACCCAGTTCCAGTTTTCCACCGGGAAATTCCCAAAGTCCGGCCAAAGCTTTGCCCGGCGGGCGCTGAGACAGCAGAACCTTTCCATCACTATCGACCAAAGCACAGGCAACCACAAACATCATTTTGAATTTTGTATCACTCATTTCGCTGTCTGCCTTGTCCGGTAGGAGTAACGATAGGCCTCAGAAAATCCAATTTTTGTGTACAGCGCCAACGCCGCCGTATTTTGCGCCTCCACTTGCAGCCAGACTTGAGTTGCCCGGCGCGATCGGGTCCATTTTAGCGCAGCAATCAGAAGCTTACGTGCGTGGCCAAGATGGCGGGCATCTTCGCGTGTTGCCAAGTCCAGGATTCCCGCCAAATCACCGTCCTGAACACACATTACACTTGAAAGCGGGCCTGACGTATCTTCGCTCACGAAAAAACGGGCTGTAGCTTGGATATTACTGATCACCTCGTAAAGTCCGCCACTGATTGACTTGTCGTGCCCATGGACAGCAATACTGGCATCAATGTAGCGGTTGATGTCGCGTAGCGGAATGTGATCAAGCGCACCAACCAAGTTAATATCAGCCAAATTGGCGTATAAAACGATGCTTTCCGACGATTTGGTAAAGCCATTATCCGAAAAATAGCGCTCCAGTTCGCGTGATGCCAAGGGTGTTTGACGAAAGGTCAGTTCGCGCCCTGCCGCCTGAAAGCGCAGTGTCGCGCGGGCAATGCGACCATCCAATTCCGAGTGATCGTTAGGGTCTAAAGGGTTGATCGAATTCAAGCGTTTAGACAGATGGTTTGGCGTCAACCTTATTGACCACGTACCGTCATAGAAAGTCGATGCGGCAGGCCATGCGCGAAATGCCGCCGCTTCAAGTCGGCGTATTTGGGAAAGGCCTGGCATATTGCTGGTCAACCCTAGCTGCGATAATCGCCATTGATAGCAACATATTCCTTCGTCAGGTCACACGTATAGACCGTTGCTTTGCCCTTCCCAAGTCCAATATCAACGCCAATACGGATATCGTCTTGGCGCATATAGGCAGACGTCGCGCTTTCCGAATAATTTTCGTCGCGCATTCCTTGGTGTGCGAGGCGGTTGTTGCCGAACCAGATCGAAAGCAAATCGCGGTCCGCAGGCTCACCTGCCTTGCCAACAGCCATAACTACACGGCCCCAATTGGCATCTTCGCCGCCGACCGCAGTCTTTACCAATGGCGAATTAGCAATTGAAAGCGCAATGCGCTTGGCGGATTTTGCGGATTTCGCGCCCGACACTGCAATCTCGATCATCTTACGTGCGCCTTCACCATCGCGCACCACTTGCAGCGCAAGGTTATGCATGAGCTTGCCGAGCGCTTTCTTGAAAGCCGTGAGACGCTTGTCTTTCGGCGCTGTAATTTCGGGAGCGCCGCGCTTTTTTGCAGCGCCTGTTGCGAACATCAAAAGCGTGTCGCTTGTCGAAGTATCGCTATCCACAGTAACAGAATTAAAAGTAGGCCCGACAGCGGCAGACAACATTGCCTGCAACGCAGCAGGCGCAATCGCTGCATCCGTCACGATAAACGAGAGCATAGTCGCCATATCCGGCGCGATCATGCCCGCACCCTTGGCGATGCCGTTAATGGTAACGGAAACACCGTCGATCTTGGCTTTTGCTGTAGCCACTTTCGGATAAGTATCCGTCGTCATAATGGCCTTGGCGGCTTCCAGCCAGAAATCCTGACGGGCTGTAGTCACCATTCCATCGAGTAGTCCGGCGAATTTCGTGGCATCCAACGGTTCGCCAATGACCCCAGTGGAGGCCAAAAATACCTCTGAGGCCTTACAACCGGCAGCCTTCGCCGCCGATTGTACTGTCATTCGGGTCGATTCAACACCTTTTTTGCCGGTGAAAGCATTGGCATTGCCGGAATTCACCACTACCGCCCGCGCTTTACCACCGGCAAGGTTAACACGACAAAGATCGACAGGCGCAGACGGGCATAGCGAGCGCGTAAACACACCGGCGACTGACGCCGGTTCGTCAAACACCATCATCAAAACATCAGTGCGGTTCTTATGTTTAATTCCCGCCATTGATGTTTCCATTCGCACGCTGTCAATCGCAGGCATTTTGGGAAAAAATTTAGGTGCTAATGGTGACACGCTGCCAGACATTGTTAACGCTCCGCTTATTGTGGTGTGGCGCCGGCCGCATCGGCTTCAGCCATGGCTTTCTTAACTGCCGGATCAAGATAATCGACCTTCAGTTCGGTGCGGATAGTTTTTACCATCGCGACATAGCGTTCACGCATCAAAATACCACGAACCTGCGGGGTGACTTGTTCAAATGCCGGGGGCTGTTTGGTGCGCTTATCTTCCACTTTTATTACATGGAAACCAAATTGTGTTTGTACCGGTTCTTTTGAGTAAGCACCGACAGCCAATCCTTCCGCTGCGGTTTCAAATTCCGGTACCATCTGGCCCTTGCCAAAATAACCCAAATCGCCGCCTTGCGCCGCAGACCCGTCCGACGAGTGCTTGATAGCCAAATCTTCAAATTTAGCGCCACCGTCCAGTTCTTTGATAACGGCTTGAGCCTCTTCTTTGGTTTTCACCAAAATGTGACGGGCACGAATTTCATTTTGTGGCGGCGCGGCCGCGATCTCCTTGTCATAACGGGCGCGAACCTCAGCGTCTGTAATTTTGGACGCGATTTCTGTCTGGATGTATTGATCATGCAGCGTACGATCTGCGATGAAAGTCATGCGTTTTTTGAAATCATCAGTTTGATCAAGTTTGGCCTCCCTAGCCTTGATAGCGATAGCTTTTACATCGACTAAGGCTGCAATGGCTGCCAAACGGCGCTGTTCATCGTTTAATTTGGCATACTGCTCGCCAAGGCCGGCAACGCCAAGCTTAATTTCTTCTTCAGTAATTGTCGCGCCGCCAACGGTTGCAACAACTGCGGCATTCTGCGCGATCGCAGAAAAGGCAGTCATCGAACAGATTAGTGCAGCCACCGAAAGTGTGAGTTTAAGAGAGGTTGGTTTCATAGGTTAGCTCCTTGGCAAGCGCCTTGCTGGCAGCAAAACATTACATTAACGACGCAAATACACTAATTCTTGCCAATGCGAAGCAGGCGCAGGCGGCAGTGACGTTGACATCATAGGATGCCCCTCTTATCTGTCCTGCGGCCCGCCGTCTAGAAGATGCGACTGGGGGTTTGATTGTTTATTGGCTGCAAATCATTTTGCGGCAAAATTATTGGATATGGTCGCTATCTCAACGATAGCGTAAAACCATGTTCACTTAGAAAGAGCCTCGTATGGTTAGCCTTGGTAGAATCGCACGCAAATTATTTGGATCATCCAACGATCGCAGGGTGAAAAAACTTTCACTCAAGGTCAAGGACATCAATGTGCTTGAGCCGGAAATGGCGGCCCTGAGCGATGAGCAGCTGCGTGGAAAGACACAAGAGTTTCGTTCCGAACTCGCGGCCGGCAAGGAAATAGACGATCTTCTTGCGCCCGCGTTTGCTGTGGTGCGTGAAGCCGCCAAGCGATCACTTGGCCTACGCCCTTTCGATGTGCAGCTAATTGGCGCCATGGTTTTGCACCAAGGCGACATTGCTGAAATGCGTACCGGCGAAGGCAAGACACTCGTTGGCACGCTGCCGGTCTATCTTAACGCGCTCGCAGGTCTTGGCGTCCATGTTGTGACGGTCAACGATTACCTTGCCACACGCGACAGCGACTGGATGGGCAAGCTTTATAAGTTTTTAGGCCTAACTGTTGGCGTTGTAGTTCATGGTTTAGATGATGACCAGCGCCGTGCGGCCTATGCTTGCGATGTGACTTACGCCACCAACAACGAACTCGGGTTCGATTATCTGCGCGACAATATGAAATTCGAGCGCGGCCAGATGGTTCAGCGCGGGCACTATTATGCCATCGTCGACGAGGTGGATTCGATTCTTGTCGATGAAGCACGCACTCCGCTCATTATTTCAGGCCCGCTCGATGATCGCTCCGACCTTTACAAATCAATTGACCGCTTTGTGCCGGAATTGAATGATAAAGACTTCGACATTGATGAAAAGCAGCGCACAGTAACGTTTACCGAAGACGGCACCGAGAAGATCGAAAACCTGCTAAAAGCCGCTGGTATGCTCAAAGGTGAAGGCCTTTATGATGTTGAGAACGTCGCCATCGTTCATCACATCAACAATGCCTTGAAGGCTTATAAGCTGTTCCAGCTTGATAAGGATTATATCGTTCGCAGCGATGAAATTGTCATTATTGATGAATTCACCGGCCGCATGATGCCGGGTCGCCGCTATTCCGAAGGCCTGCATCAGGCACTCGAAGCGAAGGAAAAAGTCACAATCCAGCCGGAAAATCAGACGCTGGCCTCCATCACGTTCCAAAACTATTTCCGCATGTACGGCAAACTGGCAGGCATGACCGGTACGGCTTCGACGGAAGCTGAAGAGTTTGGGAATATTTATGGCTTGGAAGTCATCGAAATTCCGACCAATGTGGACGTTAAGCGTATTGACGATCACGATGAAGTTTACCGCACGGCAGAAGAAAAATTCCGTGCCATCATCCGCGAAATCCGCGATGCTGCGGAAAAGAAGCAACCCATTCTGGTGGGCACAACGTCCATTGAAAAATCTGAAGTGTTAGCAGAGCGCCTGCGCCAGGAAGGTATCCAAGACTTCCAAGTGCTAAACGCCCGCTATCACGAGCAGGAAGCATTTATTGTTTCGCAGGCCGGTGTGCCCGGCGCCATTACCATTGCCACCAACATGGCAGGTCGCGGCACAGACATTCAGCTGGGCGGCAACGCCGATATGCGCGTGGCCCATGAGCTTGCCGAAATGCCGGAAGGCACAGAGCGCGCGGCGAAAGAAATTGCAATTCGCGCCGATGTCCAGCGTCTTAAAGAACAGGCGCTTGCCGCTGGCGGCCTGTTTGTTCTGGCCAGTGAGCGTCATGAAAGCCGCCGCATAGACAACCAGCTGCGTGGCCGTTCAGGCCGTCAGGGTGATCCTGGTCGTTCAAAGTTTTACCTATCGCTGCAAGATGATTTGATGCGCATTTTCGGCTCAGATCGCATGGATTCCATGCTGCAGAAGCTTGGCCTCAAAGAAGACGAAGCGATTGTGCACCCATGGATCAACAAGGCGCTCGAAAAGGCACAGATGAAGGTCGAAGCCCGCAACTTCGACACACGCAAAAACTTGCTTAAGTATGACGATGTGCAAAATGATCAGCGTAAGGTAATCTTCGAGCAGCGCAAGGAAATGATGGACGGCAGGAATCTTGACGAAACCATCATGGAAATGCGCCACGACACCGTGGATAATTTGGTTAACACCAACATTCCCGAAACAGCCTACGCTGAACAGTGGAATTCTTCCGGTCTTGCAGAAGGTGTGCGCGAGCAGCTGAACTTGAACTTACCAGTCGAAGACTGGGCCAAGGAAGAGGGGATTGCGGAAGATGAAATCCGTGAACGCCTGACTAATGCTGCCGACGATGCCGCTGCCGAAAAGGCCGCTCGTTTCGGACCTGATGTCATGACTTATGTGCAAAAATCTGTTGTACTTCAGACACTTGACCGCCTCTGGCGCGAACATCTGGTCAACCTCGACCATTTGCGTTCTGTTGTTGGTTTCCGTGGCTACGCCCAGCGCGACCCGCTCAATGAGTACAAGGGCGAAGCGTTTGAATTGTTCCAAACCATGCTGACAAACTTGCGCGAAGATGTGACTTCACAGCTTGGTCGTGTTGAAATCGTTCAGCAAGCAGCGGACGCGCCTGAGCAACAGCTACCCGAAATGCATGGTGAGCACATTGACGGCACTACTGGCATGAACGACTTCGTTGATTCGGTAGTCTTCGGTCCCGATGAGGTTGTTGATCCGGCCATCCGTGACCCGAAAAACTTGAAAACATGGGGACGGGTTGCCCGCAACGAGGCATGTCCGTGCGGCTCGGGCAAGAAGTTTAAACATTGTCATGGTTCGTTTGCGTAAAGCCACAGTTTCGATTTGGGGTGGCATTGCATCTGACATAATCAGGTCTGTTTTGAGTGTGTTTTTAACATAAGCACTTTTTATGGAGGCCCCTATGAGACGTCATGCAACCGCCATCTGGTCCGGTGACTTAAAGTCCGGCAAAGGAAATATCTCCACGCAAAGCGGTGCTTTGAAAAACAATCCTTATTCATTTTCCGCGCGGTTTGAGGACGAGAGCGGCTAATCCGGAAGAACTGCTGGCAGCCGCCCGCGCCTCGTGCTTTGCCATGCAACTTTCGCATTTTCTAGCAGAAAACGGCACACCAGCCAAAAAGCTGAAAGCAGTCGCGACCGTCGAACTCATCCCCGGCAAAGGGATTTCCGGCGGCGCTTTGACACTCACAGCAGATGTTCCCGGCGTCACGATCGCGAGTTTGATGAGCTTGCGGCCAAGGCCAGGGTAGAGTGTCCGATATCCAAAGCGCTTGGTGCGATCATCGTGATGCTGGAAGCCAAGCCGGTTTAATTTTATTCGCTATCAACGTTGATCTCCAAGTGCTTCTAACAGTCAAATTAGTTTGCCGCAGCGAATCTTCTGCGTCATAAATAGGTAACCTTCTCTCGTAAAAAGCCGCTGTTTCAGTACCGGTATTAACGCGAATTTTGCCAGGCCCCGCCACCCTACTCAAGATTGGTGCGCGGGCATGATTGTGGTATTGATAGAGGCGGTTTATCTAACGCTTGCGCTGGTGCTGGCAGCCTTCTGTCTGTTGGCTGCCTATCTACGCAAGCGTTATCCAGAACACCGTCATTTGCCATGGATGATCTGTGGCATCGCTGTTATGTCATCAACAATGGCTGTCGGTGCATTTGCACCGGATACTACCGGCAAATTGGTGTAATGGCCGCCATGTTTTTTGCCAGTGCAGCGCTCACCGGCCAAACGTTTGCTGTGCTTACAGACGCAGAGCGTGGCAGGCCCGCAACCCTATTGGTAGCGACAATTCTTACCTGCGTTACGATTGCCGCTACGCTTGCAGGAACGTCTTATATCGATTCCGTGATGCCGATGTATCTTGCCTGTTCGCTATTGTTGGGCGAGGCGGGTTGGCTGGTCTGGCACCTAGAACACAGTCGAGTGTTGACCGCGAATTAGCGCTTTGCCTCGGTGCGATGGCAGTAATTTACTTTACGCGGGATTGGCTATTTCATTTTTTTTGACAGGCAAATTACATTTCCAATACTCAAAACATCACACTATGAAATAGGACCCATACTGACCATGGCAGTGCCAGGCATCACGCTCACGATGCTGATGTTTTTTCGCACGTTGGATGATATCGCAAATTATTTTCGCGAAGTTTAACAGACGGATGCTCTTACCGGTCTTTTAAATCGCGGTGCATTTTTGAGCGCAGCCGACAAAATTACAGACGGCAGTTTTCTGATTATCTGTGACATCGACCATTTCAAGCGTGTCAATGACACATGGGGCCATGCGGCAGGCGACATAGCGCTTGTCAGCCTCGGCTCGCTCTTTGGCGGCTTGAATATGACAGCTGCCCGTATTGGAGGCGAGGAATTCGCCATGCTCATCCACCGCGCCAGCGCTGAACAAGCACGGTTGGAAGCGGAAGGCTTACGTACTGCGTTTTCACTGCAAAAAATAGAAGGTCTGCCAGACACGGAGCGCCTCACCGCCAGCTTCGGGATCTCTGCGTTTAAACACAGTGACACGTCCGATGCACTCTTCAAACGGGCCGATGCCGCTCTTTACAAAGCCAAAGCTACGGGGCGTGATAGGGTGGTAATGTGCGATTTTCCGCACACCATCAAGGCAACAGCAGCAGCCTATACCCGCCGCTCCACCATCATGCGTTTCACCTCGGCAATCGCCTTGGCGGGGTTCAAACCCTTCGGGCATGCTTGTGTGCAGTTCATGATTGTGTGGCAGCGGTAGAGGCGGAACGGGTCTTCGAGATTATCCAAGCGCTCGCCGGTCGCCTCATCGCGGCTGTCGATGATCCAACGATAGGCTTGTAGCAGCACGGCGGGGCCGAGATATTTCTCGCCATTCCACCAATAGGACGGGCAAGAAGTCGAGCAGCAAGCACAGAGGATGCACTCGTAGAGCCCGTCAATTTTCTCGCGGTCTTCTTTCGATTGCAGCCATTCTTTTTGTGGCTCCGGCGATACTGTTTTCAGCCACGGCTCAATGGAAGCGTGCTGGGCGTAGAAATGCGTGAGGTCCGGCACAAGGTCTTTCACCACCGACATATGCGGCAGCGGATAGACTTTCACCGTGCCGGCAATTTCATCCATGCCCTTGGTGCAGGCCAGCGTGTTTGTGCCATCAATATTCATTGCGCATGAGCCACAAATCCCTTCGCGGCATGATCGGCGCAGTGTCAATGTCGGGTCTACTTTTTCCTTGATCCAAAGCAAAGCGTCCAGTACCATCGGCCCGCAATCATCCATATCCACATGGTAAGTGTCCACGGAAGGATTTTTGCCATCATCCGGCGACCAGCGGTAAATCTTAAATTCCCGCATATTGTTGGCATTGGCGGGCTTCGGCCAAGAAATGCCCTTACCAATCTGCGAGTTTTTGGGGAGTGCTAGTTCAACCATTCTGATTTCCTATACCCTCTTAAGGTCAGCCCTGACGTTCATAAAGTGTATTACTTTTAGTTTTTCCAATCACTACAAAACCTGCCTGTTTAATAGCATGCAAAAGTGTGCTGTTATTTTCATTGATTAATATATGCTCCATCACTAGGCGTTTCGGGAGCAATTCGCGCTTGGCACTCTGTAAAAACGGTATCATCGCCATCTCTTCAGAACCATCAATATCCACTTTCATCACATCGACTTTTGAAATGTTATGCGACTCTAAAATATCGACCAGCGGCTTCATAGGCAGGTCGTAGTGACCTGTTCCACTTTTTCCGACAGTTGCAGTACCCGGATTGCCTGCAACAGATTGCAATGACAACGTTCCAAATTTATCGCCAACCGCTACTATTTCCATCGCGATATTAGTCACGCCAGAAAGCTGCGCATTGATAACAAGTTTATCTCCGAAGGCACTATTGGCATCAAGCGAAAGAACTTTGCCGTATTGACCTGTTTTTAGAGCAAATGGAATGCTGTAGAGTCCAATGTTTGAGCCGAGGTCAACGGCTATTCCACCTTCGGGCAAGCCGGATAGCAGGAATTCAAATTCCGGCGCGTCGTAATGGGGATAGAGCAAAATTGCATATTCAGAGGGATGATCATCGTGATAAACAACAAATACTGCTTTGTGAAAATTAGCCAGAATAGGGTGTCCGGCAGCTTTCAGAATAAACCTCGCCATTATTGAACGCAGTTTACCACGACAAAACGGTGGAATTTTTGCAAATGCAATTAGCAGGCGGATTAAGCCTTGAGGCTCTGATGCCGATTGGCCTCGTCCCACCTTAGCCATACTCAATACACCCGCGCTTTAGGCGCAATTTTGGCCAAACTTATCCCGCCGTCAGCTTCGCTCACCAGCGGCTGCGTATGCACGGGGCGGTAGCTCAGCTTTACTTCGCCTTTTTCATTAATGGTCGAAAGCGTGTGCACGCGCCACTTTTCATCGTCGCGGGCGGCATAATCTTCACGGGCGTGGGCACCACGGCTTTCCTGGCGGGCTTCGGCGGAGACGACCGTTGTCATCGCGTTGGCCATCAGGTTTTCCAGTTCCAGCGTTTCCACGAGATCAGAATTCCAGATCATAGAGCGGTCGAATACTTTCAAATCGGACATGCCGCTCCACACTTCGCCCATGCGCTTCACACCGGATTGCAGTGTTTCTCCGGTGCGGAAAACGGCGGCGTCTTCCTGCATAGTTTTTTGCATGGCAAGGCGCAGTTCTGCCGTCTTGGTCGAGCCGTTTGCATGGCGTAATTTATCAAAGCGATCCATAATTTTGGTGACTGATGCTTCGTTCGGCTTTGGCACTGCGGACTTAGCATCCACCACTTGGCCAGCCTTGATCGCCGCCGCACGGCCAAATACCACAAGGTCGATCAGCGAGTTTGAACCCAAACGGTTGGCGCCATGCACGGACGCGCAGCCTGCCTCGCCGACGGCCATAAGGCCCGGCAAAATCGCATCCGGATCTTTATTAGTGGGCTTTAGAACTTGGCCCCAATAGTTCGTCGGCACACCGCCCATGTTATAATGCACGGTCGGCAAAACGGGAATTGGCTCGCGTGTGAGATCGACACCGGCAAAAATTTTGGCGCTTTCAGAAATGCCCGGCAAGCGCTCGGCCAGCACTTTGGGATCAAGGTGATCGAGATGCAGGTAGATGTGATCTTTGTTCTTGCCAACGCCGCGACCTTCACGGATTTCCATCGTCATGCAGCGTGAAACCACATCGCGGGAGGCCAAATCTTTGGCTGTCGGGGCATAGCGTTCCATAAAGCGCTCGCCCTCGGAGTTGACGAGGTAGCCGCCTTCGCCGCGTGCGCCTTCGGTAATCAGGCAGCCGGCACCATAAATGCCGGTCGGGTGAAATTGCACAAATTCCATGTCTTGCAGCGGAAGTCCCGCCCGCGCGACCATGCCTCCGCCATCGCCCGTGCAGGTGTGCGCTGAGGTCGCCGAAAAATAAGCGCGGCCATAACCGCCGGTCGCCAGCACCACCATTTTGGCGGAAAAGCGATGGATCGAGCCATCGTCTAAATTCCACGCGACGACACCGATGCACGTCCCGTAGTCATCCATGATGAGATCAAGCGCGAAATATTCGATGAAAAACTGTGCGTTATGCTTCAGGCTCTGGCCATAAAGCGTGTGCAAAATGGCGTGACCCGTACGGTCTGCAGCTGCACAAGTGCGCTGTACGGGCGGGCCGTCGCCATAGTTTTGCATATGGCCGCCAAACGGGCGCTGGTAAATTTTGCCCTCTTCGGTGCGGCTGAAGGGAACACCATAATGCTCCAACTCATAGACCGCTGCCGGGGCCTCGCGCGCTAAATACTCCATCGCGTCCGTATCGCCCAGCCAGTCCGATCCTTTGACAGTATCGAACATATGCCACTGCCAGCTATCCGGCCCCATGTTGGAGAGCGAAGCGGCAATGCCGCCCTGCGCGGCCACTGTGTGCGAGCGGGTCGGGAACACCTTGGTGATGCAGGCGGTTCTCAGCCCTTGCTCGGCCATGCCGAGCGTGGCGCGAAGGCCCGAGCCACCGGCGCCGACAACCACGACATCAAATTCATGATCGACAAATTGGTAAGTTTTGCCGCTGGCGGCAGAGGTGTGAGAAGCCATGAAAAGTTACGCCCCGAAGCTCATTTTGAGGATTGCAAAAACGGCCGTCAAACCGACGCCGATGGCAAATACATTGTTCAACAACAGACAGATGATTTTAGCGCCCTCGCTATGCACATAGTCTTCAATAACAACTTGCATCCCGAGCTTCATATGGATGAGGCCGGAAATCAGTACCGCAATCAGCATCAGCGCCGTGACGGGGTGGGCGACGGCGGCAACCAGCTCCACTTGGCTCGCGCCGCGCATGGCAACCACGAACCCAATGAAGAACAGCAACAGTGGAATGTTGGCAAGTGCTGTGAGACGTTGACGCCAAAAATGCTCCGTGCCGTCTTTTGCCGAACCCGAGCCGCGAACTTTGCTTAAAGGCGTGCGAAAATCGGTCATGGTTCAATGCCCCGTCAAGTAAGCTGCGGCCCAAATGGCCACGGTCAAAGCTACGGAGCCAATCGCCGTTGCATAGGCCAGCTTGGTCGATGTTTCTTTATCAAACAGACGGCCCGTATCCCATATCAAATGCCGGATACCGCCGAGCATGTGCATCATCAGCGCCCATGTGAAGCCGAACAAGATGATCTTGCCAATGATCGAACCAAAAATCATTGAAACAAAATCAAAATAGGCGGGGCTGGTGGATGCCGCAATCAGCCACCATGCCACAAGCAAGGTTCCAAAATACAGCGCAACACCGGTGAACCGGTGGAGAATAGACGTCACCATTGTCGGAATTGGCTTGTAAATGGAAAGATGCGGCGAAAGCGGTCGCTTGCTTTGTGTGGTGGACGACATGTTTGCCCTCTTTGAATGCCCAAGCGCAGAAAATGGCGCGGGTAGATAAGTCATTGCCGCCTTCTAGCGGCTTTATTCAATGCAGCAAAGCCGGAAAGCGCATACTCCTTTATCGTATTTAGCCTCAAATGGCGGGCTTCAAGGCGCAAAGTGCCGCACGGGCGAAATCTTAGAGTAACGTCGCCGATATAAAATCGGCGCATTGCTCTGAGTCCTTCTTTTGTCGCATCGTTTTAACGCAAAACCGCACACACTTTTGCGAACGATGCTCTAACGCTTGCAGTTGGCTGGTGGCTTGCCTGTAATCATGAAGAGCGCTGTCGGCCCGTCAAAAACAATCGCGGTTTGCTCTTTGCTGTAGCGCGATTTTGAGCCGGGTTCGACTGCCGGCAAATCGACTGCACTGCCGTCATCACGAACAATATTAACGCTGTTGCCAAAGTTGCGAACGATCAGCTTATGACCATCATCGCAAAAAAAACTGGAGATAGGCGGCTGCGCGACTTCCGGTGCATTGTAGGCAGAGGGCGCGTGTGTGGACTGGCAAGAGGCCAGCGCCAGCGCCAACAAAAATGAGAATCGATGTGCTTTCATGCGCCATAGTTAGAAGCACAAATTCTGGTTTGCAATAAGTCCCGACAGTGTTTTACAGCGGCAAATCCGGATGCGGCGAGCCATCATAGGCGCCCCAGACGGACTGGTCGAAATTCACGATAGACCCAGTCATCAAGCCGGACTCGTTTGAGGCCAAAAACGCTGTGGCGCGGGCGACTTCGTTCGGGTCCACGAGCCGTCCATTGGGCTGGCTTGCCGCCGCCTTTTCCAGCCAATCGGCAGGTGCGCCATGAAACTCGCGCTGAATGCGGTCTTCGCCCTCAGATGCCATCCAACCAATATTAAGCTGGTTGACGCGGATTTTGTTGCGGAGCAAGCCGTAAGCTGTATTGCGCGTGAGTGTTTCCAACGCACCTTTAGATGCACAATAGGCGGCAATAAACGGTTGTCCGCCCATGGCTGACATGGAGCCGATGTTGACAATAGATCCCGCCGTACCATTGCGCTTCATCACCTTAATCGCGTCTTGCATCAGGAAAAATGGTGCACGGACATTGACGGCGAACATTTGGTCGAACAGGTCCGTTGAGGTGTCTAATATCGTGCCGCGCTCAGTAATCGCTGCTGCATTGACCAGAATATCCACCTTGCCAAATGCATTATCGCACGCTTCAACGACCGTGCGGCAATCCTCCACTTTCCCAAGATCAGCCTGCTGGTAGATGACTTTTGCGCCGGATGAGGCTTCAATTTGCGCTGCCATCGCCTCACCTTTGGCGTGGCTGCGCCCGCAAATAACAATACCTTTTGCGCCGCGCGCCGCCAGCAACTTTGCAATTGCAGCACCCAGACCTTGCGTGCCGCCGGTGACGATGGCGATTTTATTTTCAAATTGATCTGTCATTTCACGCTCATGTCAGTTTCTTGGCTGCTTGATTATCCAGCGCCTCATTAAATTTGTCTGCCGTCCAGCCGCCATTCAGCGCCTCGTGGAACAATTGACTCATTGTCTTCGGCGCAAGGCCGCCGAGTGGCGGATCACGGTCTAAATTTGTGGGAAAAGCATAGCCTTCTGCACAAGACGCGATGCCGGCGGCAATTTGGGCATCACTCAATGAACCATTCACTTTTGCTTGAACCAGCACCGGAAACAACTTCTTGGACATGTTTAGTCTATCAACGCTCTCCATCGCGCGGCCATAGGCGGAAGACACCTGAAACAAGTTGACCATCCGCTTGATATCAGCGGATTTATTAGTTCCGGCTGCATGGAGTAGCGCTGGCGAGAAGAATAGCATGTCGCCTTTTTCCAGCGGAAGCTGCACATGGTTTTGATTGAAGAATTCACGAAACTCCGTCCGGTTCATCGCCAAATAGCCGGCATCATAGGCTTGGCTGAAGGGTAACAGCAAAGTTGGTCCGGCAATAATTGGCGCGTCAACATGTGCAATCGCACCCTGCAAGGTGAGCTGCGGCGAGAATAGCTGTACATGACGCGGGTAGCGCTCAATGTCTTGCGGCGGTTGGAAACCCAAATGATAATCGCGGTGTGCGGACTGAGCCGCGCCGCCGGGGTTCACGACATTGAGCTGTGCCGTCATTTGATAATAAGGCCCAAGCCACGCCTCGCTGACAAGAGCCAGAATCTCATTGCCATAATAGGCGGCGAAGTTTGCAGGGTCTTTCAGGCAGTGCTTTTCGAGAGAGTTCCAAAGCCGGTCGTTCGCGCCCGGCTTGGCAAAATGATCGCCGCCACCAGCACCCTTTTGGTGTTGTTCAGCAATGAGCTCGCGGAAAAGATCACTGGCCCGATCAAGCATCATCATATCGGTTTCAGCCTTTTTCAGCACCAATACGCCCGGCCCCGACATCATCACCTCTACCCACTCGGCCATTACGGACTTGCGGCCCTCTGGCGTCGCGATGGTTTGGCGAATGATGTCGCAATCATAAATCAGCACATTTTTCCGCGCATCCGATGCGTGGGGATAGTCAGCCAGATTGACGCTTTGGCAGGTCAAGGCCGCGAGATCTGCTACATTGCAATCATCGGCGTTGAGGTACACATGACCGGCGCGGTGCGTGTTTAGAAATTGGCTTTTCATTGGAGGGTCTCCATAATTTCTTGGAGCTTACGGCAAAGCGGAAATGCCGTCATGTTCATTTGTGAGAGATTATGCATTTGCGGGAGATTATGGGCCTTAATTAAAAGAGGCGGAGCCAAGCTCCGCCTCTTCAAGTCACTCACAATACTACCGGCTCTACTGCCAATCCCTTATATCCACAAAGTGTCCGGCAATCGCCGCCGCTGCTGCCATCGCAGGTGAAACCAAATGGGTTCGGCCTTTGAAGCCTTGACGGCCTTCGAAGTTGCGGTTGGATGTGGACGCGCAGCGCTCGCCGGGTTTTAGGCGGTCGTCGTTCATGGCCAAGCACATTGAGCAACCCGGTTCTCTCCAGTCGAAGCCTGCTGCCTTGAAAATCACATCAAGGCCTTCAGCTTCCGCCTGTTCTTTCACCAATCCCGAACCCGGCACGATCATCGCCGAAATGGTCGAGGCGACGGTTTTGCCCTCGACCACCTTGGCGACCGCCCGCAAATCTTCGATGCGCCCGTTGGTGCAGGAGCCGATGAAGACGCGGTCCGGCTTGATGTCGGTGATCTTGATGCCGGGTGTCAGCCCCATGTATTCCAGCGCGCGCCACTTGGATGTACGCCTGTTTTCATCAGCGATGTCATCGGGATTTGGTACCGCACCACTGATCGATATCACGTCTTCAGGCGAAGAACCCCAAGAGACGATGGGCGGCAGTTTTGCAGCATCCAGCACCACGACCTTGTCGAAATGTGCACCGTCTTCGGTGAACAGCGTTTTCCAATATTCAACGGCTTGATCAAACGCCGCGCCCTTTGGTGCGCGAGGCTTTCCTTTGATATATTCAAATGTTTTTTCGTCCGGCGCGATGAGACCGGCGCGTGCGCCACCTTCAATCGTCATGTTACAGACCGTCATGCGGCCTTCCATTGAAAGTGCGCGGATGGCCTCACCGGCGAACTCAATCACATGGCCGTTTCCGCCCGCTGTGCCGATTTCGCCGATGATGGCAAGGATGATGTCTTTCGCCGTCACATGGTCCGGCAAAACGCCGTCAACACGCACCAGCATGTTCTTGGCCTTCTTCTGGATCAGCGTTTGCGTTGCCAACACATGCTCGACCTCAGAAGTGCCGATACCATGCGCCAACGCACCGAAAGCGCCGTGGGTGGACGTGTGGCTGTCGCCGCAAACGATGGTCATGCCTGGCAGCGTGAAGCCCTGTTCCGGCCCGACGATGTGCACGATGCCTTGGCGCAAATCATTTTGGTCGAAATATTCAACGTTAAATTCGGCAGTGTTTTTGGCCAGCGCCTCAACCTGAATGCGGCTTTCTTCGTTCTTGATGCCGAGCTTGCGGTCAGGTGAGGTCGGCACATTATGGTCGACCACAGCCAGCGTCTTTTCCGGGTGGCGCACTTTGCGGTTCGTAAGACGCAGTGCTTCGAATGCCTGCGGTGACGTCACTTCATGAACCAGATGGCGGTCGATATAAAGCAGGCTCGTGCCATCTTCTTGCGTATCAACCACGTGGTCAGCGAAAATCTTATCGTACAGCGTTTGGGGAGCTTTTGTGGACATTGATGTCATCCATTTTTAAAATTTGAATTTGATGGTGTAAAACAGGGTAATTTTTTACAGGTTGCTGCATGTATGCGAGCGGGAAAACCGCGCAAAAAAACGTCCGGGCAAGCGCTTGTGGTCCTGAAGGACAAAGGCCGTGCGGGCATAGATTTCTGGCGAAAATTTCATGTCGCAGCCAATATCAGTATTTTCACTAGCGGGCAATCTTTCAGTATCGCTTGCCTAACAAACCATGATTGTAGAAAAAACATGCCTACATCTATCCGCACTTTTGCTAAAAGAATCTGCTTTGTGCAGCAATGCAACAGGTGTATAGAGCGCGCCCAGAAGGCTTGCTAAATTAGCAATGTCGGCCATGAGCTCCAAGGATGGCGTGTTCATTGACCGCTGTGTAAAGCTGAAAAAATAATCATGAATCAAAGCGATAAGTCCGTCGATAATTTCGCGGATACGAAGAGCGGTCACCATGCCAAGGGCTCATTTTTTGGTCTAGCAGTCGGTTCCATCGGCGTTGTGTATGGCGATATCGGCACTAGTCCACTGTACGCTGTGCGCGAGTCGCTCCACCATGCCGCAGCGGATGGCATCACTCGGGCCGAAGTTATCGGCGTCATTTCACTGATGTTATGGGCGTTGACGCTGGTAGTTACGCTCAAATATGTCATCCTCATCATGCGCGCAGACAATGGCGGCGAAGGCGGCACATTATCCTTGATGGCATTGGCGCAAAAATCGCTTGGTCGGGGCATGAACATTGCCTTCTACCTCGGTGTGGCCGGGGCTGCACTGTTTTATGGAGACAGTGTTATCACGCCTGCGGTGTCCGTATTGTCCGCTGTTGAAGGTTTCGGTGTCGTCGCGCCGTCTTTGCAGCGTTATGTTCTACCTGCGTCATTAGTGATCATTGTGTTGTTATTTTCTGTGCAAAGCCGTGGCACAGCGAAAGTGGCTGCATTTTTCGGACCAGTTATGGTAGTGTGGTTTGCGGTTCTTGGCCTGTTAGGTATCCGCCACATCGCCGATGATCCGCAGATTTTTTACGCGTTGAACCCGCTGTATGCTATCGAATTTATGACAAGCCACGGCTTTATCGGCCTAGTAGTGCTTGGTTCCGTATTTTTGGCCGTGACCGGCGCGGAAGCGCTTTATGCCGATATGGGCCATTTCGGCCGCTCACCCATCCGCTGGGCTTGGGCGTGTTATGTATTCCCGCTCTTAGCGATCAATTACCTTGGCCAAGGCGCGATGATTTTGCAGCACCCCGAAACAGCGTCGAACCCTTTCTTTTTGATGGCGCCTGACTGGGCGTCCATTCCGTTGGTGATTCTATCTTGCTTTGCTGCCGTCATCGCCAGTCAAGCGGTTATTACCGGCGCATTTTCGCTGACCTCGCAAGCCGTTCAGCTCGGAATTCTGCCTCGTCTTGAAATTCGTCATACCTCAGAAACTCTCGCTGGTCAGATCTATCTGCCAAAGATCAACCGCCTGATTTTCATCGGTGTTGTGCTGCTGGTGCTACTGTTTCAAACGTCTTCATCGCTGGCATCAGCCTATGGAATTGCCGTAACCGGTGCAATGCTGGCAGACGCGGGCCTAATGGTGCTCGTCATATCCCGCGTATGGAAATGGGGCATTTGGCCCGCTGTCGCCATTATGACGCCTTTCATTTTGATTGATCTTGCCTTTTTCGGTGCCAATCTTTTGAAGCTGCTGGATGGCGCGGCATTGCCGCTTGGCTTTGCTGTTTTCCTCATGGTGGTGATGTGGACATGGGTGCGCGGCTCGAAGATTATCTCGGATAAATCCCGCCGTGAAAGTGTGCCGTTAGGTGATCTCACCAAAATGCTCACCAAAAAGCCGCCGCAGCGCGTGCTGGGAACAGCGGTGTTTTTGACGGCTGATCCCGAGACCGCGCCAACCGCGCTGATGCATAATCTCAAGCATAATCATGTGCTGCATAAGACCAACATTCTGCTCACCATCCGCACATCCACAGTTCCGTTTGTGCCGGAATCCGAACAGATTACTGTTGAAACCCTGTCGGAAGATTTTCGTCGCATTGTCGCCAATCTTGGCTATATGCAGTCGCCCCGCATTCCGCACATTCTCGCTGCCGCGCGCCGAAAGGGCTGCGAGTTTGAGCTGATGCAAACCTCATTCTTCCTTGGCCGCCGCACTATCAAAGCATCCGCGCAATCTGGTATGCCGCTGTGGCAGGACGGGCTCTATATCGCGCTGGCAAGGTCCGCCGCGAATGCGACGGACTTTTTCCATATTCCGTATAATCGAGTGGTAGAAATGGGCAGTCAAGTCACCGTATAAAATCCGTTCTCTTGGCTATCTGCTGTGACTTTCTGCGCTTCCGGTGCTCACATACAAACGCACGCTGCGGTCCGGTTCTCGAAAGTCGCACCAGCTGATTCACGATAACGAATTTTGAGCTTGCCGCCGAAATTAGCGCTGCTCGCCTTTGCGCATTCGTTTTTCCAGATTGCGTAAGGCCAGCGATAAGCCGATTGTCATGACCAGATAGATATAGGCTACAATCGAATAGGTCTCAAAAAACCGGAATGAGCCGGAGGCATAGACTTTGCCCAGCTGGGTGATATCTGAGACGCCGAGCACCGAAACCAGTGATGAATCCTTCACCATGGCAATGAAATCATTGCCCAACGGCGGCAAAACGGTGCGGATAGCTTGCGGGAAAATCACGAAGCGAAAGCGCTGCCAGCCACTGAGGCCGAGCGATTTGGCAGCTTCAATCTGACCGTTATCGACGGCCTGAATGCCGGCGCGGAAGACTTCAGACAGGAAGGCTGAATAGCCGATCATAAGCGCCACAATCGCCCGCCACATCAAGGGAAAGTCGCGGATAATCATTGGCTCCAACAGCCCGAGATAGCGCAGCGGGGCGGTCAGGAAATTCCACGCCACAACAATCGCGGGCGCGCCTACAAAGGCAATGTAAAACAGCAGCACCAGCATGGGAATGCCGCGAATAACCTCGACGTAAAACCGCGTGAACTGTCTTAAAAACTTGAACCGCGACAGACCAAAAGTGGCCAGGCTCAGGCCCATCAGGCAGGACAAAAAGAAAGCAACGACAGTGACAAACAGTGTAGTCCACACGCCTTTAACAACTGTAGTAAAAAGCTGATAATAAAGGCTGTTTGCGGCGATTAAAATTGCCAGCACAACACCAATCAGCGTGACGGCCACCAGCCACCACGGAAACTCATCTTGCCGCTGATCCGGTGCGCCCGTCATGAAAAAACCGGCAGCGCGGGGCTGCCGGTTAAATCTCGCTTATTGGCCGAACTTATAGTCAACGAACCATTTTTTGTTCAAGCCATCCAAAGTGCCATCTGCTTTCAGCGCCGCAATTGCCAGATTTATCGGGGCAACCAGATCCGAGCCTTTGGTGAATATGAAACCGAAATCCTCTGTGCCGAGCGGGCCGCCGATGAGTTTCAAACCGCCGTTGGAGGCATCAACATAGCCTTTGCCGGAGGTGCCGTCGGTCAAAACCGTATCCACATCACCAGCTTTGAGGGCTTGGACTGTCGCGCCGAATGTTTCAAACAGCTTGATGCGCGGATTGTCTTCCTTGCCGTCCAGAACTTCGTAAACGGCGGTGTAAAATGGCGTTGTACCCGCCTGCGCGCCGACTAATCCGGCGGTGAACGCGCCGAAAGTCTTGGCATCGGTGAAGCGGCTTTCATCGCCGCGCACCAGCATGTACTGCTCTGAGCGCATGTAAGCGTCCGAGAAATCCACTTTCTCTTTGCGGTCCTCTTTGATGGTGATGCCAGTCATGCCGATGTTATATTGGCCATCCGAAACCGACTGAATCATCGCGTCCCATGAGGTGTTTTGATATTTGATTTTGAAGTTCAAACGTTTGGCGATTTCATTCATCGCGTCATATTCCCAGCCAATTTGTATCCCGGTTTTCGGATCGACAAATTGCAGCGGGGGATAGGCATTTTCCGTGACGATAATAACTTCCCTGCCGCCAAGATCCGGCAAGTCCGCTGCAAATGTCGGCAGCGCGGTGATGATTGTGGCTGTGGCAGCGAGGGCTAAAAGTGAGCGGCGCGTGAACATGGATAGTTTCCCTGAGATATAAATTTGTCCGTTAACTCAATTTTGCGCAATCTGTCGCGGGAGTCCATAGCCGCGCAAGGGTGAGGCGCATAAATATGACGTGGCTGGAGCATTTTCGAACGATGCGGAACATATCATGATTAAGAATAATGGGCACTCTAACCGAATATCATGCCTTTTGAAACACATAGGCGCGAACCAACACTTCTGGTTCAGCGATGGTGAACGCGCGAAAGAGCGGGCTGGTTTCTACATGCCGCCAAATTCCTTGGCTCACCAATTGATCCAAGACAGCGTTGAACCCACCGCTTTCAAAGATGCTATCGCGGATGGTGAAGATGGCAAACCCTTTGGATTTCAATATATGCGAGAGTTCAATGAGCGATGATGCCGGGGCATGACCGGCGGTGAATACGCCGGTGGAAATAAATGCGGCAAATCTGCCATCGTCAAATGGCAGCGCCTTGCCGAGTTCAGCTTCGACAAGCTGGCTGTAACCGCCGCGCCTCTTGGCGGCCACCAGCATATTGGGTGACATGTCGATGCCGCAGATGTCGGCATAGCCCAGCGCGGCAAGCAGCGGTCCGCTGAGGCCTGTTCCACAACCGGCATCCATTACCGGCCCCGCTTCCGGCTTCACATAGCGGGCCAGCCAACTGGCAATTACGAAAGGCAGGCAGTAGCCGAGCTCCAACGTCTCGCGGTCATAGCTTTCCGCCCATAATTGATAGGCGGCATTGAGCGCCTCAGGCGTTTTGGCGGCATAGACTTGTGCGAGTGGTGCGCTGGTGTTGTTCATAGACAAGAGACTGTACCAAAACTTACAAAAGCAAAAGGGCACGAAAAACGTGCCCTTCCAAAATATATATCAAAATTTGCTTATGCCGGTGTTTTGGCAACCACTTTGCGTGGATCCTTACGCTCAAGAATACGAGCGGCTTTACCAGTGCGGCCACGTAGATAGTACAGCTTGGCGCGACGAACGCGACCACGGCGAACCACTTCAACGCCTTCCACCAATGGTGAAATGATCGGGAACACACGTTCCACGCCTTCGCCATAGGACAACTTGCGTACTGTGAAATTTTCATTGATGCCGGCGCCGGAGCGGCCGATGCATACGCCTTCGTAAACCTGTGTACGCGAACGTTCGCCTTCCTTGACCTTCACGGATACTTTCAATGTATCGCCCGGACCAAATTTTGGCAGCATGCGGATGGCTTCAATCTTGGCTTTTTGCTCTTGATTGATCTGTTGAATGATGTTCATCGGTAGTACTCTTTCTTATTCAAACAGCCAGAGCGTCCTCACTCGTTTGCCCGTCACTCAAGCAGGCAGACTATGCCTTTAGGTTCCAAGGCAGGGGCGACTTCGCAGTCTATGTGTTTTTACGACGCATTTCCGGACGAAAAACCGGTATCCACTTTCTCTGAAAATGCTTATGTTCCGAAGGTCAGCTTGGTGTTCCAAGTCTGCTTTCGCGGTGGTTATTAGACGATGAGTTATGGTTTGTCACGGGGTGGTTGCTATTTTTCTCTCCCGCTTGGTTACCCGGTAAATCCGGCCGTCGTTGTCCGGTAATTTCAACAGATTGCTGCTGTCGCCATTCTGCAATTTTCTTGTGATCTCCGGAGGTTAGCACATCGGGAATGGTGCGGCCTTCAAACTTGGGCGGCTTGGTATAGTGCGGGTATTCCAGCAGCCCGCCCTCAAAACTTTCCGCCTTGCCGGAGCTTTCATTGCCCATAACGCCCGGTAACAGCCGTATAATCGCATCTAAAACGATTAGCGCCGCCGGTTCACCGCCGGAAAGCACATAATCGCCGATGGAAACCTCTTCTAACTGCCGCGCTTCAATGACCCTCTCATCCACGCCCTCAAACCGGCCGCAGACGATGATAACGCCGGGGCCAGTGGCTAGTTCACGCACGCGCTGTTGACTGAGCGGCTTGCCGCGAGGGGACATCAGCAGGCGCGGGCGCTCATCTTGCACCACGCTGTCAATGGCGAGCGCCAGCACATCGGCCCGCATCACCATGCCCGCGCCGCCGCCAGCGGGGGTATCGTCTACATTTTTGTGTTTATTGAACGCAAAATCGCGGATTTGCACGGGTTCAATCGCCCACGTGCCTTTTTTCAAAGCGCGGCCAGCCATGGACGCACTCAAATGGCCGGGAAACATTTCCGGATACAAAGTTAGAATGGTGGCTTTGAAACTCATTGGGGAAAGCCTTCGGGGTCCATTTCATTGTGCGGACCTTCGTTTTCATCCACGATCAGACCAGCCGCTGCGGGGTCAACTATCAGATATTGCTCACGAATATTGACTGTCGGCACGGCTGCCTTGCTGAAAGGTATGGCGACGGCCTTTGCGCCGGACTTGACGATTTCCAAAATATCACCCGCGCCAAAGTTAAACACGCCGGAAACTTTGCCCAAATCACCCCCATCCGTATCCCGAACAGCGAGACCAATCAGGTCCGAATGCAGAAAATCATCCTCCCCGGAGGCGGAAATCATGGATTTATCGACGAAAAGTTCAATTCCGGTGAGTTTTTCGGCGATCGTGCGGTCGTTTATGCCTTTGAATTTGACAATAACAACTTCTTTAGAGGGTCTCGATGTTACCACTTCAAAAATACGGCCATCCTTGTCATAAAGCGGGCCGTAGCTGGAAAACCCTTGCGGATCAGCGGTATAGCTTTTCACTCGCAGCTCGCCTTTGAGGCCTTGCGCAGCGCCGATAATGGCTAAAAGGACGGGATTTTGCGGTTTCAAGCGGTTTTCTGCCTTAAAAATTGAAGTCGGATCCGACTATCACATCCATCTCTTCACGCAAAGGTAACCTTGAACGGCGATGATGCGCTATGACCCGAGACTTCATCGTTTCCGCCACGCCCGAGCTTTTGGCAATCCGTGCCAAATGGCTGGATTTGTTGCGCTTCGGCAAGCGCTTTTCGCAGCATACGCTGGATGCCTATGAGCGCGACACGCGGCAATTTTTTGAATTTTTGTGTCAGCATTTGGGAAAATTGCCTGCGCTAACTGACCTTAACGCATTGAAACCAATCATTTTTCGTTCGTTTCTGGCAAAGCGCCGCAATGAGGGGGCTGGAGCGCGGACATTGGGGCGGGGGCTGGCGGGGATTCGCTCTTTTCTCAAGCATTTGGAGCGGGAGGGCGATGTGAATGCCGCCGGATCGCGGGCGGTGCGCGTGCCAAAACAGCCGAAATCACTGCCAAAACCGCTGCAAGTTGACCAAGCGCTAAAAGTGGCGGCCAGCGCCGGTGATTTTGCCAGCGAACCATGGATAGCGGCGCGAAACAACGCGGTGCTGACACTGCTTTACGGCTGTGGCCTTCGTATTTCCGAGGCGCTGACGTTGACGCCGGAGATGATGGCTAATAATCCCAAAACACTCATCATAAAGGGTAAAGGCAACAAGACGCGCATGGTGCCGATGCTTGGTGTTGTCAGACAAGCCATTGATCTTTATATTAAATCATGCCCGTTTCACTTGTCAAAAACTGAACCGCTGTTTCGTGGCGCAAAGGGCGGAACCTTGCAGGCGGCTATCATTCAACGCGAAATGGTGAAACTGCGCGGCGGGCTTGGCTTGCCCGATAGCGCAACGCCGCACGCGCTGCGCCACTCGTTTGCCACGCACCTTTTGGCCCGTGGCGGCGACCTGCGCTCGATACAAGAACTGCTCGGCCACGCCAGTCTTTCAACCACGCAAATCTACACCGGAGTGGATACCACGCGACTTCTCGGGGCATGGGCGGCAGCGCATCCACGGGCCTGAAATGCTGATCGGGAAGCGCACGAAAACGATACGCCGCTCGCACGGAGACGATACAAAGAGTGCTCGGAGACGATGCAGAGAGTATACGAGCGCAGCGCGGGCCTCAAAAATTCAAAAAATGCTCGAATTTGGGCATGTGCTTTAACTCTTTGTCTGCTTTTCGCCGTTACGCTACGCATCATGATCGCATCATTCACACTCTTCCGTATCGCCCGTACACCGGATTTCGCCTTTCGCGTCATTGCCGCTGCTAATGTTCTATTCTTCGCCAGCTTTCTGGCGGTGGCGCTTTTTGCTTCCACTAAAGCTCATGCGGATGATGCAGCGCCAGTCGCCTGCGTGGGCCATAATTTGTTGGAGACGCTACCGGTTGCGACGCTGGCAAAAATAAATGCTGAAGCCGCCGCCACGAAGAATGGCGAAGGGCGCTTGTGGAAAATCGAAAAGGCCGGACTGAAACCATCCTATCTTTTCGGCACTATGCACATGACCGATCCGCGCGTGATTGATCTAACGCCGCAAGCCAAGACGGCATATGACGGCGCGGACACTGTTGTCATCGAAACCACGGAAATTCTGGATGAGGCGAAGGCTAGTCAGTCACTGCTGGCCAAGCCGGACCTCATGATGTTCACTGATGCGACGACGCTGTCATCGCTGGTGGACCCGAAAGATCTGCCGGTGTTTGAAAAAGGTATGGTTGATCGCGGTATGCCGCTGGCGGCGATTAACAAAATGAAGCCGTGGATGATTATGGGCATTGTCGCACTTCCAGCCTGCGAAATGGCGCGCAAAAATAGCGGCGCGCCGTTCCTAGATATTAAACTTGCTAAAGATGCCCAAAGCGCCGGCAAGAAAATTGAAGGCTTGGAAACCATGCTTGAACAGGTGACCGCCATAAATTCCCTGCCGATGAAAATGAGTGTGCAAAATCTGGTCGAAACCATCAAGCTCGGCTCAAAAGTTGATGATGTGATGGAAACAATGATCGTACTCTACACAGAGGGCAAAATCGGTGCGATAATGCCGCTGGCAAAAAATATTGCAACAGATACGAAAATCAGCGATGCCGACTATAATGATTTCGAAGAAAAGCTCATAAACATCCGCAACCAAACCATGGCCACCCGCGCCGATAAAATCCTGGAGCAAGGCAATGCCTTCATCGCCGTCGGAGCAATGCACCTGGTGGGCGACAAAGGCTTAGTCGAAAAGTTTCGTGCGGCTGGTTACACGGTAACAGCGGCGGGGATGTGACAGGGCATTGGTTGGGGCTACATCAATCTCAACAGCTTCGCCCTTGTAGTCGGCAATCAATCTGATTTGAAGAATGCTGTTGAGTGATTTTCCCAGATCCACAGATAGCTTATTTGTTTTTACCAAATGCAGACTGAAAGCTGAGATAAGACCGCTATGCGATTTTTGGTATTTCAGATTCTGTTTGTATGCCAGACATAATCAATGCGGCCCGTGCCGCATCAAACATCGCATAATAGGCGCGGCTGCACGCTCCGTCAGGGTCGCCAGCCTCCAGCAATATGCGCGCTGAGGTTATTTGCGATTTCAGCTTAGCGCCGCAGCTCTTGAGGGTTCATGGCGCAATTCCCTCGCGTTCAATATTTTCCAAAAGACGGGGATTGGAATAACTTTGAGCATCATGCCGTTCATCTTCCCAAGCGGGAAGCGGCTCGATCAACAGGCCGTATTCGAGTAGAATTTCATAGGCAAAATCGGCCATCTCAAGTTTTGTTTTAGCAAATTGCGAAGGCGGCCCTTTGAGAAAAACCGCAACATCGACATCGCTGTCAAGTCGGTGATCAAGGCGGGCGCGGCTGCCAAAAAGGGCTGCCGACGAAACATCATAGCTTATCTCCACACGCGCCAAAAACGCATGGATTGCCTTCAATGTATAAGCATCAATTTCGTTGCCCATAAGAAGTTTCCAAAATACCCATAAGCCTGAAGCTCATTTTGGTGAAATTGTAACCCGCTGTCCCGTCGCCGGTTGTCGTCAAGCGCCAGCCCCGGCAAATTCAACACATCGTCTCTCCATATTACACCTCGAGACCTTGATCCATTTCAAGCATTTGATCTGCCTTGTCCGGTATGCCAGTGGTCTGATCCATGAGTACTTTCATCGGCGAGGGCATCTCAGAGCGGTCTTGAAAATGATCGGGGTCCCACAAGCGCGAGCGCCGGAAGGTCTTGGCGCAGTGCGGGAACACTTCGCTGATTTTCAAGAACACTTCGCTGACTTTAACAACAATGGCGAGTCTCGGGCTGCGATCATTGACGCTCATGCTGGAAAGAAGTTCGGGATCAATCACCGGAGTGACCTGCCTGTTGACGCGCAACATGTTGTCATATCCCGGCATGATGAACAGCAGCCCGACATCGGGGCTGGCTTTTGGGTATGGACCTGTTAATTTTGACGAAATGGCCGGTGTGATTTTTGGTGAGTGCCAAGTGTCAAGGCACAGGAGCGAAGGCGCAGGAAATACGGGCATTTTTAAGCCTTTGCGACAACGCAATCACCGGAAAGCGCCCGATTTTGGCATCAACAGTCAACTGACTTCACTCTGCGGCGTCAAACCGCTTGAACGGGCTTTAGCCAGTCAGGCACGATTTTCTTTGCATATTTTCATGATTTTCCTGCCATTTCACCAAAATTAACAGGTCAAGACCTAAGGCTTCATCGTCGATTTCCCGCCAACGCTTAACCATTCCGCACCATTTTCAGGTGACTGGATTTTGGCAATATGGACACTGGATTTCTCAACAGGGAGCACGGCAGCGTTCAGATTATCGAGCACATAATCGCCCGCGTCGGTTCTAACCAACAGCACTACATGGGCCTGACCTGCGCTGTAGCCCATGGCAAGCAGGGTATTTTCCGGACGGTAGCCGCGTGATAACAGGGCGGCGCGCTTGGCGATTGCGAAGTCTTCGCAGTCACCCGTTTTAGCGCCGTAGCTCCACAAATCGCGAACACCAAACTGCTCTTCGTCACGAATAGGCTTTATTTTACGATTGACTGCGGAATTAACAGCACTGAGCGTTCGAATCGAAAAAGCTTGCGGCTTTGCGCCGCCTTTATTTTGCCTGCAATCAAACGGTCTTTTTTTACAGTATTCAATATGACCAAAGGGTCTGCTAGTGGCGCTTCCGGTGTGTAGCCATGTAGATGCATGGGATGGCACCGCCTGCACAATAATGCTTGTCGAGATCGCACATATCCATGTCATACTACTTTTCAGATTTCTTGCATTTCCCATTTCGCTTACACTAACCTCCAACGCCCCGCATTTTTAGAGTGCAACACAAAAAAAGGGGCGTGTCACCACGTCCCCTTTGTTATTCATGTGGAGCTAACGCACAAAGTTGTTACTGACCATAGGCAGGCGAGCCATCGCCGAAACGCGCGCGCTGTTCTGTCGGGTCAGCAGCCCCGATTGAACCGGTTGCTGTAAAGTCAGAACCCGAAGTGCCCTGAACATACATTGGCGAGCCATCGCCGAGCTTGGCGCGAAATTCCAATGTTGGCGCTGTGCCGATTGACCCTGTTGCAGTTTGGTCAACAGACGCTGCGTTGTAAACGTCCCCAGCTTTTACATCCAGAGCGGATGAATCAGCGAATGCGGCTGTTGCGGAGATAAGTGCAACGCCAAGTGCGATAATGATCTTGTTCATATTTTTATCCATTCATTTGAGTGGGCATTTATGCCCATTGTGACGAGAGATGTCGGGGAGGAGAGATGTTGAGTTGTTTTAAGACTGGTTGGCAGGGGAGCCATCGCCGAAGTGTGCACGCTCTACTGAGTAATCAATTGTGCTGATTGCGCCGGTTGCAGTGGAGTCAAAGGTTGAATTGCTCTGTATATACATCGGCGAGCCATCGCCGAGCTTGGCG
Source organism: Phyllobacteriaceae bacterium (assembly GCA_043776635.1). Classification (GTDB taxonomy): domain Bacteria; phylum Pseudomonadota; class Alphaproteobacteria; order Rhizobiales; family Rhizobiaceae; genus JANMEX01. Next base: position 45,370 of record JAYVRA010000071.1, read on the forward strand.
CGTAATTCCAGTGTTGGCGCTGTGCCGGTTGACCCTGTTGCAGTTTGGTCAACAGACGCTGCGTTGTAAACGTCCGCAGCTTTTACATCCAGAGCGGATGAATCAGCGAATGCGGCTGTTGCGGAGATAAGTGCAACGCCAAGTGCGATAATGATCTTGTTCATAGTAGTTTCCATTCGTATTTATGGGCTTTGAGGGCCCGGGGCGTCAGTGCCCATTGGGAGATTTGGTTTCAATTTTTTTCGGATTTGGAAGAAATAATTTTTGTTTTTCTTCGTTTCCGATGAATTGAATATGCGGCTTGGGATTAGGTTTTTCAAACCACAAAAAGTTGGGGAATTCTCACGCATTTGTTCCCTTGTAACGCCGAAATGGCTAGGGTAATAAAATATTATATAATTAAATCAATATCTTAAATATTTTTAATTCAATCACGTAAGCGTGAGCATCTCGTTAGAATTCACGAAAATACGACATTTAGTCAAGCAGCCGTGATGATAGTCAGTCGATTTATGTCGTAAACATAGCGAAACAGAGACGAATATCCCCCACTTCAAAAATAGTTTCACGTCCGCAATTTTTTTCAAATGAGCAATGTCACAGCGGATCACGCAAACCGTGAACGAAAACCGGATTGAACCGGACAAAAACTCGCTTTAATTATCAAGATTATCCCGCAAAGCCTGCTCAGCCTGTTGGCGGTGTCCTGGTGTAATGTAGCCGCGCACAGCGGTGATCGCGGCGGTAAGAACAGCGACGTCATCGGTAAAGCCAAAAGCGATGAAGAAGTCTGGTATAGCGTCAATTGGCATAATAAAATAGGTGAGCGCGCCAAGAAGTATTGCCCTCACGCGGGTAGGCGTTGCCGGGTCCACCGCGCAGAAATAGGCCGCGACAAGTTCATCGGCAAAGGGAACTGACCGGGCGGCGCGTTTCAGCGTGCTCCAAAAATCACGTTTAACTCTTGATTGCTTTTCGTCATCATCGGGACCGATAATATCGCCGTAAAGAATTTTATCCACAACTCTCTCCCCATCGATCTTTGAAATAATTACAGCCGGATTGCACTTCAAGCGGTGCCTCATACAAATCGGGCGGCAGCTTTGTCTATTTTTAACGCCAGCTTTTCATCAAGTTCGCTTAAACCTCCAACAGAATGCGTGGAAAGCACGATGTCCACACGTTTATAAACATTGGTCCATTCGGGATGATGGTCAAGTTTTTCCGCTTCAAACGCAACTTCCGTCATAAAGGCGAAAGCCTCGCGGAAATTTTTGAATGAGAATGATTTACCGATAGCATCACGGGCGGAAAGAAACACCCACCCCGACAGCTTGGTGAGTAATGCGATGGTCTCATCTGAGGTGAGTTTGACTTCGGTCATGAATTTAGCTCCTTAATATATTTTACAAGCCGCCCGTGCGCCCGAACCTCTTCTCAATATAGTCCGCTACCATAACTTGGAAATCTGCCGCTATGGTCGGGCCGCGCAGCGTTGCAGCTTTTTTGCCGTCGATGAAAATAGGTGCGGCCGGGCTTTCACCGGTGCCTGGCAGCGAGATGCCGATATCGGCGTGTTTGCTTTCGCCCGGGCCATTGACGATGCAGCCCATAACGGCAACGTTCAGGGCCTCAACACCGGGATATTTCTCTTTCCAAACTGGCATATTCTTGCGCAAATCCGCTTGAATATTCTGCGCTAATTCTTGGAACACGGTTGAAGTCGTGCGACCACAGCCGGGGCAAGCGGCGACGATGGGCACAAATTGGCGAAAGCCCATGACTTGCAAAAGCTCCTGCGCCACCTGCACTTCGCGCGTGCGGTCGCCATTAGGTTCCGGCGTCAACGATACACGGATCGTGTCGCCTATGCCTTGCTGCAACAATATGCCCATGGCGGCGGACGAGGCGACAATGCCTTTGGAGCCCATACCGGCTTCAGTGAGGCCAAGATGCAAAGCATGGTTGGAGCGCTGGGCGAGCTTGGTATAAACAGCCACCAAATCCTGCACGGCGCTGACTTTGGCGGAAAGAATAATATGGTCGCGCGGCAGGCCGATCTCTTCGGCTACAGCGGCGGAAATCAGCGCCGATTGCACAATGGCCTCGTGCATCACTTCACGCGCGGTGAGCGGCGCGCCTTTAGCATGGTTTTCGTCCATCAAGCGCGTTAGCAAATCTTGATCGAGCGAACCCCAATTGACGCCGATGCGCACTGGCTTATCATGCTTGATGGCTATTTCGACGATATCTGCAAACTGGCGGTCTTTCTTTTCCTTAAAGCCGACATTGCCCGGATTGATGCGGTATTTCGCCAGCGCTTCAGCGCACGACGGATGATCGGCCAACAGCTTGTGGCCGATATAGTGAAAGTCGCCTACGAGTGGCACATTGCAACCGATGCGATCCAACCGTTCGCGGATTTTGGCAACGGCGGCGGCGCTTTCATCACGGTCTACCGTGATGCGCACAAGTTCGGAGCCCGCACGCGCCAGAGCAGAAATCTGCGCGACCGTTCCGTCAACATCCGCCGTGTCAGTATTGGTCATGGATTGCACCACGACAGGATACCCGCCGCCGACCGTGATTTCGCCGACCTTCACGCCGACAGTGAGTTTGCGGGGGAACGGATCTGAAAAGTATGAAACGGTCATGTCGGGTTCCGGAGTGTGATTAGCCTTGAGGTGGAGAATAGCGAGGGACTTGTCAACAGTGTGGCGATTACCGCGTCACGGCCCCGCTAATCAGCTTTACCAATGCCAATGCGCCAGCTTCGCGTTCTTGGCGGCTTGTGGGGCGGGATTTTAGGCCTTCAAGTCCATCAAGCAAAATGTTGGCCAGCTGGTCCGGTACCAGCCCCTTCAAAAGGGGCAAGTTTTTGCAATTGCATGCCTCATCGTCTAAAGCTTTTGAAATCATGCCAACCATGCTGCGCCGCCAAAAACCATATACGTCAGCCGACAACGCATGCTTCATATCCATCAGTTCTGCACCGTGAGGTGAAGCAATCAGCGCTTCTATTGCATCCAAAATACCGAATTTCAGGCAAAAGTAGAGCCGTATCTCCAAGCTGCCCGTGCCCGCAAGCGCTTTGCTTGCGCCCGCGATCATGCGTTCAAACATAGCCGTCGCCAAGGCATGAAAAATATCAGATTTGTTTTTGAACAAAAGATAAAGCGCCGGGCGCGACACGCCGCACTCTTTGGCAATGTCGTCCATGGTGGTGCGCTGGAAACCATACCGCAAGAAAACCGCAAATGCGGCATCCAGCACCGCGCTGTGCCGGTTTGCGCCAGTGGCATTTTCTGAAATTGAGGCTAGACTAATATTCATAATTCATTTCTTGACATTTTATCGAAATTTGTCAATTTGTATTTTCGGCAGAGTTCAAACCGGAGATCCACGTCAAATGCGTCTTACTATCAATGGTGCTGAAGTGGAATTGGATGTTGATCCTGACATGCCGTTGCTCTGGGCGCTGCGCGATTACGCCGGTATTTCAGGTCCAAAGTTTGGTTGCGGCATTGGTGCGTGCGGTGCGTGCACAGTGATTATTAATAGTGAGGCAGTTCGTTCGTGCCAGACGTTGGTTGGAACCGTGACCGCCCCCGTGCTGACGATTGATGGTTTGGTTAAAGATGATCTGTTGCACCCCGTGCAACAGGCATGGCTGGATGGTCAGGTGGCGCAATGCGGCTACTGTCAATCCGGCCAGATTATGAGTGCTGTGGCGCTGCTGGCGCAAAAGCCGAAACCGACTGACCAAGAGATAGACGAGGCTATGGGAGGTAATTTGTGCCGCTGCGGGACTTATCCGAAAATTCGCGCGGCCATTCATAATGCGTCAGAAACTATGGGGGCGTGAAGATGAGTCGCGCATTAAAAATTGCCCGCCGCACTTTTTTGCTCGGTATTACGGCGGTCGCAGGCGGTGTCGCGTTTGGCTATTATGAATATAAAAAGCCAGTGCAAAACCCGCTGCTGGATGATTTGGCGCAGGGCGAGACGACGTTTAACCCTTATGTGAAAATCAGCACTGATGGCGTCATTACCGTGATCGCGCCACGCGCTGAAATGGGCCAAGGCGTGATGACGACGCTTGCCGCACTGGTGGCGGAAGAGCTTGAAGTGGGCATGGACCAAATCAGTGTCGTGCATGGTCCGGCATCCGGTGCCTATTATAACAGTGCAGTGATGGCTGGTGGTGCGCCATTCCCGGATTTTGAGCATGGTGCGCAGCAGGACGGTTTCCGCACCGTGATGGGTGCTTTAGGCAAAATCATGGCGCTGCAAATTACCGGCGGGTCATCATCAAGTGTTGATGCGTTTGAAAAGATGCGCCATGCAGGCGCTGCGGCTCGCGAAGTATTGAAACTCGCGGCCAGCCAAAAGTGGAATTTGAAACCGGAAAAGTTATCCGTCGAGGATGCGATTATTACCAACCCCGTGACGGGTGAGGCGCTGAGTTATGGTGAACTCGCGTTGGCCGCTTCCAAGCTATTGCCGCCGGATGTGATCGTGTTGAAGGACAAGGCGAAGTGGAAGATCTTGGGCAAGTCCCAGCCTCGCTTGGATATGCGCGATAAGGTGACTGGAGCGCCCATATTTGGCGTCGATGTGAAACTGCCCGATATGGTTTATGGCACGGTGAAAATGAGCCCGCGTCTAGGCGCTAAAATGGTGTCGTTTGATGCCAAGGCCGCTCAGGCGGTTGCCGGTGTTATCAAGGTGGTCGAGATTGACTGCCAATTGGGCCATGGTCTTGGTGTGATTGCCAAGGATACATGGACGGCGTTTAAGGCAGCGAGTTTGCTCGAAGTGGTATGGGGTGTTGCGCCTTATCATTCCGAAAGTGGTAAGATTTCGGCGCAGCTGGGTGATGCGCTCAACGCTGGCGGGGGCTCCTCGCTGCGAACTGTTGGCGATGTTGATAAGCAGTTTGCTGATGCACCAGAGGAAAGCATACTAAAGGCGTCTTACTCCGTGCCATTTGTGGCTCACGCAACAATGGAGCCAATGAACGCAACCGCGCAATTTAAAGATGGCAAATTAGAAATTTGGTCGCCAAACCAAATGCCGGTGATTGCGCGTTATATCAGTGCGCATGTCACGGGACTAAATCAGGAGCACGTGACCGTTCATACGACCTTGATGGGTGGTGGTTTCGGGCGGCGCGGCGAGTCGGATTTTACAGCTTACGCAAGCCTGATGGCCATGGCCGCAGAAGGCAAACCGGTGAAAGTTCTCTGGTCGCGTGAGGAGGACATGACCCATGATTATTACCGTCCGGCGGTCGTGGCAAAATTTATGGCGCGGCTTGGTGATGATAGTCTTCCTTTGGCTCTGGACGCGACAATCGCGACACCCTCAGTAACGCGCTCGACAATTGCGCGCTTATTGCCATGGATAGAATCGATGCCGCTTGGTCCGGATAAATCCATCACCGACGGTGCGTTTAACCAACCTTATGACATTGCCAACATGCGCTTTCGCGGCATTGAAATTGATTTGAAAGTGCCGGTCGGATTTTGGCGCTCCGTTGGCAATTCGCACAACGGGTTTTTCCATGAGAGTTTTATGGATGAAATCGCTGTTGCCGGTAAAACTGATCCGGTTGCGCTACGGCTAAAGCTTATGGCCGATCAGCCGACGGCGCTGAAGGTAATCCAGCGCGTGGCAGCTATGTCTAGTTGGGGCACAACTGTTCCTAACCGTGCCAAAGGCTTTGCCTTCACGCTGGCATTTGGCGGATGGGTGGCGCAGGTCATCGAAGTTGAGAATACGCTGAAGGGCATAAAAATCACCAAGGTGTGGTGTGCGGCGGATGTGGGCATCGCGCTTGATCCGGACAATATCAAGGCGCAGATTATGTCCGGTGTCATCTATGGGCTTTCAGCGGCGATGACACAGGAAATCACCTTCAGCGACGGCATGGTGGAGCAATCCAACTTTACAGATTTCGATGCGATGCGGATGTGGCAAGTGCCGGAATTTGAAATAGACATTTTGGAGAATGCTGACGAAATGGGTGGCGTTGGCGAGATTGGCACGCCCGGTGCGGCGCCTGCTTTGGCCAATGCGATTTTTGCCCTGACAGGAAAACGCATACGTAATTTACCGCTTTCCAAGGAAGTGCGTTTCATATGATGGCTTCTTTGAAACTGCTGTTATCGTCAATTTTGCTGATTTGCGCAGCGTCGGCGTCCCGCGCTGACGCGCCGGGGGATTGGACGACGATCAATGCGGTGTTCTCGCATCCACGCTGTGCAAACTGCCACACACCGGATAACCGTCCGCACTGGTTTAACGAAAAAACCGCACTCAGCGTTGTTCACGGCATGAATGTGCAGCGTGGCTTGGACAGTATGGGCAACGTCGGTATGCGTTGCTCTAACTGCCATATGGAGAAAAATGGCGTGCTGAAAGGTATGGTACCCGGTGCACAGAAGTGGCATTTGGCTCCTGCTGAAATGGTCTGGCCGGGGCAGACTTCAGCGCAAATTTGTGCGCAAATTAAAGACCCGTTGCGCAATGGCAATCGCTCGCTGGCGGATGTTGCCCGGCATGTTTTGCATGATCCACTCGTGGCATGGGGCTGGCAGCCGGGCGAAGGGCGCGAGCCGGCTCCCGGTTCTGCTCAACAAACTTTTGATGCGTTGCAGCGGTGGGCGGCAGCCGGCGCACCGTGTCCGTCGCATTGATCTGATACGCCTGAATAATTTCTGAAGGTGAACCCTTTCGCTACTGCGAAGAATACTGTATTTCACTACTTGTCAGGAGACCAAGGCACAGACCAGTCACCTCGCTTGTAAACATCGGGTTGACGTACCAATTGCTCCGCAACGCCGGCGTTCGCCAACCCTTTCAGCATTCATCAAGACCGGATTAAAAATGGCCCGTTTTCGCTTTCATAAATTTGCTTCTATCATTGTTCTCGTGGCGGCCGCCGCATGGGTGTTGACAGGCGAGTTTTCGTCTGTTGGCAGTGCGGCGCAAAGTGATGAGAAGAAGAGCGAACCTGTCAAGGTTGATGCTGTGAAAGCACCGCGCACGGTTTCAGCGGTTTCTGTGCCGTTCATAGACCACCGGCTGACCATTCGTATTTCGGGTCAGACCGAAGCGGACAAGAAGGCGGAACTGGCAGTACGGGCGAGTGGAACGATTACATCGCTTTCAATTAAGCAAGGGGACAGTGTGAAGGCCGGCGATGTTATTCTTTCCATGGATTCGATGGAAAAGAAGATAGCCGTTGAAGCTGCCGCGCAATCCGTCAAGCAAAAACAAGCGCAAATGGTGGCGACCGATGCTTTGGCCAAAAAAGGCAATGTTGCCAAGCTGCAATTGGATAGTGCGAGGGCTGATTTGCAAAACAGTCAGTCGCAATATGAATCAGCCAAGGCCGAATTGGAACGCACACAGGTGATCGCGCCGTTTGACGGGCTGGTTGATAAAATTACTGTGCAAAATGGAGCGTCTGTTCAGCAAGGTGCGCCCGTGGCAATACTGCTTTCGCTTGACCCTATTGTCGCTACCGGTGAAATTTCTGAACGCAATTTGAATCAAATCAAGATCGGCAGCCCTGCCACGATTAAGCTCGTTAACGGAGCTGTGGCGGAGGGCACTGTGCGCTACATCAGCCGCGATGCAAGCGCGGCCACGCGCACATATCGTGTTGAGGTGGCAGTTGCCAATAAGGACGGTGCTATTCCTTCCGGCATGACGGCAGAAGTGAATTTGATGTCGGATCCTGTGCAGGCGATTAAATTACCGCGCTCGGCTGTGACACTTAATCTGGATGGTGCACTTGGTGTTCGCGCTGTTGATAAGGATAGTAAAGTCATGTTTCTGCCAATTGAATTGATTGATGATGCTACCGATGCAATCATTCTCACAGGCGTTAAAGAAGGCACGAAAATCATTATCTCCGGTCAGGATTTTGTGACTGACGGCGAGACGGTGACTGTGGTTGAGCCCGATCCTGAAACCTTAAAAAAATTAGCGGCGCAGTTTTCTGCGGAATTAGCCCGGTAGCAGAAAGGCATAATAAATGAGCCATCTCATAGACCTTGCCATTCGCAATGCGCGGCTGACGATTTCCATACTTTTGTTCCTGCTGCTTTCCGGCGGGCTGGCGTATCAGTCCATCCCCAAGGAAGCTGAGCCGGATATTCAAATTCCGATTATTTATGTGTCGATGGGCTATTCCGGAATTTCGCCGGAAGACAGTGAGCGCCTGCTGCTGCGGCCAATGGAGGCGACGCTCAAGAACATCAAAGACATCAAGGAAATGCGCTCGACCGCCTATCAAGGCGGCGGCAATGTTTTGGTGGAATTCAACGCTGGTGCGGACCTTGCCAAAGCGCTGGATGATGTGCGCTCCAAGGTGAGCGACGCCAAGCGCGATCTGCCATCCGGCGCGGATGAGCCGAGCATTAATGAAGTCAATATTTCTGAATTTCCGGTTCTGGTCGTCACGCTTTCCGGCGATGCGCCGGAGCGGCAATTGCTGACGGCTGCGCGGGAACTCAAGAAACAAATCGGCAATGTCGATGGTGTGCTTGAGGCCAAGTTGCAAGGCGCGCGCGATGATCTGGTCGAGGTGATTATTGACCCCGTGAAGCTGTCGTCTTATGGCCTGAAGCTTGACCAGTTGGTTGGCGCGGTTGCCGGTTCAAACAGCTTGGTTGCGGCTGGTGCGTTGGAAGGCTCCGAGGGCAAATATGCCGTAAAAGTGCCATCGCTTATCGAGACTGTCGAAGATGTGGCAAACTTGCCGATTGTCGCCGGTCCCAACGCTGTGGTTCGGGCGCGGGATCTGGCGTCTATCCGCTCGACTCATAAAGATGCCGAATCCATCACCCGCCTCAACGGCAAGCCGGCGATTGCCATCGAAGTTTCAAAGCGCACCGGCGCTAACCTAATCAACACCGTGGATGCCGTGAAGAAGGTGGCGGACGCCTATGAGGCTAAACTTGCGGGCGGCGATATTACTTACAGTCAGGATAAGTCTGAAAACATCCGCCAGATGTTGAGCGATTTGCAGAACTCCGTGCTGACAGCGGTTATTCTGGTGTTCATTGTCATTCTGTTTGCGCTGTCCGGCCGCGCCTCGCTATTCATTGGTTTTGCCATTCCGGTGTCTTTCTTGATGGGTATATTGTTCCTCTCGATGGCGGGATACACGGTGAATTTGGTGGTGCTGTTCGCACTCATTCTGGCAGTGGGCATGTTGGTGGATGATGCCATTATCGTGACCGAATATGCCGAGCGGCGCATGTCTGAGGGCATGGATAAGGTCGAGGCCTATTCCATGGCCGCCAAGAAAATGACCGGCCCTGTTATGGCGGCAACTCTGACGCGCGTGGCGGCATTTTCGCCACTGTTGTTCTGGCCGGGCATTGTCGGCGAATTTATGAAATACATGCCGATTACGTTGATTGCCACGCTTTCAGCATCACTGCTCTATGCGCTGGTGTTCACGCCAACGCTGGGCGCGATGTTTGCGCAAAAGCCAACCCATGTCGAAGAACATCGCGACGGCTGGTATATGGCAACTGTGAAAACCGCTGTGCGGTTCCCCAAGACTGTGCTGGTTCTGTGTGTGGCGCTGCTGGTCGGGGTGCAGGTTGGCTATTCCAAGTTTGGCTCAGGCGTTGAATTTTTCCCGAACGTTGAGCCGGATTATGGCCTGCTATATGTCCATGCGCGGGGCAACATGTCGCTTGAAGAAAAAGACCAAAAGGTCCGCATTGCCGAGCAACGCATTTTGGGCTGGCCGGGCATTAAGTCGGTTTACACCCGCGTTGGCGCAGGCGGTGGCCAAGGCAATGATTTGGCGCCGGATGTGATTGGCACAATCCAGTATGAGTTCATCAATTGGCGCGAGCGCAAACCGGCGGACTCTATTCTGGCCGATTTGCGCGTGGCAATGGCGGGCATTCCGGGCGTTGATATTGAAGTGTCGGTTCCTGCTGCCGGTCCGCCAACAGGTAAGGCTGTTCAGATACGTCTCCATGCAGCAGATCCCGCTGGCATTGAAGATGCTGCCCGCAAGGTCGTGAAGCTATTGAAGGCGGACAATGAAATATTGGACATTGCCGATGGTTTGCCGATACCCGGCATTGACTGGGAGCTGAAGGTCAACCGCACGGAGGCGGCCAAATATGGCATCGGGCCGGGTTCCGTGGGCACAGTGGTTCAGCTTGTAACATCCGGATTGAAGTTGTCGGAATACCGTCCGGCCGGCTCGGATGACAGTGTGGATATTCGTCTGCGCTTGCCGGAGGACCGGCGTACGCTTGGCACGTTGGATCAACTACGCATAGAGACCGCACAAGGTTCTGTGCCGATTTCCAACTTCGTGACCCGTGAACCGGCGCATTCTGTGGGCACTCTTAACTGCATTGATGGCGAACGCACGATTACAGTGCAGGCTAACGTCAAAGAGGGCGTGCAGGCTTCCGTTGTGCAAGCGCGCGTCGCGGCTCTGATGGCAAGACAGGATTTGGGAAATATCAGCTACGAAATGGTTGGGTCGGACAAGGAAAGCGACGATGCGAGCGCCTTCTTGGCTAAAGCCTTCGGCGCGGCTATTTTCCTGATCTTCGTGGTGCTGCTGGCGCAGTTCAACAAGTTTACCAGTGTGTGGCTTGTTCTATCAGCTGTGCTGATGTCCACCATCGGTGTGTTCCTGGGCCTGATGATTACCGGCAAGCCGTTCAGCATTGTCATGTCCGGCATCGGCGTTATCGCGCTGGCAGGCGTGGTGGTGAACAATAACATTGTTCTCATAGACACTTATGACACGCTGCGGCACGAGGGCAAAAACAAGCTGGATGCGATTTTGCAGACTTGCCGCGAACGGGCGCGACCAGTGGTGCTGACTGCAGCGACGGCGATTTTGGGCGTGCTGCCGATTGCTTTCGGGGTGAACCTCGAAATCATGTCACATGATACGACGATTGGTGCGCCCTCGACGCAGTGGTGGATTGCGCTTTCCAGCGCCATCGTTTTCGGCTTGGCATTCTCAACAATTCTGACCTTAATTGTCACGCCTGCGGCGCTGATGGTGTTCACCCGCGAAAATCCGGGCGACGGCGTTATCAACCTCATCAAGCGCCTGTTGCGCCGCAAGCCAAAGGTGACACCGGCGCTGGAACCAAATCTAGCGCCGGCTGAATAGTTCACGCTGATTTTTGTATATTCGCTACTGACAGGCCCTGATCGATCAGGGCTTGTTTTATTGCCTCGTCCAGCGGCGTGTGCGGGACGTTGCCGATGAGACCGGCAAGGCGCTTTGAAACGAGGCGATGCGGCTGGAAGCGCAGGTAGGACATCTCTACCAAGGCCTTTATCATCGGCTGAAAAATACCCAAGATACGCAGCACCCTCCATGGCAGGTGCGCCAGCTTCAATGGTTTGCCGGTCAGTTTTTCAATTGATGCTTTGATTTGTAAATCAGTGATCGCATGGCCGGGGAAGTTAAGATTTTCAAATGGCAGCAGCGTGTCGCGCGCATTGGCGAGCTTGACGAAGGCTTCTGCAAAATCCGGCAAATACGCCCATTCATGGACGAGGTTTTCAGGACCGGGTGCGGTGTAAATGCCCTTGGATAGTTTTGAAATCAGGACGAAATCAAGCCACGTGCCTTTGCCAGTGCCACCAAAATAGTCGCCTGCACGCAGCACAATGGTTTGAACGCCGCCGGTTTTTTCAGATTCGTTGCGAAACAACTCTTTCATAGCAACGCGGATGCGGCCCTTGCTGTTAGAGGGGCGCATCGGCGTGTCTTCAGTGAGTTCCAACGGCATTGGCGAGCCATAGCCGTACACATTACCGGGGAACAGATGCACTGCGCCATTAGCTTTGCAGGCTGCCATGACATTATGCGCAAGCGGCATGACCTTTTCCTCCCATTCAGTATAAAGCGGGTTTAGGCCGTTAAAAATTATATCTGCCCCTTTGGTGGCGGCGAGCAGGCCGGTAAGATTGGCAGCATCTGCGGCCACAAATTTTGCACCCCGCAGTTCATCCAATGGCGTGCCTGAGCGAGTGATGGCGGTGACTTCATAGCCTGCTTTGAGGAAGGCTTTGGCGACTGTGCGGCTGAGGCGGCCGTTGGCGCCTAAAATTGCGATGCTGGTCATTTTCGTTCTCCGTTGTTTGTTGAACTCAAAATACCGAAATGAAATTGATTTGAAATTGGCAAGAAATGATGGTTTATTATTCAATTATGAATAGGTAAAATTATGCAGAATTTTGATTGGAACTTGCTTCGCAGCTTTATTGCGGTGGCGGATACAGGGAGCCTTTCTGCGGCTGCGCGCAAAATTGGCTCCAGCCAACCGACGGTCGGCCGCCACATCGCCGGGCTTGAGCGCGACCTTGGCGTGGTGCTGTTCCGGCGCGGTCTGTCCGGCTATGAGCTGACGGAGACTGGCACGAATCTCTTTGCCAAGGCGGCATCCGTGCGTGAGGAAATGGACCGCTTTTCGCTCCACGCATTTGGTGCGGAGGAGGCGCTTAACGGCACGATCCGCATTTCTGCAAGCGAGATGGTTGCAACGCTAATTTTGCCGGAAATATTGTCGCGGTTTGCGCTTGCCGAGCCGCTGATTGAGGTTGAAGTCGTGGCAACGGATCAGGTGGAAAACTTATTGAGGCGCGACGCTGACATTGCCATTCGCATGGTAATGCCTTCACAGGAAGAACTCATCGCGCGAAAAATTGCCGATATCCCGCTCGGACTTTGCGCGGCCAACGCCTATGTCGAGCGACGGGGCTTGCCTCAAACACCGGAGGACTTCGCGCGGCATGACCTCGTCGGCATGGACCGCAATGATGCTTTTGTGAAAGGTTTCAATCAGTTTGGCATGAAGGTGGACCGCCATGCTTTCCGGTTCCGCTCCGATAGCCAATTGGTGATGTGGCACGCGATACTTGCAGGCGTCGGTATTGGCATTGCACAAGCGCCGCTGATTGTCCGCGAGCCGGCATTGCAGGCCCTTATGCCTGATATTCCGCTGCCGGTTTTGCCAATGTGGCTGACCATGCACAAGGATGTTAAAACATCCCCGCGCATCCGCCGTACCGCTGATTTTCTCTATGAGGCGCTGCTGGCCTTTACACGGTCCGCCGATTCCACGCGGCCTGCCAACAGGGCTACGACAACCAGGCACAAGGCCAGCGTGATATAGGTGGTGCGGTAGCCGATATGCCCGGCGACAAAGCCTATGCTTGACGGCGCAACCAAAATGCCGGAATAACCCATCATTGTCACTAGCGCGATGCCGGCACCAGGCGATAGGCCGGGCTGATTTCCAGCCGCCGAAAAGGCGATCGGCACCATGTTGCCAATGCCAAGCCCTGACACGGCAAAAGCGACGATTGCCATCCAGGGACTTGGTGCAAGGCCGCCCGCCAACATGCCCGCTGCGGCGATGAAGCCGGAGACGCGCATAGTTTGCACCGCGCCAAAGCGATTGCGCACGCTGTCGCCCATGAAGCGCATCAGCGCCATTGTGCCTGAGAAGAACGCAAACGCAAACCCGCTGGTGGCGATGTCGCTGCCGAGCTCTTTGCTCAAATAAAGCGCCGCCCAATCCAGCACCGCGCCTTCAGGAATCATGGAAAACAGCGCCATAAAACCAATGATGTAAATTGCACGGCTCTTTGGCCAAGCGTATTTTTGCTTGGGTGCTCCGGCATCATGATGCGCAGTTTCTGTTACAAGAAACGGCATCGCTGCTAGTGGATTGATTCCAACATTTGGAACCCCCGATTTCTGGCAGCGATGATTTCGTCTGGGTTTGCGCGCCATGTGAAGGGTTTGGCTTCGCT
>JAYVRA010000072.1:0-58988 GCA_043776635.1 Phyllobacteriaceae bacterium
GAAGTCATATCGTGCGGGGCGCAAGAGTAGCGCAACCCACTGCAATACCCGCGCTTCCGGAGAAGCGCCCCGCTTCCACTTTTTTTGAAGATCGCCAGACGGGGGACTCCGTGGCGGGAGGGAAAATAAATGCCCAATGACTGTCTTCCCGGGATTCCTAGTCCAAGAAGGACGACAGGAGAAAAACCAGTGCCGCATTGTTCTTAGCATCCACTATTTCATCAGGGTCCGGACCTGTTAATTTTGACGAAATGGCAGGCAACTGACGTGAATAAGCAAGGAAAACAGTTTGACGCCGCGGAGTGAAGTCAGTTGCCTGCCATTTCGTCAAAATTAACAGGTCCGGACCCTAAGCTCATTAGCCAAGAATGGTTACCTTAAATGCAATCTAATATTTACAATTACCATAAAAAGAGCCATCAGAGTGTGAGTTGGATTTCTCGTTGTTCGCGCCCATTTGTGTTGCGCCGGGGGTTAAATTGCGGTTCACCTCTTGTCTTAAATTGATGCTCGCCGGTGTGGTAATGTTGGTTTTTCCAGCGATTTCAGACGCCCGGCCCCAGATTTGTTCAAAATTGCAGCGGCAGTTGGCATCTATTGATACCTTATCATTCAATCCAAACCCGTCAAAATTTCAACGTGCTGCGGGCGCGCAAGCGGGGCAATTGCAAATCGCCAAAGGTCAGGCACGACAGGCGGGGTGCGGTGGCAGTATCCTGTTTTTTGGTGGTGAAAATGCAAAAAGCGGCTATTGTTCGAAGATTAATGGCACAATCCGGCGGATGGAAAGCAATCTTGACAAGCTGCAAAGTCAGTCAAACAGCCACGTTTCCACGCGCACCAATCGCAGCCGGTTGCTCGCGGCACTTGACGCCAATAACTGCAATGGTCAGGTCATTACCACCGCTTTGACGGCAAAAAAATTACCTCCCCCGCTATCTGCCAACACAAAAACCCTGTTTCAACAGCTTTTTGGTTCTGACGATAGTGACGAAGCAAAGGCCCCGCAGAATCCTGCCAAATTGCGACAGGTCAGTGATCAACCTATCGAAAACAATGGTGTTTCCCAAATATTATCGCTTGGTGGCCCCGGTGGTTCGTATCGCACATTGTGTGTGAGAACCTGCGACGGTTATTATTTCCCTGTGTCCTATTCCACTAACAGCAGCCACTTTCCTGTTGACGAGAAGGCTTGCTCGGCCATGTGTCCGGCAACGGAGACAAAACTTTATTACCACAGCGTGCCCGATCAGGAGCCTGAGGAAATGATTAGTTTGGCTCGCGAGCCTTATTCATCATTGCCAAATGCATTTCAATACCGGATCAACGGTGTTCGCGGCACTCAAGGTTGCAGCTGCCATGCGGCCCCCGTCATAGAAGAGGTGTCGGCCGATCCGCTTGTTTCGAAAGCAAAAAACGCCAAGTGGATACCTCTACCGCTGATTAAGCCGTCGCTTTTGGATGATGAGGAAACCCGTCTAAACCGTAGTGCCATGCTCAATGGCTTGGCGATTGCCAACATGATAGATGCTAAAAACTCTACCCAAACTTTGGCAGCGCAGGGCAAAATCAGGGTCGTCGGGCCAGCGTTTCTTCCCGTCCAATCAACGGCAAAAGATTTGCAAGTTCCGGGCCGTGTGAGCGTCCGGTAAGCGCAATTCGTAATGGCATAAACAGATTGCGACCGGATCTACCTGTTGCTTTTTTGACGGCCTCGGTCCAAACCTTCCATACGGGAATGTCACTGAAATCGGTCGGCAACAGCTCGAAAGCAGCGCGGACGAAGTGCGTATCTTCGTCGGACAGCGCCTCGTCTTCTGCTTTGGAGAAAGTCACAATCTTCCACCAATCAGCAGCCTCTTTTACCTTTTCGATGTTGCCCCGCACCGCCATCCAGAAGGCTTCCGCCTTGTCGCCAACGATACCCATGGCATCGAGACGTGGCTTTACATAAGCGTAGTCCATTTTGTGAACGAGCTGTTTGTTGAGGATCAGCACCTCCGCCGGATCAAACTTGGCGGCGGATTTTGACACATGGGAAAGATCAAAAATCTTGCCAAGCGCTTCCAAATCCGGCTGGGCTTCAACGGCGTCTGACGTGCCGGTGAGGATCGCCAGCGAGGCGACCGCGGCGGCTTCATAGCCATCCTCTGCAAGCGAGCCAATAGACAATGCTCCTGTGCGCTTGGAAAGCCCCTCGCCTGTCAGCGTTGTTAGCAAGTTCAAGTGCGCAAACACCGGAACCTTTGCGCCGAGGGCCATGAACATGGCAATCTGCGCGCCAGTGTTGGTAACATGGTCCTCGCCGCGAATGACGTGGGTGACACCGCTGTCAATATCATCGATCACGGACGTGATATTATAAAGCCAAGTGCCATCCTCGCGTAGCACGACAGGATCAGACAAAGAGCACAGGTCTACCGTCTCGCGGCCCCGCACGAGATCGTCCCACTGGATTTCGGTGCGCTCCGGCTTGAAAGGGTCGGACTTGAAATTGGGCAGAAGGAAGCGCCAATGCGGCTTATGACCCTTGGCCAGCAGGTCTGCGATTTCGTCTTTTGTGAGTTTCAGCGCCTCGCGGCCATAGGTGCGCAATTGCTTGCGGGCGATGCGCAGGCCACGGCGCTTATCAAGTTCTTCAGCAGATTCAAAGCACGGGTATAACACCCCGCTTTGTTTGAGCTTTTTTGCCGCTGCCTCGTAAACGGCCAGCCGGTCGGATTGTTTGAAATACACATCCGGCTTGATGCCGAACCACGCCAAATCGCGATGGATGGCGTCAGTATAAATCTGCTTGGAGCGTTCAACGTCGGTGTCATCCAGACGGAATATGAACTTGCCATTGTGTTGTTTGGCATAAAGCCAATTGGCCAAGGCGGGCCTTGCATTGCCGATGTGAATATAGCCCGTCGGAGACGGCGCGAAGCGTGTGATAATGGTCATAAGTCAGCGATAATTGAAGCCGCGATTATTGGCAACTATATTGAAGGTTTATCTTGTGCCGGATTTGCGCGCATCAATCCACCCTGCATAAAAAGCAACGCTCATTGCCAATTCTGCCGCTTCAACAGGTACAATGCGCTGGCGGGAGTAGCTGATAGCATGAGCACAGGCGCTGAAGGAAGCCGCCGTTAGTCGCTGCGCATCATCATCGTCCATCATCAGAGCGTCGATATCAGCTTGAATATGGCCTGCCAGTTGGTCAACGGGAGCCGACAGGCCATGCCCGCGCAAATCACATGCACCGTGGCGCTGCATGGCTTCCTGCGCATTCTGGCGTACGAGAGATACTTCTGGAAAACGACGTGAACCCGCAAGCAGCGAGGCCTCCATCAGTGCCGAAGCCAGCGTCCCGGATTTTAATTCACCAAGTTTTTCACCAACGGAATCACTACGAAGAAAGACCACGCCGTTTCCTGCCTGATCGATGCGAAACTCTTGTGGTTCAAGTTTGAAATATCCGCGCTGCACAATGCGCCCGCTTAAATAGGCCAGTGTGGCAATGAGATCCGCCGGATTTGCCGAAACCCGCGTGTCAATTTCGCGGACCAATAGTTGAAATAGGTCAAGACCAAGATCCGGCTTCTCAGAAAAAAGCGGTATCGCCTCATCATCGCCAGCCGGCATCCATGAGCCATTCATTGATCTAACGTTTTGCAACCTGTTCGCCCCGTTTGAGAAACCAGACATAGAACAAATGTGAAAAACTACCGTTGTCGAATTGGTTAGAATTTTAGCCAATTGCAAACCGGAAGCCGACTCAACTTAAGTAGAGTCTATGCCTGAAATTGGCGGTTGGCTAATGGAAAAATTGGCACGAATAGCAAATATCAAAAGTTGCATAATTTGTGCAATAGCAAATACATAAATCGGCGGCTATTCGCCATCTTTGCAGTTTTCTCCTGAACCATGAAAATTGTAAATGAAAGCTATGCCCGCCGCTTCACTATATACATAAACGCAACATAACCGCTGAATGTCAAAAACCGCAAATCAGATCTGTATCTTGTGCCGTTATCGGGGAAGGTTGGTAAAATAGCGGCGGCTCTTCTTGCCAACTCCTCTACGAATGAAACTGCGCGTTTTGGACTGTCTAAAGCTATAAAATCGAAGATTTCAGACAAATCCTCATCAGCTGTTTTCGTCATGAAAACGCGGGTCGCCATTTTGGTTCCCCATCCAGCGCCTTGCGCGGCTTTCTAAACCAGTTCGTAGCTCGTCAAAAAAAGCATTATCCATTTCAATCAAACGGCCAGCATTACGATCAACACGGCTCATCGCAATTCGCTCGTCAATCTCCGCTTGGCGCATCAGGCTGCTCACCAGCTCGGCGCTGGTTTTCAAGCCAATGTCTGATGCCGGAAGGAACGCTTTGGCCAAAACTTCGATATCGCTCACCGAAATAAGCGTAGCCACAGGACGGTTGTTTTTTGTGACCATGACAGGTTCTCGCTGCGTGGCATCGAGCAACTGTCCAAAATTATTCTTGGCTTCTAACGCTGTCATGGTTTTAATAGCGTGACTCCGATTATTTATTAAAGCCATAATAGCTGTTCTAGGGTCTGGACCTGTTAATTTTGTCGAAATGGCAGGCGATTGGCGAAACTATGCAAGGAAAACATTGCGGGACGGGCTTAGGGCCCGTTCAAACTGTTTAACGCCGCAGCGTGAAGCCATTTGCCTGTTGGTGCCCAAATCGGGCGCTTTCCGGCGATTGCCATGTCGCATTGGCTTGAAGTCGCAAAGGCTTGAACTTGCAAAGGCTCGCCACTCGAAGAGGCCGCAGGCAACATGCCCGCATTTCCCGGCGCCTTCGCTCCTGTGCCTTGACACTTGGCTTTCACCAAAGACACTTGGCACACACCAAAGACACTTGGCACTCACCAAAAATCACCTCGACCATTTCGTCAAAATTAACAGGCCCGGACCCTAGTTGTTTTTGCAATGAAAACTATCGATCCCGGTACCTGTTCGTAATCGGATAACGTCTATCACGCCCGAAATATTTGCGCGTAATCTTCACGCCCGGTGCTGCCTGGCGGCGTTTGTATTCAGCTATGTAGAGCAGGTTTTCGATGCGCTCGACAGTGGCTTTGTCGTGACCACGGGCGATGATGTCTGACACTTTCATTTCGTGTTCGACGAGGCATTCGAGAATATCATCCAGCGCCGTGTAGGGCGGCAGGGAATCCTGATCGGTCTGGTTCGGGCGCAGCTCGGCGGAGGGGGCTTTATCGATGGTGCTTTGCGGTATGACCATACCGGATGGACCAAGTGCGCCTGGCGGAACATGAGTGTTACGCCAGCTGGCGAGGCCATAGACTTGCATTTTATACAGGTCTTTGATCGGGTTATAGCCGCCGTTCATATCGCCATACAGTGTGCAGTAACCCACTGACATTTCGGACTTATTGCCGGTGGTGACGACCATGGAGCCGAACTTATTGGAGATCGCCATCAAAATAGTGCCACGGGCGCGGCTTTGCAGGTTTTCTTCCGTTATGCCTTCTTGCGTGCCTTCAAATACCGGACCGAGCGCTTTCAAAAAGCCATCGACCGGTTCAAAAATAGGCACGATGTCATAACGACAACCCAAAAGCGCGGCGCATTTTTTGGCGTCAACGAGCGAGTCCTGGCTGGTGTAGGTGTAAGGCATCATGACAGCGCGCAGGCGCTCTTCGCCTAGCGCATCGACGGCGAGCGCTGCGCAGATCGCACTATCAATCCCGCCGGAAAGGCCAAGCACGACGTCTTTGAAGCCGTTTTTGTTGACGTAATCGCGCAGGCCGATCATGCAGGCGCGGTAGTCCGCTTCCTCGTCTTCGGGGATGATCGACATCGGCCCCTGTTCACACACCCAGCCGCCTTCGCTGCGTTTCCATGTGGAGACCGAGACTGTTTCTTCAAACTGGCTCATTTGGAACGCGAGTGATTTATCGGCATTGATGGCAAAGCTCGCGCCGTCAAACACCAGCTCATCTTGGCCCCCGAATTGGTTGGCATAGAGAATTGGCAGGCCGGTTTCGATGACCTGCTTGATGACAATCTGGTGACGCACATCGATTTTCTGGCGGTAATAAGGCGACCCATTGGGGACCAGCAGCATTTCCGCGCCACTTTCGGCGAGTGTTTCGCAAACGCCTAACTCGCCCCAAATGTCTTCGCATATCGGAATGCCAATGCGCACGCCGCGAAAGTTTACCGGACCGGGCATTGGCCCCGCCTGAAATACACGCTTTTCGTCAAATTCGCCATAGTTTGGCAGGTCTGCCTTAAAGCGCTCGGCGATAATTTTGCCGCCGTCAATGACTTGGATTGCGTTGTGCAAACCAGTGGCGCGGCGCAGCGGCAGACCGATAATCATGCCCGGACCACCATTGATCGTTAGTGTGGCAAGTTCGGCAACGGCCGCCTCGCAAGCGGCGCTGAATGAGGGTTTCAGCACTAAATCTTCCGGCGGATAGCCTGCGACGAACAGTTCTGTGAAAACCACTAAGTCAGCGCCATGGCGGCTGGCTTCGGTCCACGCGTCCTTGGCTTTGAGAATATTGCCCGCAATGTCCCCCATCACAGGATTAAGCTGGGCGGTGGCGATGCGAAGTGTATCGGTGGATTTAGGTTCTGTGCTCATAGTCAACATTTAGGGGTAAGATGAGATTCAGGCAACGTGGCGCGTTTACATTATTTTGCACAATTGGGATCACCCACGCCAAGTTTACTTGTTTTGGCATCAAAAATGCGCGAAAGAAAACGCGGGGCTATGTCGTATTTATCCACAAATTCGAATGAATTTAGTGAGATAGAACGCTTTATCGGGTTTGGTTTTTGATAAAATGAGAGATGCAGGCGAGGAAAATCTGCGCAAGCCAAAGAAGGCGTCTAAGTTGCTTGAGCTCGACGCTGTTTTGGATTCATCGCTCTATAATTTACGCTTCCGGTTTGGTGAGTTCTGGGAAGGCGTGACCATCCGCTCAAACCGGATGCGTGTACGCGGATTTCGCCGGTTTTTAGTGGAAGTCACGGATGAGCTTTTCACTTTTGGCGTTGCCGGTTTTGTCCTGCTGCTTGCGCTTGCGCTCCCCGCTTTTGACGAAACTACCAAGGATTGGCGCAACCAAGTCAATATTTCTGTGACATTTCTTGACAGGTACGGCAATGAAATCGGTCAGCGAGGCATCTTGCACAAGGATGGTGTACCTCTCGATCAAATGCCTGATCATGTAATCAAAGCGGTTCTGGCAACCGAAGACCGGCGCTTCTTTGAGCATGTCGGGATTGACTTTCTTGGGCTAAGCCGCGCCATAACTGAAAATCTGCGGGCGCACACTGTTGTTCAAGGCGGCTCGACAATAACGCAGCAACTGGCCAAAAACCTGTTTCTCACCAATGAGCGAACGTTTCAACGTAAAATAAAAGAAGCCTATTTAGCGATCTGGCTCGAAGCCAATCTGAGTAAGAAGGAAATTTTACAGCTTTATCTTGATCGCGCCTACATGGGCGGCGGCACGTTTGGAATAATGGCGGCAAGCGAATTTTATTTTGATAAGAATATAAAAGATGTAAACTTGGCCGAGGCAGCGATGCTGGCAGGGCTATTTAAATCACCAACCAAATATGCGCCGCATAACAATCTGCCCGCCGCCCGCGCCCGTGCGAATGAGGTTTTGACCAATATGGTGCAAGCGGGCTTTATGACAGAGGGTCAGGTGATTGCGGCGCGGCGCAACCCGGCATCCGTTATTGACCGTGCCACGAGCAAAAGCCCGGACTATTTTCTCGATTGGGCGTTTGATGAGGTGAAAAAAGTTGCTGTCAACCTGCCGGAAAAATCATTTGTTGTACGAACCACAGTGGATACAGATTTGCAGGCTGCGGCGGAAGAATCGGCTGAGTTTCATCTTCGCCAGTTCGGTGAGCAATATAAGGTAACTCAATCGGCTATCGTGATGATGGACGTTGATGGCTCGGTGCGGGCGATGGTTGGCGGGCGCGATTATGGTGTCAGTCAATTTAACCGCGCCACAAAGGCACTGCGGCAAGCTGGCTCATCCTTCAAGCCCTATGTCTACGCAACCGCCATGGAAAATGGATATACGCCGGAATCAATCGTATCCGATGCGCCGGTCAGTTGGGGCACATGGTCACCGCAGAACTATACGCGAGGTTATTCAGGCACGATGAATTTGACCACGGCTCTGGTTAAATCGATCAACACAGTACCTGTTCGTTTGGCCATGAAATTGACAACAACAAGAATTGCCGCCACTGCCAAAGCCTTCGGCGTTGAGTCAGTGATCAGCCTGCATAAGACAATGTGCCTTGGCATTTCCGGCATGACTGTTCTTGATCAAGCAACGGGGTACTTGCCCTTTGCCACCGGCGGTTTTGCCGGCTCACGCCACGCGTTCACCCAAATTTCGGATGGTTCAGGCAAAATTCTGTGGGACTTCGCCAAAGACGGACCAAAACCCAAGCGCGTCATGACCGAGCAGGCACTTGTCTCAATGAACACAATACTTGCACAAATTCCTGAATGGGGAACGGGCAAGCGCGCGGCAATCCCCGGGATGCGGGTCGCGGGCAAGACAGGAACCACTCAGTCTTACCGGGATGCTTGGTTTGTCGGATTTACCGGAAACTATCTTGCCGCTGTTTGGTTTGGAAATGATGACTTTACTGCGACCGAAAAGATGACCGGGGGCACTCTGCCCGCAATGACGTGGCAACGTTTGATGGCTTATGCGCATCAAAATGTTGAGTTAAAACCAATACCTGGCTTGGAAAAACCTTTCCCTGACAAAGTGGAACCAAAAGTAGCGGACGCTAAAAAAGCGGCTGAAAAGACACCGGAAGAGCTGGCTAACGAGGCCCGCACACGGCCCGTAGTTTTGAGTGCCGCCTCGCAAAAAATCCTACTTAGTCTGCGTGACGCTTTTCGTAACGCGCCAGTTTTAAAGGCGCCAGCTATCGATCTCACCGTATCAGCAATTGGCCAATGATATGCAGGATGATGGCGTTTGATGTTTAAGACAATGTTTCATACTGCCATAATTTTAGGTGTCGCTATTGGCGGCGGGGCCTGGCTGACGTGGTACTCACTGCGCGGTAATGACCATTTTGAGGCCATCACAATTGGTGGCTGGACAGCCTATCCGCAAGCTGGAACCCCCTATGCTGATCCTTACGCGAAGGCACGCTTGGCCCGCGATGGGTCACTATCCCTTGGCGCTGCTGAAGGTGTGATATTTTTTGCTGCCGAAGATTCCGGGGGCGAGGCTCTCTCTGGAAAATGCAGCTACAGTTTGGAGGGGGCAAGCCCTCCGGCGCGGTTGTGGACACTGTTTGCTGTTAGAAAAAATCAGACGCCGTTGCAAGTTGCGGATCAAAACTGGCCAACATCACTGCATTCAGAGGGCATTGTGTATGATAACGACGGCAAATTTAAAGTGGCAGTCGCTGCCAATGCCCGGGCGAATAATTGGTTGGCAATTCCGTCATTTGGAGAATTTATGCTGGCTTTTACGCTTTATGATTCGCCTGTAGCCACGAACAAAGGCTTGGTGGAAACATTGTTTCCGACCTTAAAAAAGGTCGGGTGTCATGCTTAAATTATTTTATTCAGCGATCATCGGGGCCTTGGGTGCGGGTCTTGTTCATATCGTGACATTGTTTTTAATCCCGCAAGTGACAACAAATGACGCGTGGGCGCGGCTATCCTCACTTTCCGAACCGGAAATATTTGCCGTTATCGAACCTAACTCACCCATCGCTGCTTCTATGCGAGCGCTTGACCCGCGCTTCATTGTCGGCGCATGCCGGTTCTCGCTGAGGGATGGTCCGTTGAGCATCAGCGCTGAGGGGCACCCGCCCTTTTGGTCGCTATCGATATATAACCGGCAAGGCGAAAATATTTTCTCGCTTAACGACCGTATTGCCGCCGATGGAAAGCTTAACGTAACAGTTGTCACTCAATTGCAGCTCATTGAATACCAAAACGATATGCCCAGTGAAATTAGTCAATCAATTTTGGCAGAAGCGGATGTGGATGAAGGGTTTGTTGTTTTGCGCGCATTTTTACCTGATAGCAGCTACCAAGCCGGTGTCCGCGACTTTGTGAAAAATGCGATTTGCGAGCCGTTTTGAGGATTGACGTTGATCGATTATGCTTTTTTCAACTTTATTTTTACCGGCCTCTCTGCCGCTGGAAATATCGGCTGTTTTGCCAGATCGCGCTCATATTGAACGCCGGTGAAAAACAGTAAAGAAAATGCGGTGGCAGACTTTTTTCCGCTGCGCTTTGCGCTGCGGTTTAGATCGGGTTTAAAGGCTATAATGTGTGCCATGAATATATTTCCATCGCTTCCTGCGATTTGTCCATAATGATGTTCTGGAACCAACAGGGTTAACAGATTGCTAACATATCTACGGTTATGATCAGGAAATAATTTAAAACTGAGACTTTAAAGTGCAAAGCAGCGACGGAATAACAAACCAGTACTATTTGCGAAATAACAGAGCGCTGGAAAACCCGAAAACTGAAGATCGCAAAGACGATATTTTGCGGGCTGCTATTTCGGCATTTGTGGCGCTGAGCAAGCCAACTGTCCGCGACCGCAATCAGATTGAGGATTTGGCGGGGCCAATTTTTGTCATGGCGAGTACACAAACCAAGCGTTTTGTGGCGGCAGCGCTGGCGGAATCGCAGTATGCTCCACTCAGTTTGGTTAAGGTTATTTGTGCGTCACCAATTGAAATTTGCGCGCCGCTTTTGCTGCGCTCTCCGGTGCTTGGCCCCGTGGATTTGGTAGCGCTGATTGGACGAAACGGGATTAGTCATGCGCGGGTAATTTCACAACGATCGCACCTGCCCAATGATGTGATTGAGGCGTTAGCGCTCGTCGAGGACCCAATCGCAGATGAACGCATTTCCCGCACCGTACGATCCAGTGTAACGTCAAAGGACAAAACGGACTTAAAAAATATCAAGCCTGTTACGGTGGATGACGCTATAGATTTGCTGCGCAACATTATGTCTGTATCAGAAAAATCTGAAGATTTTACGCCCCAAATTATCCATAGTGAACTCTCCATCCAGGATCGAACCGAGCGATTTATTCATCTTGCGTTAAATCAAGAAGTTGGTTTGTTTGCAACAGCGCTAGCGGATGAATCTGACATTAGCTATGCGCGCGCATTGAGAATTGTACGCCGGACCGCCTATAGCGAACTATCAGTGGCACTGCGGGCACATAGCGTGGGCTTGGGCGATGCCTATTTGATTTGTTCTCTGCTTTTCACATCCATCAGCGCGAACCGCACCGATGTGCGGCTTTTCAAAGATCGCTATGAGGCGTTGCAGCCTGAAAAGGCGCGGGACATGTTGCGGCAATGGAAAGCTGACGACATATCGCTGGAATTGCGCCGCAAGGGTGCGAATATCGATGAAAGCACATCAGGCAAAGCCATCAGCGCGTGATATCAAACGGCAGCTCTGCTCCAGCGTGCGACATCTCAAGTTCGACTAACCAGTAATCCGGGTCAAACTGCGATTCTTTAGTCATGTAGTTTTCCAGTGCGGCATCGTCATTTACTGCTGTGGATTTTGTAAATAGCCGCCCGGCACCGACTTCATAACCGTACACCTGTTGCGGGGCCGGGGTATAAAGCGTGATCGTGCCACCGCGCGCGCGCAAAACTATGAAAACTGCACCCGCCTGCAATGCGCCTTTTTTTACAATCGTTGCATAATCTCCACGGCGGGAGACCAAGCGCATTAGCGCGGTTACAAAGAAATCTGAGGTTAATCGTACCATTACAGGGGCTTATCAGCTCATTTGACTATTTGGCAACCAGCCCGATTTCTTGCAGCTTTTTCAATACTTCCATGTTCGGGTTACCGGACATTTCCAATTTAAAAAGCGATTGAAATTCGCGGATAGCATCCGCAGTCTTGCCGCCTACTTTGCCATCAACCAGAATGGTATCATTACCAAATGCCTTCAGGCCTGCCTGTATAAGTATGATTTGGCCAGCAGTCATGGCAGTGCTGTCAGCCCCGGGAAATGCCTCTTGCAGCGCTTTCTTCTTGGTTGGCAGTGGTATTTTGGTTGCGGGAATTGAGGCGGTCCGGATAGCATCAATAAGCAACGGGTCAACAACGCCAGTTGGCTCCAAACCGGCCTGCTTTTGGAATTTGGCAATAGCGGCGCGGGTCTTTGGACCTGAGAGACCATCAATTGTTCCCGAATATATCCTAAGTTCACTCAAAGCGGACTGGACGTTGAGTAAAGTTGGATCAGACACGGCAACTTGAGTTTCAGCAGCACTTTCTCTGGTAATGGCGAACACGTCTGTTTTGCCCTCCGGCTGTTTTGCCAAAGCAGTTGGCTTTGGCAAGTCCGGGGCTTGGTATTTGGTCATTGAGCGCGTGATAAAAAACGCGTCCTTATGCGCCATAGGTTGATAATAGAGCGCATTGGTCGAAACAAAAAACATCACGACAGCAAATGCTACCGACCCGCCGGTCAAAATAGGATTTTCTGCAATTTTATGCCCGGCTATAGCAGCAACTTGGCTGGCATACAGCGATATTTCAAATGGTTTTTTAAGCTGTTTTGCGTTGCGTTTCATGAATGCGCTCCTCAGCTATACGGATGATACGGGTTGCTTCATCGCACTCAATTGGATGTAAGATCGCGATATTAGTAGGCTTCACAGCCAAAGGCGGCAGCGCAACTTTGATTTTTGTGCCAACGCCCTGCACGCTGGAGATTTCAAACGAGCCACCATGAAGGCGGACCAGTTGTTTAACGAGCGCCAAACCGAGGCCCGCACCTTCAAATGAACGGGTATGTCCGCCCTGTGCTTGATAAAACGGCGTGCCAATTTTTGATAGCGCGGCTTGGCTCATACCAATACCTGTGTCTTCAATGCATAGAAGCAGCCGGTTATCGTCTAAATCTACGTTTAGATTGATCCAGCCATTTTCAGGCGTAAATTTAACGGCGTTGGAAAGAAGATTAATCAATATCTGCTGTGTGATGCGTCTATCGCCGTTGAAGTCATCAAAAACAGTCAAAGGCAAGTAATTTAAGCCCAGTTTTTTAGTACGTGCTTGTGCGGAAACCATGGCAATAGCAAATGTTGCCGCCTCAGTTGGCTGGAAGCTTTCGGCAATGAGCTCGTAGCTTCCGCTTTCGAGCTTTGACATATCCAAGAGCGCGTTAACCAACTCCAACAAATGTTGGCCTGACTGATGGACTAATTCAACATATTCGCGCTGGCGCTCATTGGCCATTGGCCCGAACATTTCCTGGCGCAAAAGATCGCTGAACCCGACTATAGCATTGAGCGGAGTGCGCAGCTCGTGGCTGACAACGGCAAGCGCATTAGCACTAAGGTCATGAAGCGGCTCGATGCCAGCCGTCATCTGCTTTGTTTCAACATGGCCTAGAAGTTGGATAAAATCGCCATTTGGTATGGCTGAAAACATCACCATTTGCCATTGGTGGGCTGATTTGCCGGATTTGATACGCACTTTGGTTTCGATATGTTGCAGCCCTGTGCGTACGGCATCAAGCGCTGACATAAACAGAACCAAGTCAGCAACATGAATACGTGAGATCAGCCCACGGGCGAGAAGATCGTCACTTTTTAGAGACAAAATGCCGGTTGTATTTTCCGATAATTTTGTCACCGAGCCCGTTTGATCTAAAGCAAACAACATGGCGTTATAGGGAGCAACCAATTTGGCAAGGTCATCAAAATTATCCAGAACAGACATGGAAATTTGCTCATGAACGGGTTCATAAAAAAATATATAGAGCAGTATCATGGCTGCCACTGGCACTAAGCTCATCAAAGATGTTCCGGCTTCAAAGCCTGATTGGCTGCCGGCAAACAACGCACAAGCGAAAACAAGGCCGGTAGCGATGATGCTATTCTTATGCGTTTCACCATTTGAGTCTTTACGGATCGTTTCGAAAAACAACATCGCCAAAATTGCCAGCAACGCGGCGGCAACAGCAAAGCTGACTTGGGTCATAGCCAAAAATGCCATCGCCGGAAGTGTACGGGACAACAGCGTCAAAATTGTTTTTGTGCCCGAAAGCGATAACCACGCTGCAGCAAGCACCGGCACGGCGGACGCTATCGCCAGCAACGACACAGCTTTTTCAATAGATACCAATCCATAGGCGTTGGCACAGAAAAACATGACTGCAATCGGTGGAACACTAAAAAGAAAACCAAAAATGCGGGCATGTTGATTGCGCTCACCAATTTCCCCAACGTCTTGGCTTACCCAGCAAAGGCATACGCTTCGTGCGCTTGTTCTGGCAGACTGAAACACTGATGAAACATTAATCACTTGGCACGCACTCAAACTTTGTTTTTCGACAATGAAGTCAACATTTCGTTATGAGTGCAGTTTCGCATCCGGCTATTTAATGAATGGATAAGGCCAATGACGTGCACACAAAAAAGTCGGCGAAAAACCAATTTATTTATGTCTCAAGCCTAATAATGGTCGGTATGGTAAACAATTCATTGCCGTGATAAATTGGATTTATCGACGAAGAGATTTCATAAAATTGTTATTATTCAATGATTTATCTGGATAAAATTTGAAAAAAACAATTGCCATAACTTTAACTGACCAGATTTGGCACAAAGTCACTTAAACCTTAAATCAAATTGTTTGCGTTACTAATTGCGTATCAGCGCAGGATTTTACTGCCCGCAATTGGATGACCAACATTATGATCAGATTGTTTTTAAGACTGGGTTTTTGGGGCGCACTGATCGTTGCGATTCTGCCAAGCGCACGCAATCAAGGTGTTTATAATGGTGAGATTGGACCGGTGATGTTGGCAAATGCTGTATCAGCAACTGTTAATGACTTCAGCAATTTTTGCGGCCGCAATAGCTCGGCCTGCCAAACAGGAAAGCTGTTTCTTGGCCAAATGGCAAAGCGGGCTGAAAATAGCGTGAACACAGCGTTAGCCAGACTAAACGACCCAGTCGATCAACCTGATCGTCAGACAATGACGGGCAGCATTAAGAAATAGCGACAAATCAACAGCTTGTTTTCCTGCACCGCGACACTGTATGAGAAACTGCAGGAGCGGAGCCTATATGTCAGCTATTATCCAAACATCGCTTGATACCATTACATCCGATTTCGGCCTGCTCGACGATTGGGAAGATCGCTATCGCTATATTATTGATCTTGGCCGCTCGCTCGAACCTATGCCAAAAGCGGCTCATAATGAAATCAACAAGGTTCAAGGTTGTGTGAGCCAAGTTTGGCTTGAAACGACGAAAAGCGATGGTACTGATCCGGCTTTGACGTTCACAGGTGATTCCGATGCGCATATCGTTCGCGGATTGGTGGCCTTGGTGCTTGCAATTTATTCAGGCCAAAAATCATCCACAATCCAAGCAACTGATGCAATAGCAATTTTGCGTAATCTTGGTCTTGATCAACACTTGTCACCGCAGCGCTCCAACGGACTTAATGCGATGGTGCAGCGCATTCAGCGTGAAGCTGCAAATGCGCTGCAACCGAACATCAACTGATGGCAGGCCGATAATCTGGCGCACCCCATTTCCTCAATCTGCTCGAATTTTGAGTGTTTTGTGGCCAATAATGCTGTTCCAGCACAGCCAAACCAGCCTTAAGCATGAATTTTGCGGAGCGTTTAGGCCAGCGGCGCTCCATCTCAACCTGTTCAAAGCCTTTGAGAAAACAGCATACATCAGTGATGACACCTGCCAAATCGGCACCCAACACTTTTATGGCAGCTTCAAAACGCATACGGGCGGCAAGCGCAGAATTGGTCAGATTTTCAATGCCATTCTCCTCACCGTTTCGCTGGCCACCTGAGACTGAGGTTTGCCAGGTGGCCGAGATTCGTGGCATCAACATGCCCCTCGTAAAATCAATACGAATGCGCTCTCCGGCGTCAAACTCGACGCTGGACAGGAAGCTTGTGCCGTCAACGGATTTCTTGAGGTAAAGCCCACCCAGCGGGGATTCGCCATTATGTACCACGAGAATTTGAGGTTTCCCGTAAATCTGCAAACTGGATATGACAACATCGGCCCTACCCTGCTTTGTTTTCAATAAATCATGGCCTTGCTGCGAGAGGATAATCTGAGTTTGGTTGCGAATTACCAAACCTTTTTCTGCCAGAAGTGCTAGTTCCGATGTACTGATTTTTTGCTCGTACTTGCCGCAGGTCAACAATAACATGCCCGGGACCTCACAGGTCTGGACTTGCGGCGCCAACGCGAGAAATTCAAGCATAGCAGTGTAGTCGCGCGGTTGCACGCCTTTCATAATTTTCCCGCTCATGATTACACCCCGAAGCCTTTGCCGAAAGCTGCTTGCGCTATGCGCTCGACGACGCCGACGATACGATCAAATTCTACATCGTCGCGTAAATCTTCGATTAAGTGACAGGAATGAACCACCGTGCTGCGGTCCCGGCTGAAGCCCTTAGCCACTTCCGTCATACTCAATCCTAAAGATACGTGTGCAACGTAGATTCCGATCTGCCTGACACGGCAAACCGAACCATGACTGCGCTCTGGCGAACGTAGATCACGACTTGGTACTGAAAAGCAGGCAGATAATAGATCGGTCATTCCATCACAAATGGAAATAATCTGTTCATCCCGTACTTTTCCTTCCGCACTGAACCGTACGGTAAAAGCACGCTGAACATCTTTGAAAGAAGTTCGATCGTTGTAGTTGGACTTTGAAACTTGGTATTCCACTGAAAATCTCCTGCCATAAATAGGAATATTTTCTTTTAACTCGATATGCAATACCGTGGATAACATTACTGATTAAATAGGCTTTTTTTCTTAAATAATTTGTACCCCTGTATAAATTAGTTACTCCCCATATCTTTGTCGACGGCCTAAATAATTGTTTTAATTAATTTTATTAAAAAAATAAAAAATTTTACTGGTACTTCGCCAATGAATAAAGTTTGTCGATGTGCTTCTAAATTTCATGGATAGATTTGTGATATCATGAAATTTGTCCCCCTACTCCGCCGATGGCGGATAATCGCTCCGTAGTATTTTTGAGGAGCAATGAAAATGCCAAAGTCGCAATTCCTTCGAACGGTAAGCGCACAGCGGTCGGGTAGGAGCGAAAAGGATTGCCGCTA
Source organism: Phyllobacteriaceae bacterium (assembly GCA_043776635.1). Lineage (GTDB taxonomy): Bacteria > Pseudomonadota > Alphaproteobacteria > Rhizobiales > Rhizobiaceae > JANMEX01. The sequence goes on from JAYVRA010000072.1 coordinate 17,184, forward strand.
TACGTTGCAGCGCCGGAATATCCAAATTTCCGAAAGAGCGGGAGAGTTCAACTCAAATATTGATGATTTTACTGATGTTGAGTTGGATATCTTTCGACATCAAGTGGAAAAACAATTGGAACGTGAGCGACGCTTGCACAACGCACGGTCACATCTTTACAGCTTGAGCCGCCACATTCAGCTTTATACTGCGTTAAAAATGCTCATTTCCTAATAGAAACGGCCCCTTGCATGGGCCGTTTTCGAATCCGTTGTTTAAAAATACACCACGAGCCAGAGCTTATGCCACAGTTATACAATCTTGCGCTTGCGGCCAAGACCAATTTTACGGGCCAATACCGAACGGGCAGCAGCATAAGCAGGTGCTACCATTGGATAAGTTGGATCAAGTTCCCATTTCTCACGATATTGATCGGGCGTAAGCTTGTAGTGCGTCATGATGTGACGCTTCAAAGATTTAAACTTTTTACCATCTTCGAGACATATGATATATTCTTCATGGACTGATTTTTTTGGATTGACTGCTGGCTTTTGCTTTTCAAGTACAGGTGCAGGCTCTACAGGTCCACCAATGCCACCAAGTGCGGCATGCACATTACCAATCAATATTGCTAAATCAGCGGCAGGAACGGAGTTATTGCTGACATAAGCGGCAACAACTTCGGCTGTGAGCCCCATCAACATTTCATGGCGGCTATTAGCATCATATTCAGAGTCTGACATCGTTTTTCCAGTTCGTTTTTTGTTTATAGACCAATATTTTTGATTTTTTTATTTTTCGTATTTTATAAATTAAACGAATAAAAATTACCGCTTTCGTTCAATTAGCTTGTTATTTTCCGATTGAACCGATTTGTCAATTCAATTCTAATTTAGATTATTAATAATCAGTCTTATATCAATAAAATCAACTCATAAGGTTTTTTTATTTTAATATAAATAATATTTTCGATCAGAATCTTTATTGGATTTTATAATTAAGTTATCACTAACCTATTTATTAAAATCAAAAACTGGAACAATCGAAACAAAAAGTTTGAGTTGCAACTTTTTTCAACTTCTTGTGAAACAGCTTTCATCAAGTTAGGTAAGTACTACATATGACGAGTGAACATTGAAGGAGACTTTTATGCCGAGTAAAATTAATAAGTCTGATGCTGAATGGCGTGAGCAACTCACTGAGGCGCAATATTATGTGGCCCGCAAGCACGGTACAGAGCGCGCGTTTACCGGCCCGAATTGGGATAATAAAGAGGCGGGTCAGTACACTTGTATAGGCTGTGACAAGCCCTTGTTTCGCTCTGAAACCAAGTTTGATTCGGGCACCGGCTGGCCGAGTTTCTATGCGCCGGAGAGCAAAGATGCGGTGGCCGAATATCTGGACAAAGGCTTTTTTAGCACTCGTACCGAAATTCGCTGTGCTGACTGCGATGCGCATCTTGGCCATGTATTCAACGACGGGCCGAAGCCAACGGGCTTGCGCTATTGCATGAACGGCACGGTGATGAACTTCCAAAAGGACGAAGGATAAACGTTTGCAAATGAACAACCGGGACTAAAGGCCATTGCGCCTTGGGCTTCCGGGTCCTATTTCCATGTCATATTCAACCCCTCGCCATCCTATTTGGAAACATAATGAAAAAACACGCTTTTGATATCAGCCTTACCGCGCCGACGGCGCTGAAACGCAGCGTTTGTGATACGCACCATGGCATCACCCGCACGGATGATTATGCTTGGATGCGGGCGGACAATTGGCAGGCGATGTTTCGTGATCCCGGCGTGCTGGATACCGGCATTCGCAGTCACTTGGAGACAGAGAACGCCTATCAAACGGCAATGATGGCTGACACTGTGGACCTTCAAAAGATGCTGTTTGCCGAAATGAAGGGCCGCATCAAAGAGGATGACCAATCCATTCCTTTCAAAGACGGGCCGTTCGCCTATAGCTCGTCTTATGTAACCGGCGGGCAGCATCCACGCTATTTCAGAACCCCGCGCGAGGGCGGCGGCCAGCATATTTTGTTTGACGGCGATGTGGAGGCAGCGGGCAAGGCTTTTTTCAGTCTGGGCGGCATTGAGCATTCCAGCGACCATAAAAGGGTCATCTGGTCGTACGACGATGCCGGTTCTGAATATTACACCATATTGGTGCGCGACATAGCCAGCGGCAAGGATCTTGATGATCGCGTGGGTGATACAGGCGGTGGCGGTGTTTTCGACGCTGATGCTTCCGGCTTTTTCTACTCAGTATTGGACGAAGCGCACCGTCCGGTCGCTATTAATTATCATGTGCTTGGCACGCCACAGGCGGACGACAAGGTGATTTTTGAAGAGGCAGACTCCGGCTTTTTCCTCGGCGTCGGCGGTAGCATGTTGAACGACTATATATTCATCAACACCGGCGACCATGAAACTTCTGAATATCACTTTATGCCTGCCAATGATCCGGCGGCGAAGCCGCGGCTGATAGCGGCGCGCGCGCCGGGGGTGCAATATTCCATAAGCGAAGGTGGCGATGAATTTTACATTCTAACTAATGCCGGTGGTGCCAAGGATTTCAAAATCTGTGTTGCACCTGCAAGCGACCCCTCGCTTGAAAACTGGAAAGATTTGGTGCCGCACAAGGCGGACAAGCTGATTATCAGCGTTTCGGTATATAGAGAACATCTTGTGCGAATGGAGCGTGAAGACGGGCTGCCGCGCATCGTCATTCGTGACCGGAAAACTGGTGAAGAACATGCGATTGAGTTTGCCGAAGAGGCCTATTCGCTGGGGATGCAAGGCGCGGCGGAATATGACACGCGGTGCATTCGCTTTACTTATTCTTCGATGACGACGCCAAGCCAGACTTATGATTATGATATGGTTACGAGGGCGCGCACCTTGCTGAAAACGCAAGAAGTGCCAAGCGGGCATGATGCAGCCGACTATGTGACCAAGCGCGTGATGGCCACCGCGCCGGATGGGCAGTTGGTGCCTGTTTCGCTGGTCTATCACAAAACCACCAAGCTCAATGGCACTGCGCCGCTGTTGCTTTATGGCTACGGCGCGTATGGCCACTCCATTCCGGCAGGCTTCAGCACCAGTTGTTTGTCGTTGGTGGATCGCGGTTTTGTTTATGCGTTGGCGCATGTTCGCGGCGGCAAAGATCGTGGCTACCGCTGGTATGACGAGGGCAAGCGCGACAAAAAGCAGAACACATTCACTGACTTCATAGCAGCGGGTGAGTACCTCGTTTCGCAAAAAATCTGCGCGCCTGATCTTATTGTGGCTCATGGCGGCTCGGCCGGCGGCATGTTGATGGGTGCTATTGCCAATATGGCTCCGGACCTGTTTGCAGGTATCATTGCCGAGGTTCCGTTTGTTGACGTGCTGACAACCATACTGGACGATACTCTGCCCTTGACTCCGCCGGAATGGCCGGAGTGGGGCAATCCGATTACCTCGCTGGACGATTACAAAACCATTGCCGCCTATTCGCCTTATGATAATGTGACGGCGAAGGCCTACCCGACCATCTTGGCGGTGGCGGGCCTGACCGACCCGCGCGTGACCTATTGGGAGCCTGCCAAATGGGTGATGAAGCTGCGCGAACTAAAAACAGGAACAAATCCGGTGCTGTTTAAGATTAACATGTCCGCTGGCCATGCGGGCGCATCGGGGCGTTTTTCGCGGCTCGAGGAAGTAGCTTATTCGTATGCTTTTGCGCTGAAAGTAGTTGGCAAAAACGGCTTACAGCGCTAATTTCATCACCACGGTAAGCGACGCCCGCATCTGGTTTGATGCTGCATAAAAAGAACAATTGCAAGCCGAAGCGCGATTGGAAGACCGGTCCGCTGCTCATATGTTGCAGCATTCTGCATGAGAATATATCGATTGCAAAACTGAATTTAGAGACTGGTAGCGGCGCTTGATCGCGAGGTTGATAAGGGCGTGTTTATTTCCGGTCAGGCCATGGATGCGTGGTGCGGTCTACGGGGCACTGACAATGAATTGCCAGCGTCCTGCCCGACACTTTTCGTGCCAACCATCAATAACTTCCATGAGATTTGTATATTTATAATCGTCAAGGGACGTCTTGTTTGGTTCCGGAAGTATTATTCCTCCGTATTTCCGCAAGGCGACGCCAACGCGCGAACGCAATATAAAAACATGAAGCCGATACTTTTGGAAAATCTAAAGACGGGGTTTCCGGTTGGAAGAAGCGCAACGAGAACATGATAATCTCTCGAACGCCATTTTCGGCGATCTAGCGCATCAATAATATGGAAATTTAAGTGCTACTCATCCACGACAATCGCCCGGGGCGACCAAACATTCAATAAATAGCGACCTGTGTAATTATTTAACAGACTTAGCATAACTATCCTGCAGCTTGGGAACCGCTTTCAGATAAGCAGCAACGGCCAATCGATCTTCATCCGACACATGTGACCAGTTGGCCACAACCGCTGTCATTGAACCACCAACGCTATCGAAGTCCGGATTAAAACCGTCTTTCAAAAGCGAGGCGATTTGGGCATCCGACCAACTATCAAGCCCGCCCTCACCGCCAGTAATATTGGGGATAACACCTTTGCCCTCAGGGTTTGGGCCGCCAGAGAGCCACTTGGACAATGTGGAGCCACCCAGCAGATTACGCGGGGTGTGGCACTCGCCGCAATGGCCGGGGCCTTCAACTAAATATTGACCGCGCTTGGCCTGATCCGAGGCGTCCCCAGCCAGAGTTACAACAGGTTGCGGCTTGAAGAACAAAAACTTCCAGCCGCCCAAAGACCTGCGAATGTTGAACGGGAACGGCAGTTCATGGCCCGGCTGCTTACCCTTGACTGCCGGCAGAGTTTTCATAAAGGCATAAAGATCGCTAACATCAGCCAATTTCATGCGCGAATACGAAGTGAATGGAAACGACGGGTAGTAATGCTCGCCCTGCGGGGATACACCGCGCTGAACGGCATTGGCAAAACTTGCAAAATCCCATCTGCCTATGCCATCTTCAGCATCTTGGCTGATATTGGGAACATGAAAATTGCCAAATGGCGAAGGCAGAACCAAGCCGCCGACGAGCTTCAAGCGCTCATCATCTTTGGAGCCGACAGCCGCGTGGCAGGCGGCGCAGCCTCCCTCCCAGAAAATCTGCTGTCCGCGTGCGGGGTCACCTGCGGTGACCGCCGCAATATCTTTCGGATCAAGATATTGCGGGACTGTGACAAACCAAAAAACAAGCCCGCCAACAAGTGCGAGTAACAACGCGATCGGGGCGAGCTTGCGGATCATGATTTTGACTTAGCCTTTTTTCATACGGTAGACTTCATGGCACGCGCCACAATTTTTGGTAATTGCTCCAAACTGAGCTTGGAACGCAGCCAAATCAACTGCCGGGGTTGCCACTGCCGCCGCAACATCAGCCTTGTATTTATCAACCGCAGTTTTAAATCCGGCAGCATCAGACCAAATTTTTGGGTCAGCAGCTGTATCACCACCGGTTTCCGAACCTACGGGAAACAACACGGCTGGATCAAACTTCAAAACTTCCACATTCAACGCTGCAATTGCCGCAGTAACAGCAGCAGCATCAAAAGGTGTCTCACCCTTTGCAATTGGAGCAATCCCGCCAATGGCTTTTCCAAATGACTTCATCAGTGCTTGGCGATCCTCAATCGGACCAGCAAAAGCTACAGCCGTTGTCAAAGCGACGATAGCCATACCAAGTATTAGTTTCTTCATTTAGATCTCCATGAGTAAGTTGGGCTACGTCCAACCATAGTCTGCAACATTTTCGTATCGGAATATGATCACAGTCTTGTGATTGATGCAAAATAAAAAATAGTCTAACAATAAAAAGCCGCCAGTCACTTATTACGGGCGGCTTTATAAACGCGAGGCAGAATAGTATTAAGCCGAGGCGGTTTCGTACATTTCTAAAACATAATCCCAATTAATCAGGCTATCGACAAACGCTTCCAGATATTTCGGGCGGGCGTTGCGATAGTCGATATAGTAGGAGTGTTCCCACACATCGACGCCAAGAATTGGCGATGCGCCGTGGACCAACGGGTTTTCACCATTCGGGGTCTTGGAGATTTCGAGCTTGCCGTTTTTTACCGAAAGCCATGCCCAGCCGGAGCCGAACTGCGTTGTGCCGGCGGCAATCAAATCTGCCTTGAACTTATCATAGCCGCCCAGATCACTATCTACCGCCTTGGCTAGTTTGCCGGGCAATTTATTGCCGCCGCCGCCTTTTTTCATCCATTTCCAGAAATGGATGTGGTTATAGTGCTGACCGGCATTGTTAAACAACGGTGCGTTCTTGCCGAAGGATTGCTTGACAATCTCTTCGAGTGAAAGGTTCTCCATGCCTGCTTCAGCAGCCAGTTTGTTGCCATTATCAACGTAGGCCTTGTGGTGCTTGTCATGATGAAATTCCAGCGTTTCGCGCGACATAAATGGCGCTAAAGCATCGTAATCATAGGTAAGTTCGGGAAGGGTAAAGGCCATGGGAGGCTCCTCAGCTTGGGTTTACGGATAAGTGCGAACACGGTGCGAGGCTCACTCTCGGCGGCATTCATGACAGGTCATATAGATGGTATAAATGCGCTGGACAACGCGAACGCGCAAGAAATTTTAATTTTTATTTTGGCAACAGGCGGAACGAATTCATCAAAGCCGCATTGTGATACGCCAAGAACGCGGCATTGTGTGCAATGCAATGACGTGTTTTAGACTTGTCAGTACTAATAGAACAGAAAAAATTGCGGGAAACCGGCGGAAACTTTATGAACGACAGCCAATTTTTACTTTACCTGAACAGACGGCAATTGCTTGGAAAGGCGTTTGGTGGCGGTGTTGCGCTTACTACATTTGCCGGATGCACAACGACTGATTATGCGCTTTTCGCGGAACCGGCGCCGCCTGTGGCTTATGTGACACCTGCCCCGCCACCTGTTGATGCAGCGCCGGTTAATTTGGCGCCCGCTGAAATGTATGCTGCCGTCACCGATGGCGAGTTTGATTTGCCTGCTATACCCTACAAGAAGATTGATCCTAAATATTATCGCCAAGCGGTTCCCGATCCGACAGGCCAGGCACCGGGAACACTGGTGGTGGATACTGCCAACCGGTTCCTCTATTTGGTGATGCCGTTTGGCGATGCGATACGTTATGGCGTGGCGATAGGCAGAGAAGGGTTTGCCTGGTCAGGCAGCGCCAACATTGAGCGCCGCGCCAAGTGGCCGACGTGGACGCCGCCCGCCGAGATGATTGAGCGCGATCCTAAACTTGCTAAATTTTCCGCCGAAAACGGCGGGATGCCGGGCGGGTTGAAAAACCCGCTGGGCGCACGTGCGCTTTATATTTATCAAAACGGCGTGGACACACTGTATCGTATACACGGCTCACCGGAGTGGAAGAGCATTGGCAAAAAGGCGTCTTCCGGCTGTGTCCGCCTGATTAATCAGGATATTATCGACTTGCACAGTCGTGTTCCGCCCAAGGCGCCCGTGGTAGTGCTTGACGAGTTTTCGCCGCTGCCGATTACGGCGTAAGAATTGCCCAATAACTGATCGGGCAATTTCAATAACTGTCCTAATTTACCGCGACAGGCTGCCCAAAATGCCCCGCACCAGCGCCCTGCCCAATGAAGAGGCGACTGAACGTGCAACGGACTTCATCGCCGCCTCAGCTACTGTTTGACGGTTTGAAGCGCGTGGCTTGGCTGTGGTGGAACTACCGCCGCCAAAATCCGGGAGATGCCAACCGCCACCTGTGGTTGCCGGCGCTTCGGCTGGAGCTTGTTCCGGTGCGCCGCGAGCTCCGATTTTCTTTTGCAGTATTTCAAAAGCGGATTCGCGGTCAATTGTTTTGTCATATTGACCAGACAGCGGGCTGACATTCATCACGGCTTGGCGCTGGGCCGGGGTTATCGCGCCCAAATGACCTGCGGGCGGGCGCACCAGCGTGCGCTGAACCATGGAGGGAATGCCTTTTTCTTCCAATGTGGACACGAGTGCCTCGCCCGTGCCGAGCTTCATGATGGCATCGTATGTATCAAAATCCGGATTTGGCCGGAAAGTTTCTGCCGCAACCTTTACCGCTTTCGTTTCGCGCGGGGAATAGGCGCGCAGCGCATGTTGGAAGCGATTGCTGAGTTGGGCCAACACTGATTCAGGAATATCCAGCGGGTTTTGCGTGATGAAATAGACGCCGACACCTTTTGAGCGAATGAGGCGCACGACCTGTTCTATGCGCTCCAGCAAGGCTTTCGGGGCTTCATTGAAAAGCAGATGAGCCTCATCGAAAAAGAACACCAGCTTAGGCTTTTCCGGATCGCCGATTTCCGGCATCACTTCAAAGAGTTCCGATAGGAGCCACAACAAAAATGTGCCGTAGAGGCGCGGGTTCATCATCAACTTATCCGCAGCCAAAATGTTAATCGCACCGCGACCATCCGGCGTGGTGCGGATGATGTCAGCAATATTCAATGCCGGTTCGCCGAAGAATTTATCACCACCCTGATCCTCAAGAACCAACAGCGAGCGCTGGATGGAGCCGACTGATTCTTTGGAGACATTTCCGTAGCGCAGCTGCAATTCTTTGGAGCGCTCGCCGACTTCGGTGAGCATGGCTTGCAGATCTTTCAAATCCAAAAGCAACATGCCCTCTTCATCGGCCAGACGGAAAGCAATGTTAAGCACGCCCTCTTGTGCATCCGAAAGGTTCATTAAGCGTGCAAGAAGCAATGGCCCCATTTCGGATACGGTGGCACGAATGGGGTGGCCCTGCTCGCCATAGAGATCCCAAAAAATTGCGGGAAACTCTTGATTTTCGTAAGGCTTCAAACCGATAGCTTCGGCACGTTTGACCAGAAAATCCTTCTGCTCGCCCATAGCGGCAACGCCGGACAAATCGCCCTTTATATCGGCGGCGAATACCGGCACACCGGCATTAGAAAAGGCTTCGGCGAGGATTTGCAACGTGACGGTTTTACCTGTGCCGGTAGCGCCGGTGATAAGGCCATGGCGGTTGCCGTATTTCAGGGCCAGATACTCACCGCGCTGAATGCTGTCATCCGGCTTGCGACTGGCGCCGATGAAAAGTTTTCCGTCTTCAAGCATTCGTTTTTCCAATTCAAATCAGGTATCCCGGACCGATATAATCGGCATGGCAAGTTAGAACAATGGCTTAGTTAAGACATTAGCAGCTTGTACAAATAAAGCAGATTGTGCATATGACGTAAACGTTAGAATTTTTAGAGGCTCCCATGAACGAACTCGTACAGCGCATTGTGAATAATATTGGGTTGGATCAGCCAAAGGCGGAACGCTCCGTTGGGCTTATTCTTGGCTTTTTGCAGGCAGAAGGCCCTGCGGGCAAAGTGGGCGAACTCATCGCTGCCATGCCCGGCGCAGAGGCTATGATGGCAGAAGCGGCCTATAAGCCCGGCTTTATGGGCGGCGTTATGGGCCTTGGCACACAATTGATGGCCATGGGCATGGGCATGGGCGAAATCGGCGGCGTGGCCAAAGAAACCATCCGCTTCGCACGCGAAAAGGCTGGCGACGGCCCGATTGACGAGGTTGTGGCTTCAATCCCGGGTCTTGGCCAGTTTATTTAACCCGGGAATTAGACATTGAGACTGATAGGGCAGCGCTTGCTGCCCCATACTTTTGCTGCGCTCTTATGTAACCTTTGTTGCATTGCCGCTTTTTTGTTACCGTCATGAAAGTATGGTGACTTATGCTTGAATGCGGAGCGATGATGGACGCGACTATTCTTACACAACCGGATTTTGCAGCACAAAGCGAGGCATCGTGGCGCGTGCTTGCAGCCAAGGCTTTGAAGGGCGGCGATATCGATGGTGCGCTGAATTCCTACACCGATGACGGGTTGAAAATATCGTCCATCATGCCGCGCAATGTGAATGCGCAAGCAGTGTTTCAACGGACTGGTAATTGGGCGATTTGCCAGCGGGTTGATGATACGGATATTCAACGAGCCGTGGCACAGGCGCAAGAAGATATCACTGGTGGCGCAACCGGTTTGACGCTGGTGTTCGCCGGTGCGGCAAACGCATTCGGGTTTGGGTTGCCGGTTTCAAAAGACGCGATGGCTGCCGTGCTGGACCCGCTGCCTTTGGAAGGTATGACACTGCGCATTGACCCGCATCCTGCATCGCGGGCGACCGCGGATTGGCTGGTCGAGTATTTGCGCTCACGCAGAGCGAATATGTCCGGCTTGCGGCTTTCGCCGGGCATTGATCCGGCGTCGAGTTTCGCCAGTACCGGCCACAAAAATATGACGATTGAGGCGCTCGAAGCGTCGCTGCCGCAATCGCTGGCTGGACTGTTTGCGGCGGGTGTACCGGGCGTTTTGCTGGAAGCCGATGGACGCGCCTATCATAATGCGGGTGCAAGCGTGGCGCAGGAACTTGGCGCGATACTGTCAGTTGCGGCATCACATTTGCGGATGTTTGTGGAGGCGCGTCAGCCGTTATCCTATGCAGCTGCTCATGTGGGCTTTGCGGTTTCGGTTGACCAAGACCAATTTGTTTCGACGGCCAAACTGCGGGCGTTGCGCTTACTGTGGGCGCGGGTGTTGGAAGTTTGCGGCGTCGCGCAGGCTGCGCCTGTCACCATTCATGCCGAAACATCGATGCGGATGATGACCAGATTGGACGTCGAAACCAATATTCTGCGCTGCACGATAGCTGCGTTTTCTGCCGTCGCCGGCGGCGCTAATTCTCTGTCAATATTGCCTTATACCACTGCGCACGGTCTGCCTGATGCCTTCGCTCGGCGCGTGGCGCGGAACACGCAGCTCATCTTGCGCGATGAAGCGCACGTGGGATTTGTCAGCGATACGTCCTCGGGTTCCGGCAGTGTTGATGATTTAACCCGCGAAATCTGCGCGGCGGCGTGGGGCGAGTTTCAAACCATAGAAGCCGAAGGCGGCATGTTGCGTAGTCTGCTTGGCAGGCATTTTCAAATGCGCGTGGCGCAAACTGCGGTGGCTCGTGCAAGCGCTCATGCCAGCGGCGAGCGGGCAATTATTGGCACGACGACGCATAGGTTAGCGGGCGAACGAGCTGTTGTAGTGCTTGACTCTGCGTCCGTGGCGCCCGTTCACTCCGGTGTGATTTCATGTGAGGCGATGCCATTAATCCGCACTGCCGCAGCGTTTGAGGGAGCAACATCTTGATCCCTGATTTCACAAAAATTGCATGGCAGAACAGCGCCGCCACACCGCTTGTAAAGTCTGATGCGACATGGCTGACGCCGGAAAATATCACGATCAAATCCAGTTATGATGAAGGGGACTTAGCGGACTTGAAATTCCTCAACACATGGCCGGGCGCACCGCCCTTCATACGCGGCCCCTACCCTACCATGTATATTCAGCAGCCATGGACCATCCGCCAATATGCCGGATTTTCGACAGCCGAGGCGTCCAACGCTTTCTATCGGCGGAACCTTGCAGCGGGGCAAAAAGGCTTGTCCGTCGCCTTCGATCTGGCGACCCATCGCGGCTATGACAGCGACCATCCGCGTGTGGCGGGCGATGTCGGCATGGCGGGTGTGGCGATTGATTCTATCCTTGATATGCGTCAACTTTTTGATGGCATTCCACTTGGCGAGATGACGGTTTCGATGACCATGAATGGTGCGGTTTTGCCGATTATGGCGCTGTATATTGTGGCCGCCGAGGAACAAGGCGTGGCTCAAAAAGACCTTGCGGGCACCATTCAGAACGACATTCTCAAAGAGTTCATGGTACGCAACACCTACATTTATCCACCGCAGCCCTCGATGCGGATTGTGTCGGATATTTTTGCCTACACAGCAACGCATACGCCGAAGTTTAACTCGATTTCGATTTCCGGCTACCACATGCAAGAAGCGGGCGCGAGCGCGGACTTGGAGCTGGCCTATACGATTGCTGACGGCATTGAATATGCCCGCGCGGGCGTGGCCGCTGGAATGCCGATTGATAGTTTTGCGCCCAGGCTTTCGTTTTTCTGGGCAATTGGCATGAATTTCTTCATGGAAGTAGCCAAAATGCGCGCGGCGCGGCTGATTTGGGCGGCGCTTATTCAAAAAAATTTTGCACCTAAAGACGAGCGTTCGCTCTCGCTGCGTACGCATTGCCAGACGTCCGGCTGGTCGCTTACTGCACAAGACCCTTATAATAATATCATGCGCACAATGATCGAGGCGATGGCGGCGACGCAGGGCCACACGCAATCGCTACACACTAATTCTTTCGATGAAGCGATGGCGCTGCCAACTGATCATTCAGCGCGCATTGCACGCAACACGCAGCTCATTTTGCAGAAAGAATCCGGCATGACCCGCATCATCGATCCGTGGGGAGGTTCGGCCTATGTCGAGCGCCTGACGCATGACTTGGTGGCGCGGGCTATGCAGCATATCGAGGAAGTGGAAGCGCTGGGCGGCATGGCGAAAGCCATTGAGGCGGGCATTCCCAAGCTGCGCATTGAAGAAGCCGCAGCGCGAACGCAGGCACGGATTGACAGCGGCATACAAGTGCTGGTCGGCGTCAACGCCTATCGGCCCGCACGCGATATCGACGTCGATGTATTAAAAATCGACAACGCCGAAGTACGGGCGCGGCAACTTTCCAAATTGCAGGAACTAAAGGGCACGAGAGATGTAACAGCGACTGAAAGTGCACTGGATACGCTGACGGATGCGGCACGTTCCGGCTCCGGCAACCTGCTTGATTTCGCCGTCAAAGCCGCCCGTGCCAAAGCGACGGTGGGCGAGATTTCGCTGGCGTTGGAAAAGGCATTCGGCCGCCATGTGGCGGAGGTGAGAACTATCTCAGGCGTCTATCGCGAAGAGGCGGGCAGTGATCCCGCCGTGGCTAGAGCCGCAGCGCGGGTGGATGAGTTCAAGAAAAGGACTGGAGCGGCACCGCGCATTCTTGTCGCCAAGATTGGTCAAGACGGCCATGATCGCGGGCAGAAGGTGATTGCCACGGCCTTTGGTGACTTAGGTTTTGAGGTCGTGGTCGGCGCAATGTTCCAGACGCCGGTAGAAGTGGCAGAATTGGCCGCGCGTGAGAATGTCAATATCGTCGGTGTTTCATCGCTGGCGGCGGGGCATTTGACGCTGGTTCCGGAATTGAAATCCGCGCTTATGAAACTCAAGCGCAATGATATTTTGATTGTCGTCGGCGGCGTCATTCCACGCCAAGACATGGCAGCGGTGATGGCTGCGGGAGCGACAGCAATATTTCCGCCGGGAACTGTAATTGCCGAGGCGGCGGTGGCGTTGCTGGAACAATTGAGCGTCGGCATCAACTGATGTTATAATGTTAGTTGCAACAAATATTTTAGGGTGTTATGCTTCTATTGCTAACTAAAGGAATTCAACATGAACACCATCATACGTAAGATAGGAAACTCTGAGGGCGTAATCATTCCCAAGGATGTGTTGGCGTTTCACGATTTGAAGGCTGGTGACGAGGTTTCCATCGTCAATGGGGCGGATGGGATCACTTTTTTACCGGCCGATGATCATCTTGCACGCCAACTCAAGGCCGCGCGCGAATGCATGACTAAATACAAAGTTGCGCTGCGCGAGCTTGCGAAGTGAGTGAGTGGCGCTGGCTGACTCGTACCGCAATTGATATTTTTCATGCTGAACAATTGACTCAACACGGGGGACTGCCAGGCATAAAGGATGAAAATGCTCTTGAGGCGGCGCTAGCTCGCCCGATCAACAAGTTCGCGTATGAAAGCCCCGATATTTATCAATTGGCGGCTGCATATCTGTTTGGTATCGCTAAAAATCGCCCGTTTTCCGATGGAAATCAACGCACAGCGTTTGTGGCGGCATATGCTTTTTTGTTGCTTCATGGCCGACGGGTGGAGGCAACGCAAGGTAAAATTATCGAGTTTGTCTTAGATGTCGCCTCTGGCGAAATCGACGAAACGGGTGCGGCCATGTTCTTCAAAGACCATTGCGTGGAAATGAAATAGAACCGCATCATGATTACAGCCTATTCAGTTGAAAATTCCATTTTGGCACCGCACTTGCTCAACGCTTGCACTGCATTGCCTGCGCAAACCGTTTGGATTGATATCCTCCACCCGTCTGTAGAGGAAGACGGGCACGTCGAAAAGCTGACGGGCATTTCCATTCCTACCCGTGAAGACATGAAGGAAATTGAGGATTCCAGCCGGTTTTATGCGGAAAATGACGCGCAGTATTTTACTGTTCCGCTGCTGCATTCGTCTGAAGGCACGAAGCCCGGCATCAATCCTGTTACGTTTATCCTCACTGGAAATATGCTCATCACTGTGCGCTATGTCGAGCCGAAGGCAATATTATTTTTCCAAAACCGTGTCACCAAGCCCGGCAATGAGCTGGTCAAAGGCGCTTGCGACGGGCGTTCGGTGATGCTTGGGCTGCTTGAAAGCGTAACGGACCGCGTGGCGGATTTGTTGGAGGGCGTGGCGGCGCATCTTGATGCGGAGTCCGAACTGCTGTTTGCGGATAACACCAACCCCATGTCCACGCCGCGTTTTCGCAATGCCATGCGGCTACTCGGCAATGAAGGCTCGTTCCTCTCAAAGGTGAGCGAGTGTCTGTCAGGTCTTAGCCGCTTGATTTCCTACATGCACACTGACCCGACTGCGGCGGGTAAGAAGTCTGTCGTAAAGGCCCGCCTTCAATTGATCGAGCGCGATATTCAATCGCTACGCACCCATGCCGATTTTCTATCTGGAAAGATCACGTTTCTCTTGGATACCGTTGTTGGCTTCGTTTCCGTGGAGCAAAATGCTATCATCAAATTTTTCTCGGTAGCCTCTGTTGGCTTCATGCCCCCTACGTTGGTGGCATCCATCTACGGAATGAACTTCAAATTGATGCCGGAGTTGGAATGGCCGTTCGGCTATCCGATTGCAGTCATTTTGATGTTGCTATCGGCTATCTTACCGCTGGCCTATTTTCGCTACAAAAAGTGGCTGTGATAAATCTCAATAAGGGCTCGCCACATCCCCGGTCTCGACATAAATCGTCTTCAGTTGGCTATAAACCCGCAGCGCCTCAATCGAGTTTTCGCGTCCGATGCCGGACTTGCGGAAACCACCAAAGGCGATTTCCGAAGGGGCCAGATTATAATTATTGATCCAGCATGACCCGGCTTTCAACTGCGCAATAACGCGATGGCCCCGCGCGATATCCCGTGTGAACACTCCGGCGGAAAGCCCGAACTCAGTATCATTGGCGCGGGCGATAACTTCTTCCTCATCGTCAAAAACCAGCACGCACATGACGGGGCCGAATATCTCTTCACGCGCAATGCGCATGTCATCGGTGACACCGGTGAAAATCGTCGGCTCAATCCAAGCACCGCCATCAAACCCTTGCATCTGCGGAATACCGCCGCCGTGCGCGAGGTTCGCACCTTCCGCCATCCCAATGTCAATATAGCCCTTCACCTTGTCGCGCTGGGCGAGGCTGACCATCGGTCCCATTTGCGTATCCAGGGCCATCGGGTCACCGATTTTAATGGCCTTGGTGCGGGCAATCAGGCGCTCCATAAATTGGTCATGAAACTTGCGCTGCACGTAAACCCGCGTGCCGTTGGAGCAGACTTGCCCCGTCGAATAAAAGTTCGCCAGCATCGCGCCGCCAACGGCGTTTTCAAGCTGGGCATCATCAAAAATAACCAGCGGAGACTTGCCGCCTAGCTCCATTGTGGCGTGTTTCATCTGCCCGCCCGCAGCGGCCATGACCTTCATGCCGGTCGGCACGGAACCAGTGAGCGAAATCTTGTCTATCAGCGGATGGTTGACCAGCATAGAACCAACCTCACCGCGCCCTTGCACGACTTGGAACAGACCAGCTGGAAGCCCTGCCTCTTCGTAACATTCCGCCAGTGCCAAGGCTGACAGCGGTGTATTTTCTGAGGGCTTAAATATAATCGCATTGCCCATCGCCAGCGCCGGAGCGGACTTCCATGCCGCGCCTTGTATGGGGTAATTCCATGCGCCAATCGCGCCGCAAACGCCAATCGCCTCGCGCCGCGTGTAGGCAAATGACCCGCCCAGATCAATCATCTCGCCATTAAACGCCGCAACCGCACCGCCCATAAATTCCAGCGTATCGGCAGCCGATGCAGGGTCCGCAACGGTGGTTTCCTGAATGGCTTTGCCGGTATCCAGCGTCTCAATTTCGGAAATTTCTTGGTTGCGCCGCCGCAAGATATCAGCGGTTTTGCGCAATATACGCCCGCGCTCAACCGCCTTCAGCGAGGCCCAATACGGCTGCGCATCCCGCGCTGAGTCAACTGCTCTATTCACCACAGCCTGCGTAGCCACATGCAGGCAGGCGATCACTTCGCCCGTCGCAGGATAGACACTTTCCAGGATTTGCCCCATAGCATCATCAATAAATTCACCGGCCACATAGTGAGAGCCCTTGGGTTGCGCGCGCATTGCCGCTCCATTTTTCAGTTAAATTATGATATCTATAAGGGTCGCTTTGGAAATAATACCCAGGCAGAAAAGGCCTTTTTTTCTTTTATGCTGACATTTTTGAAGCCATCAATAACCACCTTAACATTATCAATTTCTGCCAAAACATCAGACTTATACACACGGCTGAATGGGTCATAGTCTGCATCGTGCCGTTTCGCTTGCATCGCGATGAAGGCATTTGCAAAATCTTGTATTTCTTGGGGGAAGTGTGCAATTTCCTTATTTATGCAGGCGGTCTTTGCAGGGCCGTGATTAAGCGCACGATAAACTTGCTGCCACGCTTTGTTTGCTCTGTAAATCTTCCAAGTACCAATAATGGAATCGGCCGATGTTTTGGCTAGAAAATGAAACAACGCATAGTACGCGCTACTGACGGCAAGTTTTAGGTCCGATTGCCTTGGTTTCTTTGGATTCGCCATGGCCAGTTTTTTGGCTGTTGCAATCAAATCAAGCGGCCGCAACTTGCTTAATCCCCCATTCGGTGGATGAAATATAAGAAATTACAGGGAAGGCAGTTTCATTAGCAAGTTCTAGCAATTTTGGTCTCAACTTCCTGACCATACCAGATATTTTTTTTGGGTCCAAATTTCTCGGAGCACCTGTATAAATTACATTAATTCGCAAATATTCGTCACCTTCGCGATCGAAGGCGCTTTCAACTATTACGTCGCGAATTTCAATCTGTGTTAATTCGCCAGTTATTGATTCTTTCACTATATTTGCAATCGTTACAAGATTTCGCATCTGAAAAGTCCTGTTCTATTATCAGTTCCAGCATTTAAGATACGGCTCATGCCCACACTTTGCAAGTTCCATGCGTGCGTCATCGGTCTGATGTTTCCCATCGTGGGTTGACCCACGGTTCGAGATTGGAACGAGGCAACGGGGTCCTACCCAAAATATGATCGGCAGCCTTTTCGCCTGTCATGATTGACGGTGCGTTGAGATTGCCATTGGTGACTTGCGGGAAAATCGACGAGTCTGCAACGCGCAAACCATTCACGCCGATGACGCGCGTTTCGGGGTCCACGACGGCATGGCGGTCACTTGCCGCGCCCATCCGCGCCGTGCCGCACGGGTGATAGGCGCTCTCGACATGATGCTTCAAAAAGTTGTCTATATCGTCGTCAGTTTGCACATGACTGCCTGGCTGGATCTCATCGCCGCGATAGGGGTCGAATGCTTTTTGCCCGAAAATCTCGCGGGTGAGGCGCACGCAATGGCGAAAGTCGCGCCAGTCATCTTCGTGGCTCATATAGTTGAACAGGATTTTAGGAGCATCATTCGGATCGTTTGAACGCAGCGTGACTGACCCGCGCGACTTGGAGCGCATCGGGCCGACATGGGCCTGAAAGCCGTGGCTCTCCGCTGCGGCCTTTCCATCATAGCGAATGGCAACAGGGATGAAATGATACTGGATATCCGGATAATTCACGCCCGGTGCCGAGCGCAAAAACGCGCAGGTTTCAAAGTGATTTGTCGTGCCATCGCCGCGCTTGAGGAACAGCCATTGCGCACCAATGATGCCTTTGGAAATTAGGTTCAGCTTGGAATAAAGCGTGATCGGCTGCAGGCATTTTTGTTGGATATAAACTTCCACATGGTCCTGCAAATTGCGACCCACGCCCGGCCGGTCCGCAACCACATCTATGCCATGATTTTGTAATTCCGCGCCCGGTCCAATGCCTGATAGCAATAGCAGCTTTGGCGAGTTGATTGACGACGCCGCAAGGATAACCTCGCGACACGCTTTAACCATTTGAATGTGCCCGTGAGCCTCAATTTCAACGCCAACAGCACGTTGGTTCATCATCACCACTTTGCGGGCAAAGCCATTAATAAGGCTGACATTTCCGCGTTTTAGCGCAGGCTTCAAGTAGGCATTGGCCGCAGACCAGCGTATGCCATTGTGGATGGTCTGCTCCATCGCGCCGAAGCCTTCTTGCTTCAGGCCATTATAGTCTTCGGTAAGTTCAAATCCTGCTTGTTTGCCCGCTTGCACAAACGCGCCATAAAGCGGGTTTTTGCGCGGGCCGCGCTTCACGTAGAGAGGACCGGAACGACCACGAACGCCGTCCTCACCGCCCTCCACATTTTCCATGCGCTGAAAGTATGGCAGCACATCGGCGTAGCCCCAGCCGGTCGCACCCTGGTCCGACCAATGGTCAAAATCTTTGGCGTGCCCGCGCACGTAAACCATGCCGTTTATTGATGATGACCCGCCAATAACTTTGCCACGGGGCGTCGCCAAACGCCGCCCGCCAAGGTGCGGTTCCGGCTCCGTTTGAAAGCCCCAGTTATAGCGGTTCATGTTCATAGGTATCGAAAGCGCCGCAGGCATTTGGATCAGCGGCCCGAAATCAGTGCCGCCGAATTCGATCACTGCAACGGTATATTTGCCATCTTCAGACAGCCGGTAAGCCAGCGCCGAGCCAGCCGAGCCGGACCCGACGATCACGAAATCAGCTTCAATCAGGGTTGGTTTTGTATCGAAATGTTTGCCCGCCGACATCACTCGCCCCTCGGGAAACGCTTGGATGTTTCTAATACATTCAGGTCCATATGGTTGCGCATATAGCGCTCGGATGCTTTTTGCAGCGGCTGATAATCCCACGGGAAATAAGCGCCGTTACGCAACGCCTCATACACCACCCGGCGCCGCGCTTGGCTTTCGCGGATTGCGCTATCAAACGCTTTCATATCCCAACGCGCCCGAACGCGCTCCATCCATTTTTCCACCATCGCAGCATTGGCAGGGTCTGCTGCCAGATTATACAGTTCCTGCGGGTCGTCCTTCAGGTTGAACAACATAGGCGGATCAAGTTCGCAATGGCTGAATTTCCAGTCACCTTCACGAATGCAAACCAGCGGCGCTTGCGAACCTTCGGCGGTGTATTCCATCAACACAGGCGCCGTACGTCCCTCGCCATTCATCTGCGGAACCAAACTCACGCCCTCTGTCCAAGGCATGATTTCCGCAATATCAATGCCTGCCAAGTCCGCCAGTGTCGGGTTGATATCGAGCGTCGAAACCGGCGCTGTGATGAGTTGCGGTGTGATGCCTTTGCCGCCAATCATCAGCGGCACACGGGACGAGCCTTCAAAGAAATTCATCTTGAACCACAGCCCGCGCTCGCCCAGCATATCGCCATGATCGGAGGTAAACAGAATAATCGTATCATCCTGCATCCGTGTTGCACGAAGCGTTTCGAGCAGTTCGCCCACCTTGTCGTCTATATAAGAAATATTGGCGAAATAACCCTGCCTCGCACGACGGATATGATCCTTGATGATGGTAAAATTCCGGGTATCGCAAGCGTCAATCAGACGTTTGGAATGTGGGTCTTGATTGCCATAGCCAAGATCGCCCACGGTGGGGTCCAACGCGGTTATGCCTTCATATAAATCCCAATATTTGCGCCGCGCCACATAGGGGTCGTGAGGGTGCGTGAACGAAACCGTGAGGCACCACGGGCGGCGGTTCGCCTTATCCGTAGCGCGTGAATATTGATAGAGTTTCTGGTTAGCGTGAAACGCGACTTCGTCGTCATATTCCATCTGGTTTGTGGTTTCCGCCACGCCCGCGCCCGTGACAGAGCCTAGGTTATGATACCACCAGTCAATCCGCTCGCCGGGTTTTCTATAATCCGGCGTCCAGCCAAAATCAGCCGGGTAAATATCTGTGGTCAGCCGCTCCTCAAAGCCGTGCATCTGGTCCGGCCCGACAAAGTGCATCTTGCCCGATAGCGCAGTCTCGTATCCTGCACGGCGCAGATGATGCGCGTATGTCGGAATATCCGAGCGGAACTCAGCCGCATTATCATAAACACCGGTGCGCGAAGGCAACTGCCCCGTCATAAACGAAGCGCGGGCAGGGGCACACAGCGGCAACGCGGTATAGGTGTTGGCAAATCGTGCGGACGTTGCCGCCAGCGCCTTCATATGAGGAGCGTGAAGAAATGCCGCCGGTCCATCAGGAAAAAAAGTCCCGTTGAACTGGTCCGCCATAATGATGAGAATATTCGGACGTGTCATGTGCAGCGCTACCCCTTGGTGTCATCATAGACTGAACGCATGACAACCCGCCAAGTTATACGCAAACCATGCGACATCCACCATGCTTTCCGCGACGCACAAAGCCGTAATTCGGGCAGGGATTGATAGACAGGGCTTGTTGTTTCAGTAGGATATGGGGCATTAAGCAAGTGTTGTTGGAGGGATTACCTTGGAAAACCCGGTTCTGGTCGAAATCGTACGTGGCGCTGTCGTGGAAAGCCGCCATCGCGGTTCTGTCGCGGTGGTGGATGGTGACGGCTCTATTGTGATGCAAATCGGTGATATTGAGCGCCCGACATTTCCGCGCTCCGCCATCAAAGCCATTCAGGCGCTGCCGCTTATCGAAAGCGGTGCGGCGGATGCTTACGGATTTGGCAACAGGGAGCTGGCGCTGGCCTGTGCATCGCATTCGGCGGAAGCGGGGCATGTCAAAACAGCGCGAATGATGCTGCAACGTGCGGGTCTTTCTGAGGCCGATTATGAATGCGGCGCGCACTGGCCTTTCGACCAGCCGGTGCTGATTGATTTTGTGTCAAACGGTGTAAAGCCGCTGGCAGTTCATAATAATTGTTCGGGTAAACATGCCGGGTTTCTTTGCACAGCGGCTCACGATCACATTGATACGCATGGCTATGTTGCGCAGGGTCATGCTGTACAAAATCATGTGCGCGATGCCATGGCAAGCGTGACCGGCGCTGCCCATAATGTTGACCAGTGCGGCACGGATGGCTGCTCAATCCCCACCTATGCCATTGCGCTGAAGGACTTGGCCCATGGGTTTGCCCGCATGACAACCGGCATAGGCTTTTCGCGTGAGAGGGCCAGCGCTGCAACCAGATTGCTAAATGCGTGCATGGCTGAGCCATGGCATGTTGCTGGCACTGGCCGCGCCTGCACGGAGTTAATGCAGGCCGCCCCTGCCCGCGTTTTTGCCAAAGGTGGAGCAGAGGCGGTCTATTGCGCGGCTATTCCCGAATTGGGACTCGGCATTGCGCTCAAATGTGACGATGGTTCGTCTCGCGGCTGCGAAACTATGGTGGCTGCGGTTATTTCCAAGCTGTTTGGCAAAGATGAGCTGAGTGAGACTTACGGTAAAATGGCGCGTAAACCTGCCCGCAATTGGAACCGTATAGAATACGGCTTATCACGCCCAGCGGGACTTTTGGCTTAGGGTCTGGACCTGTTAATTTTGATGAAATGGCAGGCGAATGGCGAAACTATGCAAGGAAAACAGTGCAGAACAGGCTTAAGGCCCGTTTAAACTGTTTGACGCCGCTGAGTGAAGTCAGTTGCCTGTTGGTGCCAAAATCGGGCGCTTTCCGGCGATCGCGTTGTCGCAAAGGCTTGAAAATGCTCGCATTTCCTGCGCCTTCGCTTCTGGCACTCACCAAAAATCACCCCGACCATTTCGCTAAAATTAACAGGGCCGAACCCTAAGCTGCCTGATTGTTCTCAACGGTTAGTGTCGCAATTCCCTGATTGCCTGAAGTAGCCATGTCGCCAGTCACTACATCAGCCCAGCGATGGCCTAGTATTGCACCCTTGATATTTTCACTAAGCACATTGCTGTTGATAACCGCTTTGCCAGCCCCCTCAACTACTGTTACGGCAATGCCTTCGCCACATTTGCGGATGATGTTTCCCGTCGCGCTCACATCGCGCATATACGGCCCCCAACCGATATTGAGGCCAATGCTTGGGGCATTTTCAATGATATTGCCGCTGACTGAAGTATCAGCTTCAACCGCAATACCGATACCAAATCCTGCGGCATCCGCAGGATAAGGACCGTCCAATTTCATGTTCCTCACGATGTTATTCGCAACGACGGAAAGCCGCCCGCCCTCGTTAAAATTGGCCACAGAAATGCCATTCGCCGCGCCATCCACAACATTGCCGCTGATGATGGAGGCTTCAAATTTGAACTCGGAATAGATCGCCGTTTCACCGCTGTTTTTGCAATTATTATTGATGATTTGCGCTTGGCTTGCGCTGTTAAAACGAATGGCGGAAAACGCGCAATCGCTGACATGATTGCCGTTGGCGACAACATCATTGCCACGGAAAACATTGATTCCATTGCCAAATTGCCCCGTACCACCATTCTTCGCGTCGATGCGGGAAACGCGATTTCCGGTGATTATCGTGCCGTCATGCGCCTCCTGCCAGCGATGCACCAAAATGCCGCCATTGGCGCAATCATGCACATCATTGTCTGCAATGGTCATGCCTGCACCCTCGACACTCCAGATTCCTGCATCGAAGGCACCCGAAATGGTGGTCTTTTCTATGCGTCCGGCGCAGCCTTCCAATGAAACACCATTTTTCTCGCTGCCAATAATCTCGCAGTTTGAAAGGATAAAGCGGGGCACGCGCCGCCCCTCAATCAAGCCTTGGCTTTGTTCATTCAGGCCACGGTTTGCCCCGTCAAAAACCACGCCTTCGATCTCAACCAGTTCAGTATCTTCTGCCGCAAACAAATGCCCTTCGCCGCCGTAAATAATCCGCGACGCACCATAAACACCGTGAATGCGCACGCGCTTTGGCAGGGTCATGTTGGAGACGCGGTACTCACCGGGTGGTAAAAATATCTCTTGATTGGACTTGGAAGCGACCGCCAAAAGTTTAGCGAAAATCTTGGATTGATCGTCCAACGCATCGGGCCTGATACCAGCTTCAGTGGCATCCAATGAGCCTCGTAAAGCGATGTCCTGAAGCAAACTTGCCGCCATTGAAGGGCGGGATAGAATTGTAAACAATCCACCTGCTAAAAATTGTCGTCTTATCATGCCGCAACTCCTTTTCAGGAGCTTTGCAGGAATAATGCCATATTCACTGTCGCGGGATGGGACACAATCCACGGGCGACAATGGATCACGGCCATTACTAGAGCAAGTCGAGTTCAAACGGAATTAGAATTCGCCACAAAAATCGGGCGAATTCTGATATTTTGGATTCATTTGAACTCGACTTGCTCTAATGCCTCGCCACGCTCAAATATTCGGTCAGTGCAAACACCAGATGATAGAAAATTGAGGCCGGAACATTGGCTGATTTTGCACGGCCTTTTTCGTCCAGCATGTCAATCCAAAGGCCTTCCGGTGCGGGCTCGATATGCCAACGAAACAGACGTCCGGCACGCGCCTCGATCTCGGGCTTCATGTCCGGTCCGCCAATACGATCCAGCGCGATTGCCGCTTTAAGCGCCTCAGTTTGCGGCCACGAGCGCGAGGTGCGAACGATTGGAATTCCAGTGTTCGTAACCGCGTCATAGGCCAATCCGGTGGCGCGGTTGAGACCGTTGGCAATGGCGCTGGAGTAGAGTTTGCGAGCATAGGCGTTGAACTCTTTGCGGCCTGAAAAGGTCGCATAAGAGACCAAAAGCGAAGCCCATTCAAAGTGGTGGCCAGGTTCGGTCCAGAGCGCACTATCGCCGGAAGCAGCTTGCCAATCTGATTCAAAATACTCACCCAACGTCCAGTTATCACTATCAAAAAAGTGTTTAGCAAACAGGTCTGCTATTTTGGTAGCACGGTCTAAATAGGAGCGCTCTCCGGTTGCCTTGTGCCAAGCTAAAAATGCTTCCAAAAGATGCATATGCGGGTTGGAGCGGCGCGGCAGACCTCCCTGCGCTGTCTCCTTGAATGACGCACCATTATCGTCAGTCAAATGCGCATCGAGATATTCAAATGTTTGCATTCCCAAGTCCAGCGCACGGGGATGTCCGGCCTTGTGAGCATAGGCCAGCGCCAACAAAACGCAGGCATGATCATAGCTGTCTTCGGTAATATCGAGCGGCAAACCATCCGGCTTCATCACCCTAATCCAACCGCCGTTATTCGAGCGGCCGTGCTTTTCAATGAATGAGATACCGTGATCAATGATGTCCAGCGACGGGCCGCTCCACCCCATTTCGTGCGCTACCCCAAAAACATAAATTTGTCGCGCCATGGTGCGCATTCGCTTGTTGGCGTTAACAGGCTCCAGCCTGAACGACAGCGCCTCGTGAAATCCGCCATGCACCCTGTCGAGCCCGGCGGTTGACCAAAGCGGCAATGTCTCTTCAAATAGCCAATGGCGGATGCGCTTGGCGTGCGCTCCGGTTTCCGGCATTTTGTCATGGATAGGCGTGATACGCGCTTCGAGACGTCCGGTTTTTTCCAAGCGCTCAACGATTTGCTCGACGTTTTGGCTCTTGGAAACCGGCGCGACAAAGGTTGCATCTTGCGTGGCAACCACTGCCATACCTTCAAGGCCAATTACTGAAAGCAAACGTCCTTGCGAGCGCAAATAGCTATTTTTGCAATCAATCGCCAGCACATCGCCGATTATCACATTGCCGTTTTCATCCGTCGGGCTAACTTCAAGCAGTGATTGCCAAGAGCCCAAATCGCTCCAGCGAAACCGGGCGGGAACGACCGCAATGGTTGATAATTTTTCCATAATCGCAGTATCGACGGCTTCGGAACGTATGGCTGAATAAATTTCAGCAGGCAGAAAAATGCCCTCATCATCATACATTGCATCGGCGAGTGCGCTGGTAGCTTCAGCCCAAATATCCGGTGCCAGTTCCAGAAATGCATCCCGCATCGCCGACGCACGGAACAGAAACATTCCTGCATTCCACAGAAAATTTCCTGCCGCTAGATAATGCTTGGCCGTTTCCAGATCGGGCTTTTCAACAAAGCGCAACACATCACCAATACTGCTGCCTTTTTGTGGCTCAACGCATTCAATATAGCCAAATCCGGTTTCCGGCACATCCGGATTAATGCCGAATACGACGATACGGCCCTTGGCAGCAGCTGGAACGCCCAGCTCAATCGTTTCCCAAAATTGCGCCGTCGTGGAAATTTCATGATCGGAAGGAACCACTAAAACCAGACTGTCACCCTCGTCCAGCCCCACTTGCGCTGCGACTGCAACGGCGGCGGCAGTGTTGCGCCCGACAGGCTCAAAAATCCCCCTGCCCCCTTTGAGATCAATGCCGGCGAGGTCGAAATTCACCCGCTCCGCATGGCGCTCGCCGGCAATCAGATTGACGGAAACGGGGCCAGTGGTGCGGGCGCAAAGTCTTTGCACGGTTTTAACCAGCATCGATCCATCGCCGGAAAGCGCATGAAATTGCTTCGGGTTATCTTCGCGTGAAAGTGGCCACAGCCGCGAACCAACGCCTCCACTCATCACAAAACCAAGAATTTTCTCATTAGCGATTTTTATCTGCATAAATTCCGCCTCTTGCTAAATGGTCTGGTTATATGCGCCGACTTCACTGTTTTCACGCAAAATCGCATCTGTGGCGTGAAACATAGCCCGTAACCTCAGTTCGGAGATTGGGCTTTCGACGACCACAACCAATTCAGGTTTATTCGATGAGGCGCGGATAAGGCTCCACGTTCCATCGTCGGTCATAATGCGTACGCCGTTCACAGTCACCAATCCGGTTATTTTCGCGCCTGCAATCGCCTCGCCGTTCGCCAGCATGGCTTGCAAGCGGTCGCCGATCTTGTTGATCACGCCATATTTTACATCATCGCCGCAGTGTGGCGACATAGTGGGCGTGCCCCATGTTTTGGGCAGTGCGTGATAGAGATCGGCCATGCTTTTATCGGGGTTGCGCTCTAACATCCGGCAGATAGCGACGGCTGTCACCAGCCCGTCATCATAGCCGCGCCCGATGGGGGGATTAAAGAAAAAATGTCCTGATTTTTCAAATCCGGCAATGGCGTTAAGCTTAGCTACGCGACGCTTGATATAGGAATGTCCGGTTTTCCAATAGTCTGTTTTCGCGCCTTGGGCTTGCAACACGGGGTCGGTGTTAAACAGGCCGGTGGATTTTACATCCACGACAAATTGGCTGCCGGGGTAAACAAGGGAAATATCGCGCGCCAGCATGACGCCGACTTTATCGGCAAAGATTTCGTTCCCCTCATTATTCACCACGCCGCAGCGGTCGCCGTCGCCATCAAAACCAAGTGCGAGATCCGCACCCGTTTCCCGCACTTTTGCAGCCATGGCATGGAGCATTTCCATGTCTTCAGGGTTCGGATTATAGCGCGGAAAGGAATGGTCGAGATGGACATCCATCGGGATCACTTCGCAGCCCAGACGCTCCAGCATTTCAGGCGCAAACGCTCCCGCTGTGCCATTGCCGCAAGCCGCAACGATTTTCAGCTTGCGCTTGATTGGGCCGCCGGAAAGCACTTCATCCAAATAAGGCTTGCGAAAATCTTGCACCTGAATAAGCGAGCCGCCGCCGATTTGGTCAAAATCACCGTTCAGCACGATGCTTTTCAACTCATTCATTTCGTCCGGCCCGAAGGTCAGCGGGCGTTGGCAGCCCATTTTCACGCCAGTCCACCCATTTTCATTGTGTGAGGCCGTAACCATCGCGACGGAGGGTACGTCTAGTGCGAACTGGGCGAAATAAGCCATAGGCGAAAGGGCAAGCCCGATATCATGCACCTTCGCGCCGCCGGACATTAAACCTGAAATCAGCGCTAATTTGATGGAAAGCGAATAGGAGCGGAAATCGTGACCAACGACAATATCCGGCCCCACACCTCGCCGGCGGATCATCGTGGCAAGACCCAAGCCAAGCGCTTGAACGCCCAAAAGGTTGATTTCAGGCCCTTTTGATGAAGCAGGATGCCCGAACCACCAACGCGCATCATATTCGCGAAACCCGCTCGATTTCACCAAAGCTTGAGTTTCAAACGCGAAACTCATCGGTTCGCAATCTTGCAGCGGAAGTGGCATTTGTCATTAAATCCTTATCAATAGCCATCAACATTAATCGCTTTGGCTTAGCAACTGGTGAATTAATGCAAAATACGTTTGACTGAATCTGTTGTTATCAGAATTCACTTAGTTCTTTGTATGAGCTATGATTCCGTTTGAACGTATCTTGCGTTAAATGGGGCATACTACTGGTGAATTTGACGATATCGTTCGCGAGTATAGGACCAATATATGTCAAGCCAGCGCTTCGATCTCCGCCCTATGGCGTTGCATGGCAAGAAACACTGCATAATCCTTATCAAAACGGGCTGCTGCAAAAGGGTCTGGCTTGCGCGTGCGCCCGCCTTTATACATGCCCGCACAGGCGTCAGTAAGTGAGGAATAAAGGTCTGCGGCAGCGGCGGCCACCATTGCGGTTCCGAGCAGTGTTGCGTCCTCGGACACCGGTTCAATAACAGTGCAGCCTGTTGCGTCGGCATACAACTCCATCAACAGAGGGTTGCGAACGTGACCGCCGGTTACGTGTAGTGTGTCAATGATGTAGCCATTGGCGTTAAGCGTATCCAATATGTGCCGGATTCCCAACGCGATACTCACCGCGGTTCGCCAATAAAGTTTGCACAGTCCATCGAACGAAGCGTCGATCGACAATCCGCTAATGACACCAAGCGCGTGCGGGTCCGCCAATGGCGAGCGGTTGCCGTGAAAATCCGGCAGGACGTGCAGACGGCCGCCCAAGTCCCTGCCCTCGCTGGCACGCATCTCACCGACGCGCCGGATGATTTTGTAGTGCGTCGCCGCACTTGGTTCAACACCAGCCGCATGGACGCGGATTATATGATCCAGCAGGGCACCTGTGGCGGACTGCCCGCTTTCATTGATCCAAAATTCAGGAAGACCAGCTCCATAATAAGGCCCCCAAACCCCGCGTGTCAGTCGGCTTTCGTGGCTCATTGTCATCACGCAGCTCGATGTTCCGGCAATCAGCGCCAGATGCGTGTCCAACGTGCCATCGTTTTGTGCGAAGGCGCCAAGAACGCCTATTGCGCCGCCGTAAGCATCGATCAGGCCCGTTCCTACCTGGCAGCAGGTAGTCAGGCCCAAGCTGTCTGCGGCGTTTCGCGTTAGTCTGCCTAGAGTATTACCAACAGGGCTGGCAACACTGGGCAGATCAGCTTTTTTGACAAGATCATCAAGCCCCACCTGATCCAAAAAACCGCTCTGCCAACCCACATTCTCATGCGGTAAAAATGTCCATTTACACGTCAATGTGCATTGCGAACGGGCCAGAGAACCGGATGCTTTCCACGTCAAAAAATCAGCAAGATCAAAGGCGAGGCCCAGATTTTCCCAAGTTTCCGGCAGGTTACGCTTGAGCCACATTAGTTTGGGAATTTGCATTTCCGGTGACATGACGCCACCGATATAATCCAACACGCGGTGGCCGGTTGCAGTGCACTCGTCGGCCTCGCTTAAGGCGCGGTGATCCATCCAGCAAATTGTATCCCAGCGTGGATCGCCTGTGGTGGAGGCAGAAATCTGGGAGCCTGAACCGTCCCGCAACACCAGCGAACAGGTTGCGTCAAAGCCGATGCCCGAAACTTGCTCCGGCTTGGCGCCGGAAAGAGCCACTGCTTTTTTTACCACTTTGCAAACGGCAGCCCAAACATCCTCTGAGTTATGCTCTGCAAAATCAGCCTGTGTTTGGTTCATCGCAATCTGGTGCTCATTACGCCCGAACATATCGCCGCACGTGTTAAATACAGCTGCCCGTGCGCTGGTTGTGCCAACATCGACGGCGACCACCAGCTTGTCATCGGGGTCGATGCCGCCTTTCAGAGGTGATATTTCGCTGAGCAGGCGCGGTAAATCACGCATGTCTGAGAAGGTTTTATCCGGATTGAGGCGAGCCAGACTTTGCAAGTGAAGATCACCGGTGGCGTGGCCGCCGCCAGTGAAGGCAAACACTGTCATGCCAGCGCTTTTGGCTGCAATCACGCCCGCCGGGCTGTCTTCAATAACGATACAGCGCGATGGGTCAACGCCCATGGATTTGGCCGCGTGGAGGAATAGATCGGGTGCGGGCTTTCCTGTGCGGACCATCGAGGCTGAGTAAATGCGGTCTTTGAACAGCGGCAGCAAGCCGGTCACATCAAGCGCCAACTCAATGCGCTCAAACTGGCTGGATGACGCCACGCAACACTTGACATCAAGGGCGCTCACCGCTTCAGCGATGCCCGAGATAGGGGTCAATTCATTGCGGAACAACTTATAAAGCCTGCTGCGCATGTCCTCAAGCGAGGCTTCGCCAAAGTCCAGACCATAGTCATCGCGCAGCAGGCGGCTGATGGATGTCATGCTGCGGCCAAGGAAGCGCTCAATGGCGACTTCTGGTGTGAGCTTAAGGCCTGCTTCTTCGATCACCTCAAGCAATGTTCGCATTGCTAATGGCTCACTATCCACCAACACGCCATCGCAATCAAATATAATGAGCAGGGCGTCGCTCATCGCGACAAAGCCAAATAAAAATTTGTTGTTAAGCGCAAAGTTTTGTTCCTCTATCGGAACGAACCCTTAGAGTGCGCCAGATATATAACGCTCCAAAGTTGCCCTCGTTCCGTCTTTCCATAGCATGGATAGTGCCACTGCAAAGGCTTCGCGGAATTTGTCGGAGTTTGCAATATCTCCATAAATATTTTTCATGTGCAGCCATGTATCCGGCTCAGTTTTAGCTAACTTTGCAGTCGCCTGCAGGCGGTCCCATTGTGTCGGGTCATTGGGTGAAATATGGTTGCCGCTGTCAGTTTCGCCCGCACAATAACGGCACCACAGTGCTGATTCCAATGCCAAACCCATTATACCTTTGCCTTGGGCAAGCCGGTCTATGATTGAGGGAATAATGAATTTCGGCTGACGGTTAGAGCCATCAAGGCACAGGCGCGTAATTGTATCGGCAATTTTCGGATTAGAGAAACGGCGGACTATCAGCTTATAATAATCATTTATGTTTGTATCCGGCACTGGCGGCACACAAGGGATAATTTCATCATTTTCAATTTTATCGAGAAAGCCCTTAACCAGCGGGTTCTCCATTGCTTCATGAACAAAGTGAATATCCATCAGCGCTGCCGGATAAGCGATAACAGCATGGCCACCGTTGAGGATGCGGATTTTCATCAGCTCAAATGGTGATACATCGTCGACAAACTGCACGCCAACTTTTTCGAGCGCCGGACGACCGGACGGGAAATTATCCTCCAGCACCCATTGTTTGAAACCTTCGCAAAATACCGGCCAATTGTCATCAATACCGAAGTCTGCCGCAAGCATTGCACGCTCGCGGTCACTGGTCGCAGGCGTGATGCGATCAACCATGCCATTAGGGAACGCGACCGTATCATTAACCCAGCTGGCAAAATCCGGATCGATTATTTTTGCCAGACCGACAACCGCATTTTTTGTCACCTTGCCGTTGTGCGGAATGTTATCACAGGACATGACTGTGAATGCAGGAATGCCGGCTTCTTTGCGACGCTTAAGGCCTTCTATAATGAGGCCGAAAACTGTGACAGGCGCGTCGGGATTTGCCGCGTCATAAACGATATCAGCGTGTTCAGTATCAAACTTTCCAGTAGCGGAATTAATATAGTAGCCACCTTCCGTAATGGTCAGTGAGACGATGCGAATTGCGGGATCAACAATCTTTTGCAGGATGGCCGCGCTATCGGCGGCCTTGACGTAATCGATCATGGAGCCGGTGACGCGGGCGGTGCTGCTTTCGGCCTCTTGCTCAACAACGGTGGTGTACCAATCCTGCACCAACAATTTTTGGCGCATGTGTTCATCGGCTTCGCGCACGCCTGCGCCGATGAGTGCAAAATCCTGGCTCTCTCCCAAATTAAACAAATCATCGAGAAAAATAGCCTGGTGCGAGCGATGGAAATTGCCGACGCCAAAGTGCAGAATACCAGCCTTCAAAGACGAACGCTGATAGTGGGGAACTGTTACGGTTTTCGCAACTTCGCCCAAAGTCCCCGCAGAAAGTGAGGTTACCATATTCGTCTCCATCAATTTAGACAGCGCATGTGTCATCGGGTCTAGCTCATCCAATTTCCGCCATCGACATTGTATGTCTGGGCGACGATATAGTCTGCATCCTTGCTAGCCAGAAAGACCGCCATGCCAACTAAATCGTCAGCGGTTCCCATACGGCCAAAAGGCACTTCGCCGGCGACAAGACGTTTTTTCTCGCCCAGCGGACGGTTTTCATATTTTGCAAACAGCGCATCCACGCCGTCCCAGTGCTCACCATCCACGACACCGGGTGCGATCGCATTGACGTTGATGCCATGCTTTATCAGGTCCAGCCCGGCTGATTGCGTTAACGAGATAACGGCGGCTTTAGTCGCGCAATAAACAGCAACCAAAGCCTCGCCGCGCCGACCGGCCTGGCTTGCCATGTTGATGATTTTGCCGCCGCGACCCTGTGCGATCATCTTCTCTGCGACTGCCTGCATTGTAAATAAAACGCCATAGACGTTTACTGCAAATAGCTTGTTGAAGCTTGCTTCAGAGATCTCAACGATGGGTGCAAGATCAAAAAGTGCCGCGTTGTTTACAAGAATATCAATGCTGCCAAGCATTGAATTCACCTGATCAACAGCCTCACGAATGGATTTACGACTACTTACGTCGATTGCAACCGCGACCGCAGAAGACCCCAGCTCTTCCGCCGTTTTTTGAGCGGCCTCCAAGTTGATATCTGCGATTGCAATTCGCCCGCCTTCGCGCACGTAAGCCTCGGCGAACACCTTGCCTATGCCGCGCGCCGAGCCGGTTATCAGTGCATTTTTTCCCTGTAAGCGCATTATCGAATTGCTTTTCCGTCAGTTCCAAACCGATGAATGCGGGTTGCATCGGGCGTAAGGAAAATGTCCGCGCCGGGATGCGCTTCGTATTCACCTTCTGCGCGTACCGTCATCATACCGTTTGCACCTGCATCGACATGCAGGAATGTGTCTGCGCCCAAATGCTCGGCCAGCCTGATTTTTGCAGGCCATGCTCCCTTGGTCGATGAAATCGACAAATGCTCAGGGCGGATGCCGATGGTGGTGGAATGGTATTTTGCCGCTTCCGCGCCGCCAAAAAGGTTCATCTTCGGTGAACCTATAAAGCCCGCGACAAAGAGTGAGTCAGGCTTGTTATAGAGATCAAGCGGTGACCCGACCTGCTCGATATTACCACGGTTGAGCACGACGATACGGTCAGCCATGGTCATGGCTTCCACTTGGTCATGGGTCACGTAAACCATAGTTGCACCCAAATCCTGGTGCATCTGCATGATTTCAAGGCGCATGTTGACGCGCAGGGCGGCATCAAGGTTTGACAATGGTTCATCGAACAGGAAGCCGGATGGATTGCGCACAATCGCACGACCGATTGCCACACGCTGGCGCTGGCCGCCGGAAAGTTGTCCCGGCTTACGCTCCAGATATTCCGTAAGATTGAGCTTATCGGCAGCCTTTGCCACTTTTGCGTCAATTTCGTCTTTCGGCATACCGGCCATTTTCAGACCGAATGCAATGTTGTTGCGCACGCTCATGTGCGGGTACAAAGCGTAGGATTGGAATACCATTGAAAGGCCGCGCTTGGATGGCGCTTCGTCGGTCATGTCCTTGCCATCGATCAGGATTTGACCGGCAGTCAAATCCTCCAGTCCGGCGATCATGCGCAGCAATGTTGATTTGCCGCAGCCGGAGGGCCCGACGAAAACGACGAACTCGCCGTTCTTGATATCAAGAGTAGCACC
Source organism: Phyllobacteriaceae bacterium (assembly GCA_043776635.1). Lineage (GTDB taxonomy): Bacteria > Pseudomonadota > Alphaproteobacteria > Rhizobiales > Rhizobiaceae > JANMEX01. The sequence continues at coordinate 50,303 of JAYVRA010000072.1, forward strand.
TGGAATAATGATGGTGTCACCGAAGGCTTTGCGTGCATTTTTGAGAGAAATCGTGCCCATTTTATTTCACCGCTCCGAATGTGAGACCGCGTACGAGTTGTTTTTGTGCGAACCAGCCGAGCACCAGGATGGGTGCAATTGCCATGGTCGATGCGGCGGATAATTTTGCCCAGAACAGACCCTCGGGGCTTGAGTAAGATGCAATAAACTGCGTGAGAGGAGCGGCATCTTTTGTTGTCAATGCCAAGGTCCAGAATGCTTCATTCCATGCCAGAATAATGTTCAAGAGAAGTGTTGACGCGATGCCCGGCAGCGCCATCGGGGTTAGGACATAAAGCAGTTCCTTGCCTAGAGACGCACCGTCCATGCGGGAAGCTTCCAAAATCTCACCCGGAATTTCCTTAAAGTAAGTGTAGAGCATCCAGATGATAATCGGCAGGTTAAGCAGCATTAAGACTGTTATGATGCCAAAGCGGGTATCTAACAGGTGCAAATCACGGAAGATCAAAAAAATCGGTATAAGTGCGCCAACCGGCGGCATCATCTTTGTGGAAAGCATCCACATCAACAGATCCTTGGTTTTTTTGCTCGGCGCAAATGCCATCGCCCATGCGGATGGAATGGCAATAACAAGAGCAAACAGAGTAGAACCAAGCGCCAACGCCACAGAATTCCACGCGAACTGGAAGTAGTTGGACCGCTCTTGAACGACCCCGTAACTTTCAACAGTCCAGCCCGTTTCGAAGAAAGTCGGGATGTTGATTGCATCGCCTTCTGTTTTGAAACTGGTCAAAATCGTCCACAAAATCGGGAAAAAAACCAGAAGCCCAAGTGTCCACGCCAGAACGGTAACAAATGATTTACGGCGTAAGGAAGATTTTTGTGCCATGATAAACTGTCTCCTATCTTCAAGCGTCCAGGTTCTTGCCAATCATCCGCATCAGGAAGAAGGCAACAATGTTTGCAAGGATGACCGCAATAAGACCGCCTGCTGATGCGGCACCGATGTTGTTGGAAATCAAACCATATTGATAAACAAGGAATGGCAGGTTTCCGGCACGGCCACCTGTACCGGTGACGTAAATTTCAGCGAAAACATTCAGCAGGAAGATTGTTTCGATGAGAATTACCACAGTCATCGGACGGATAAGGTGCGGCAGCACAATGTACCAGAAGTAAGACAGCGGCGGTGTGCCATCCATCTGCGCAGCTTCCTTTTGCTCGCCGTCCAGCGATTGCAAAGAGGTGAGCAAAATAAGCGTTGCAAACGGAACCCATTGCCACGCCACGATCATAATTACGGCGGTCATTGGATAATGCGCGAACCAGTCAACCGGCTCAAGACCAAGGCCTCTGGAAATGTAAGCGAAGAATCCGGATACCGGGTTCAACATCATATTTTTCCAAACCAAAGCGCTCACGGTCGGCATGACAAGAAACGGCGCTATCATCATGATGCGGATGAAGCCGCGACCGAAGAATTCTTGATCCAGCAGCAGTGCAAAGAGTGTTCCGAATACCACGCTGATAATCAGCACGGCGCCTACCAGTTTAATCGAGTTTCCCATGGCCTGCCAGAAGGCGGAATCGGAAGTAAAATAGGCATAGTTGCGGAAACCTGCGAGGCACCGGTTGGCGCTGTCAAACAATTGCGCCGGGTGTAAAAGCGAACAGGCGTCATTCGGATCGAGCAAGTTGTAGCGCAAAAATGAAAAGTAGATGGTCATTGCCAGCGGCACAATCATCCACAAAAAAAGCAATATCACGGAGGGCGCGACGGCTATTTTTCCAAGCGTACGGGTCTGCTGTGTGGCCATAATGATCACCCATTCTATAACGTCAAATTTTCAAAAGATGGGTGGCTACCCGGCATAGCGCCAGGTAGCCCGGTGTTCCGGGAGGGAACAGGTTACTTGATATAACCAGCTTCAGTCATGACGCGCGTAGCTTCAGTTTGAGCTTCAGCAAGTGCTTCGTCAGATGTCTTTTCACCAGCAAGTGCTGCCGAGAAGATTTCGCCAACTTTCGTTGCCATTCCAGCAAACTCAGGAATAGCCACGAACTGAACACCAACGTAAGGAACCGGCTTTACAGTTGGCTTGGTTGGATCAGCCGAGTTGATTGAATCCAAAGTCATCTTGGCAAACGGAACCTTCATATACTCAGCATTCGCATAAAGTGATGTGCGTGTGCCTGGAGGAACGTTTGCCCAGCCCTCTTTGGAGGCAACGAGCTCTGTGTAGTGTTTGGAAGTTGCCCAAGAAATGAACTTCTGTGCAGCTTCTTCCTTTTGTGTGCCGGCAGGAATTGCAAGTGACCATGCCCAAAGCCAGTTTGCACGCTTGCCAAGGCCGTTATCCGGAGCGAGCGCGAAACCAACCTTATCTGCAACAGTCGAATCCTTGCCAGTTACGAAAGATGCCGCAACGGTAGCGTCAATCCACATACCACACTTACCGGCATTGAAGAGAGCGAGGTTTTCGTTGAAGCCGTTTGACGACGAGCCGGCCGGACCGTCAGCCTTCATCAGATCAAGATAGAAATCCAAAGTGGCCTTCCATTCAGGTTGATCGAACTGTGGCTTCCAGTTCTCATCAAACCAGCGAGCACCAAACGAGTTGGACATTGCAGTGATGAAAGCAGCGTTTTCACCCCAGCCAGCCTTGCCGCGAAGGCAAACACCGGAAATGCCGGCTGCTTTGTCTGTCATCTTATCGGCAGCCTTGCGGATGTCAGCCCAAGTCGGAGCATCAGGCATTTTCATGCCGGCTTTTTCCATCAGGTCGGTACGGTACATGACCATTGAAGATTCGCCATAGAATGGCGCGGCCATCAACTTGCCATCAACAGTCAAACCACCGGCAATAGCCGGCAGCAAATCTGCAGGATCATCAACGGCTGTCAAAGGCACGAGCCAGCCTTTTTTGCCCCAGATTGGCACTTCATATGTGCCGATAGTGAGAACATCGAATTGACCACCCTTGGCAGCGATATCGGTTGTTACTTTTTCGCGAAGAACATTTTCTTCAAGCGTCACCCATTCCAATTTAATGTCCGGGTTAGCAGCAGTGAAATCATCGGTGAGACCCTGCATGCGGATCATGTCACCATTGTTCACTGTAGCGATTGTTAGCTTGGTTTCTGCCTGTGCAAAGCTTGAAATAGCCAGCAGCGACGCAGCACCAATAAGTACTGATCTTAACTTCATAGAAACTCCTCCCAAATGGACCAAGATGAGCATTTGCCTTGGTTGTGAGCAATTATCCACCAAGGTAAAAAGAGTCAATGCTAATTCGATGCTGCAACGCACCAATTGGATTTCTTGAAATTTTATTGAGTTGACTAGTTTTTGAGAAGGTATTCTGCGGTATACTCGTTAGTAATCAATGAGTTAACCAGTTTTCCTGCAAGTGCACCGGCAATAGCTGAGAGCTTAGCGTCGCCTGCTGCGATGCCATAAACGGGTTTTTTATCAGTGGGAACAATGGGAGCATTATTCACCCGCTCATTGTTCAGGCCCTTAATCATCTTGCCATGCTTATCATAGGCCCATGAAATAATTTCGCCGACTGCGCCTGCTTTTTGGAGCGCTACTATTTCAGCCTGATTCAAAAATCCATCCAATAGTATCGGTGCATTTTCACCGACACCGCCGATGCCCACAAAGGTCACGTCGGCCTGTTTGCATAATTCGAGAATACTATGGACATGATCCTGATTGTGAAGAAACGAACGCTCCTCCGGCGAGCGGGCGTACACCGGCAAGGGCATCGGATAATAACGCCCGTTGATGCGCTCCGCCATGCGGATTGCCACATCATAAGGCGTTGCAGATCCATCAGATGTGATATTGCCAAGCAGCGAAACAATCCGGTGCTGCGGGGCTTGCAATGGTGCCAGCTGCTCGACTGACGCACGCAGAACACGGCCTGTGCCAACCGCAACAATTTGAGGGTCAGTTGATCGAAGATGCCGCTCCATCGCGCTGGCACCGGCTTCGGCCAAGCCTACAGTGGAATTTCCCGCGCCGGGTTCACTTGGTACTACTTCGCAAGACAGCAGGCCGTAGCGCTGGACCAGATTATTGGCGAGCTCCATGCAATTGGCAATTTGATGGTCGATGCGGAATTTGACAAGCTTTTCGCTCACTGCCAGTGCAACCAACCGCTGGGCGGACTGGCGCGAAACATTCAGTTTTCGGGCTACCTCTTCCTGCGTATTGCCAGCCACATAGTATAGCCAACCGGCGCGGGCGGCATCATCCAGGCGGGTGGGTTCTGTGTCGATTTTACCGGACATGTGACTGCTTGCTTGTTGCTTGAGCGAGGATATCGGGGAAAACAGCCCAGTTGTCAAAAGTTGGTATTTGGCGCGCGTTGTTTGGAGAGCCATGCAAGTGGCTTCCACCAGTGAAATGCCATACCGGTATGCGTGCGCGCCATGCAGCCTCAAGGCCGGTTTCACTATCCTCAATGATAAGGCAATCCGCCGGGGCCATTTTCATTTCTGCTGCCGCGAACAGGAATAAATCAGGGGCGGGTTTGCCATGTTTCACCTGCGAAGAGGTAAAAATATTATTGCCGAAATAGTGCGTCATTCCCGTTATTTTAAGTGAGTTTTGCACTCTGGCCGGACTGCTGCTTGTGGCGACGCAACATGGCAGGCTAAGGGAATTCAAAACCTCAAATATCCCGGGCATTGGTTGCAACTCATTTGCAAACGCCTCCAAAAGTTTACTTCTGTAACGCGTTTCAAAATCGCCGGAAATAAACCGCCCCGAGTTTGCACGAATGTCTGCCGAAACTTTTGCAAAACCACGGCCAAGGAAATTCGCTTGAAAATAAGTGAAGTCTATTTCAATGTTCTCAAGCGCCAACTCTTCAATCATAATGCGCGCACTAATCACCTCGCTGTCGATCAAGACGCCATCGCAATCAAAAATTATGCATTTAATGCCGGTCATGATGTAAGCCTGCCCGCAGAGCTTGTCATGTAGAGTGCGATCAAGACGGCGAATTCTCCCGGCACAATATTGGCAACAGAAAATTGCCGGTTAGAAGGCACAGAATCACTTAGGCTCATCGCTCCAAGCTTATTGTTACTCATAATCAGCCCTGCGCATGACCCGTCTCCCTAACTGATTGAGAACCGCATCTTTGATGCTGTCAAGCATTTGTTCAATGGACGAACTTTTGCTCAATTTATCAATTTCCACAACATAGTGCTTTTTACTCTCGGCATGTCGCCCGAGCCTTCATAATCGTCGGTCCACTGATTGACTAATCGGACCAATTAGAGCAAGTCGAGGTCAAATAAATCCAAAAAATATCAAAATTCGCCCGGTTCTTGGGGCGAATTTAGGTTCCGTTTGAGCTCGACTTGCTCTAGCAGAATAGCCGCGTTATCATTTGCGCCGGAGTTCCGATGTCCTCATCACGCACCTTGCCCGGTCTGACCGAAGAACTGGCCGCAATCAAAAGTGCGTCGCTCTGGAAAGTCGAACGCGCCATCACCGGCCCCCAGTCTGCGCGCATCAAGGTTGCGGGCGGGCGCGAAGTGTTGAATTTTTGCGCTAATAATTATCTGGGCTTAGCCGATCACCCCGCCCTCATCGCAGCCGCCAAATCAGCACTCGATACCCATGGTTTGGGCATGGCTTCCGTTCGTTTCATTTGCGGCACGAATGACTTACATGCCGAACTTGAATCAAAACTTTCAAGCTATTTGGGCATGGAAGACGCGATCCTCTTTGCCGCCTGCTTTGATGCCAATGGCGGCGTGTTCGAGCCGCTGTTCGGCGATAAGGACGCGATTATTTCAGACAGCCTCAACCATGCCTCCATCATCGACGGCATACGCCTCTCCAAGGCAGTACGGTTCCGCTATGCCAACGGCGACATGGATGATCTCGAAGCGCAGCTCAAAGCCGCCCGCGAAAAAGGCGCGCGGCGCGTTGTCATCGTCACCGATGGCGTGTTTTCTATGGATGGATACTTCGCCGATCTCGTTTCCATCCGTGCGCTGGCCGATAAATACGACGCGCTCATCATGGTCGATGATTGCCACGCGACTGGCTTCATAGGCCCGAAGGGCGCAGGAACGCCCGCACGCGCAGGCATCAAAGTGGACATTCTCACCGGCACGCTGGGCAAAGCGCTCGGCGGCTCGATGGGCGGTTACATCGCTGCATCTAATGACATTGTGGCCCTGATGCGCCAACGCGCCAGACCCTACCTCTTCTCCAACGCGCTCGCGCCTGCCATCACTGCCGCAGGCACTAAAGCCATTGAGCTTGCCAGTCAGGGCGACGCCCTTCGCACAACACTATTTGCCAATGCAGCCCGATTCCGCTCCGGCATGGCCGCCGCCGGTTTCAACCTTTTGCCTGGCGGGCATCCCATCATTCCTGTGATGCTGGGCGAGGCGAAGCTTGCGCAGGAAATGGCAAGCCGCTTGAATGATCTCGGCATCTTCGTCACCGGGTTTTTCTTCCCCGTGGTGCCTCAAGGCAAAGCCCGTATAAGAACCCAAATGTCCGCCGCGCATACGGCTGCGGATGTGGATATGGCGATTGCCGCGTTTACGAAGGCGGGACAAGAGTTGGGAGTTATCTGATGAACAATATGGCACTCAATAATGAATACAGGTAAGGTATAGACCTCGGACCTTACCAATAAATTCCTGTGCATTGGATCAATAAGTTTGAACCGCAATTTACTCAACTTTTGTATGAAATTCGAAATTACTGGTTCCAGTTAAGATTGAAAGAATTTCGACATGTCCGAACAAGATCCATTAGATAATGAAATCATAATATCAGGAAAGTTGTCTGAAAGCGGAATAGAAGGCAAAGTCAAAAGCAGGTTAATATCTTCAATTGACAGATTGGGCGGAAACCTTGTCGACTTGCTAAATGTTCGGATGGAAAATAAGACGAAAATAGCAAGAGCGAAAACTTTATCCGAAGTTCAGATGATTGAAATGACTCAAAAAGCAGTGGGGTCATATGTGAGTGATAACGGAGAATTTGCCCGGCGCGCGGCAGCAAATTATCTATCAAAGATAGAGCGCGAGCAATTCAACAATGATGCGGTCCTACATGTCGCCGTTGAAGACATCTTGGCATTGCCTGATTTTCGCACCAATAATCCTGAGGCCGATGCGTCACCAAGTGAGGTCGATGAAGACTGGCTCAATTTTTTTGAAAACTACGCTGCAAAGGCTTCGACCGAGAGAATGCAATTGCTTTGGGGAAAAATCTTAAGTGGTGAAATTCGTTCTCCAAAGACATTCTCACTGACGACGCTTAGGGTTGCATCAGAGCTCGACCAGAAAACCGCAATTCTTTTCCAATCAATAGCGGATAGCAGGTTAGACTCATTCAGCATTCCCAACGAAACAATAGAGTCGCATCCAAGACTTCGGAATTTACTGACTCTTGAAAGTGTTGGACTCGTTCAACAACCTTCCGGCACAATTTCTGTGAGCGGGAAGTTGTTGGAAAAGGGCGCCTATTCGATGCGACTTGACGACAAGTTCGTTCTCAAATTGACTTTAAAATATGACCAACTCACCAATTTCAGAATACCGATTGTTGGATTGACAACCGCTGGTTCACAATTAGCTTTAATCCTGCCCTCCAACTTTGAAAGTCGCGCAAATGCAATTATCGCACAACTGCGCCCAATACTAGGCGTTAAACGTGCAGCAATTCATCAAGTAATTGCCATTGAGGGTGAGCGAGTACATTTTTCAACTGCCGAACAAGAGATTTTCTCAGAGTCCTAATGATGTTAAAAATACAGGATACCATTACCATGCGCGCACTAGTCAAAGCCGAACGGGCCGAGGGCCTCATCATGCGGGACGAGCCAATCCCTACTATTGGCGTTGATGACATTCTCATCAAGGTCAACAAAACCGGCATTTGCGGCACGGATTTGCACATTTGGAAATGGGATGAATGGGCGCAAAATACCATCCCCGTGCCCATGGTGATCGGCCATGAATATGCCGGTGTCGTGGTTGAGGTTGGCAGCCATGTGCGCACTGTGGCGGTGGGAGATCGCGTCTCTGGCGAAGGCCATCTTATCGGCATGAAAAGCCGCATGGCGCGGGCCGGACATTTTCATCTTGATCCTGAAACCCAAGGCGTCGGCGTCAATGTGCCCGGTGCGTTTGCCGAATATCTCAAACTCCCCGCCTTTAACGCGATTCATTTACCACCGGAAGTGGACGATGAAATCGGTGCGATTTTGGACCCGCTCGGCAATGCCGTACATACCGCGCTGTCGTTTGATCTGGTCGGCGAAGACGTATTGATAACCGGCGCCGGTCCCATCGGCATCATGGCAGCAAGCGTCTGCCGCCACGTTGGCGCGCGCCACGTGGTCATTACAGATGTCAATGATTACCGCTTGGAACTCTGCAACCAAGTAACCGACGCCGTAACTGTCAACGTCGGATCCGAAGATTTGCAAGACGTGATGCACCGCATCGGGATGCGCGAGGGCTTTGACATCGGCCTCGAAATGTCCGGCGCACCATTAGCCTTCGATCAAATGGTGGACCGCATGATCATGGGCGGAAAAATAGCCATGCTCGGCATCCCCGCCGTCCCCGTCCCCGTCGATTGGAACCGCGTGATCTTCAAGTCGCTAACAATCAAAGGCATTTACGGCCGCGA
>JAYVRA010000073.1:0-5612 GCA_043776635.1 Phyllobacteriaceae bacterium
CACAGCGAAGCCAAACCCTTCACATGGCGCGCAAACCCAGACGAAATCATCGCTGCCAGAAATCGGGGGTTCCAAATGTTGGAATCAATCCACTAGTGGAAAACAAACGCGCACTTGCACAGACTTATTCTTGGAAAGGTCAGCCGAAGCTGGCGGGCGATTGGCTGGCAAAGACACGCACAACCTCGTTCATCGTAATGCAGGACGGGCGCATCGCATACGAGGAATATTTCCTCGGCACTAAGCCCGAGGACAAACGCATTTCCTGGTCGATGGCTAAATCATTTCTATCGGCAATGTTCGGCTTAGCTGTTACCGATGGCAAGATCAAAAGTCTCGATGATCCTGTCGATGCCTATGTGCCGCGCTTGAAGGGGACTGTGTATGAAGGGGTGAAAATCCGCAATGTGCTCAACATGGCATCGGGTGTGAAATTTGACGAAGACTATGAGGCGTTTGGCTCGGATATAAACAAGATGGGCCGCGTTCTGGCACTTGGTGGTTCGATGGATGATTTCGCGGTCGCACTGAAGGCGCGTGAACGCGAACAGGGCGTTGCCCGCCAGTACACATCGGTTGACACTCACATTATAGGCATGGTGCTGCGGGCTGTGACAGGCAAGGACTTGCCCCGGCTGATGGAGGAAACTTTGTGGTCTAAGCTTGGCGTCGAAAGTGATGCTGTCTATTTGACTGATGGCTATGGCGTGGCGTTTGCACTGGGCGGGCTCAATATGCGGAGCCGCGATTATGCGCGGTTCGGCCAGATGATGCTCAATTACGGGCAGGCCAATGGACAACAGATCATTCCTGCGGACTGGATTAAGGCGTCAACTGCCGCAACCGCGCCCGCCGCTGCGCAAACGTCGGATCGTATGGGCTATGGCTATCAATGGTGGGTGCCTGTCAAGGCGGACGACGAGTTTTATGCGATCGGCATTTACGGGCAATATATTTATGTTAACCGACCGGCGCGCATTGTGATTGTTAAAACGTCGGCGCACCGCGATTTCGACAATGATGGCGTTGGCGGCAGTCTGGTTGAGGAAGAGACGGTTGAAATGTTCCGCGCGATTGCTTCCGGGCTTTCGGGGTGGAAGCCAAAAGCCGCCAACTGATTACTTAAAGAAACGGTTGCCAATGTAGAATCGGCGATTTTCTTCTCAGAGCACAGGTCACCGATATAGTATCGGCGCATTGCTCTAAGTTCTTGTTCTGTCGCATCGTTTTGGCGCAAAACCGCATACACTTTTGCGAACGATGTTCTAACTCTTTAATTTGTGGCATCTTTTCAACACAAAACCATTCACACTTTTGCGAAGGATACTCTAAAACGTGCCGGATCCAATTCTGCACTGTTGATACCGATGGCTTTGAAGTCATCGGGCAGAGGCAAGCCAAGCAGCAGGCCTGCGGCCAAACGGCCTAGCGCCGGCGAGGTTTGAATGCCAAAGCCGCCTTGGCCTGCAAGCCAGAACAGGCCTTCCACTTTTGCATCCCAGCCGACGACAGGCGCACGGTCTGGCGCAAACGAGCGCAGGCCCGCCCATGAGTGCGATACGTGGCGAGCGTTGATGGTTGTTGATAGGCTTAACCAGTGCATGGCCCATGCGATATCCAGCTCCTCCGGCCGGGCGTCACATGGCTCGCTCGGGTGCTCGTCGGCAGGCGAGATCATCAGCTTGCCGGCATCGGGCTTCATGTAAAAATCTTCCTCGATTTCCGCGACTTCCGGCAATGAGGAGGCGATGATTTCGGGGGGCAAATCAACAGTGATAATTGTGCGGCGCAGCGGGGTTATGCCGATTGGATTTGCTCCCAGCAGGAACGCGGTTTTATCGGCCCATGCGCCCGATGCATTAACAATTGTTGTGGCAGTAGCTGTTCCGGCGGCAGTCTCAATGTGCCAAATGCCTTGTTTCCTGCTCGCCCACAATAATTCTGCCTTTGTGCGGGCAACTACGCCTGACTTTTTTGCTGATTTGACGTAGCTTTGAAACAGGTTCGCGACTTCAATATCCCAACAGTTTGGATCATAAAAAGCGGATGTGAAAAAATCAGGATTGAGAATTGGCGCGCGCTGCATTGCCTCGTCAACGGTCAACATGACCATCTCACGGGAATGCTGATGCTCCTCATCAAAAACCGCTGTCAATTTTTCATGCTTTTCTTCGGCGGCGATATAGACTGCGCCGCGCGAGTTCAGCAGATTGGTTTGGGAGAAACTTGGCGCGGGTTTATTAAAAAACTCAAAGCTTAACTTTGCCAGCCTGCCAACCAGCGGCGTGTGGTGTGTGTAGGAAAATTCACCGGCAGACCTGCCAGTTGTATGATAGCCAAAGGCACTTTCCTGCTCCAGCACCAGCACCTTGCGGGCATCGCCTAAAAAATGCGCGAGTGAAAATCCGGCAATACCGCCGCCAATGATGGCGATGTCAAAGTTTTGGGTCATGTGTATCTTTGGCAATGGGGGCCGCGCCACATTAGTGACGCGGCACGTTATGACGACTAATTTTATTTCATCGTAAAAATATCAATCTTGAAATATTTATCGTTAATGGCTTTGTACGTGCCATCCGCGCGCATGGCATCAAGCGCTTTGTTGAAGGCTTCAAGCGTGGCAGTATCTTCTTTGCGCAGCGCAATACCCGCGCCTTCGCCGGCATATTTAGTGTCAGTAATCGCGGCGCCTACAAGCTCGCAGCATGAACCGTCTTTGCCATTGTTCACCCAGTCCATCATCGGTAACATGTCGCTGACGCCGAAATCCAGACGACCGTTCACCAAATCAAGGTTCACTTCATCTTGGGTCGGGTAGGTTTTAACCGTGGCATCAGGAAATGCGGCCGTCATAAAATCAGCTTGTGTGGTACCAGCCTGCGCACCAACGGTTTTATCTTTAAGGGTATCAGCTGTGATTTCTGTGAGGCCGGTGCCCTTCTTGGCAACGAAAGTCATCGCTGCTTTGTAATAAGGATTTGTGAAAGCAACTTTTTGGCGGCGTTCCTCTGTTATCGACATGGAGGCAATAATTGCATCATATTTTTTGGCTAGAAGACCGGGAATTATGCCGTCCCAATCTTGCGTGACGATGGTACATTCAGCCTTCATGTGTTTGCACAATTCGTTGGCAATATCAATGTCAAAGCCAACAACACTGCCATCGGCAGTTACCGAATTGAACGGCGGATAAGCGCCCTCTGTGCCGATAATTAATTTGTCTGCTGCAAAACCGGTATCAAGTGTGGCGGCTAAAAGGCTTGTGGCAAGAATTGTCGTTTTCATAAAATACTTCATGTCATTCCCTAATTATTGTGACCCGATTATTATCGGTTGGGTGCGAGACTAGCAGGAGGAGTGATGTCCCTGCAATGACAGGAATGCCGTTAATTTTGTTGAAACTGGTGGTTTGCGGCTGACCTTGCCCCAAAATTTTATCCAGTTTTGAGTTTGCTCTGAGGGTTTAATACGCCTTTTTGGTTTGACTGTGCATGTCAGCTTGGAAACAGATGTGCGGGGGTGTTTTGATGCCGGTGGATTTGATATGCTGACGGGTGAAACCCGTGTCGTTCGCTTTACACCTATGACGCTGCAAACCTTGATAAGGTAGTTTCAAGCTTGGTCGTGCGTATTTTGCATGGCGCTACTATGGTGTGAATTTGAAATAATTTGTTTGTTGCCGCGCCCTGGTGCCGAAAGGAATTGTGCTATGAAACGTTCAGAAATCAACGAAATCATCAGGCAAGCCGACGCCTTTATTCGCTCGTTCGGTTATATCATGCCGCCGTTTGCCTATTGGTCTCCGGCTGAAATGAAGGCCAATACTCGCGGCGGCTCCGGCATCCTAAATGGCAATATGGGCTGGGATATTACGGACTACGGCCAAGACAAGTTTGATGTGCTGGGGCTGTTTTTGTTCACCGTGCGCAACGGCGTGGCAGCGGATTTGGAGCGCGGGCGCGGCATGGTTTATGCCGAGAAAATTATGATTTCGAGGCAGAACCAAATTTCGCCCATGCACCGTCACAATATCAAATCCGAAGACATTATAAACCGTGGCGGCGGCACGCTGACCTTGGAATTGTTTATGGCTAAAGCTGACGGCACCATCGACGGGAATGCAGAAGTGCGCGTGACCTGCGATGGCACACTGCGGACCATGAAGGCGGGCGGCCTCTTGAGGCTCAACCCGGGTGAAAGCGTCACGCTGCATACCAATTGCTGGCACGCCTTCTGGGGCGAGGGCAAGGATGTGTTGATCGGCGAAGTTTCCACCGTCAATGACGACAATACCGACAATGTTTTCAGAGAGCCAATCGGCCGTTTTGCTTCCATCACCGAAGATGTCGAACCATTGCATCTTCTCGTTTCCGACTATGACAAATGGCTCCGCGCCTGATTTTATGAAGGGGAAATCTGCCATGCATAAGCGTTTATCGTTCCAACTATATTCCGCCCGTAATCATTTATTGCTGGCCGATTCGTTTCAAATTCTTGGCAAGACCGGGTATAAAGAAGTCGAGGGTTTCGGCGGGCTTTACGAAGATGCTGCCGGTCTGAAGTCGCTGATGGACACCTAAGCCATTACATTGCCAACGGCGCATTTTGGAACTGATGAGTTGGAAGATGACAAGAAGGGCACGCTGAAAACGCTCAAAACTCTTGGTATCCGCTCGATTTATTGCCCTTATATTCCTGAAGATCAGCGCCCGAAAGATAGTGCGGGCTGGAAGGCTTTAGGCAAGCGTCTTGGCAAAATTGCAGCTTATTATCGCAATGAAGGTTAGTCGTTCGGCTGGCACAATCATGATTTTGAATTTGTGGCTCTGCCGGATGGCAGGATACCGCATGAGTTAATTTATAAAGCAGCGCCGATGCTGGAGTGGGAAATGGACATTGCGTGGGTCATTCGCGGTGGCGGGGATCCCGTTAAGATGATTAAGAAAAACGCTGCCAACATTACGTCTGTGCACATCAAAGACATTGCTGCCAATGGCAAGAATGCCGTTGAAGACGGCTGGGCGATTTTGGTCATGGCATCGTCGATTGGAAGCCGATTATGGCGGAATTGAAGAAAACCCGCGTTCATAATTTTGTGCTTGAATATGATATGCCAAGCGACACAGCCCGCTTTGCCAGCCGTTCATTCGAAGCCGCATCAAAGCTATAAAGAAAATAAAATGTCTAAAAATTTGCGCGTTGGCGTCATCGGTTGCGGTAATATTTCGACCGCATACTTCACTCTCGCCCCTATGTTTTGCGGGCTGACCTTCACAGCTTGCGCCGATATGAACATGGCGACGGCTCAGGCTCAAGCAACAAAGTTTGGCCTCAAAGCCATGAGTGATGATGATCTTTTGGCGTCAGGTGACATTGATGTCGTGGTCAACCTCACCATTCCTGCGGCGCATTTCCCGATTACCAAGGCGATATTGCAAAGCGGCAAAAATGTGTACCCGGAAAAGCCGCTGGTGCTGACAATCGAGCAAGGCTTGGAGTTGCGTGACATTGCTAACGCTAGTGGATTGATCGCAACGAAGGAGTCCAGATTTGGATTCCCTTGTTTTGCTGGATGTGCGATTCAGGGTTATGCGCACAGGAATTGAGTTCAC
>JAYVRA010000074.1:0-21512 GCA_043776635.1 Phyllobacteriaceae bacterium
AGCGAAGCCAAACCCTTCACATGGCGCGCAAACCCAGACGAAATCATCGCTGCCAGAAATCGGGGGTTCCAAATGTTGGAATCAATCCACTAGCGGCGGGAGTAGCCGTGCCGGGCATCGTGCAGGGCGCATACCATACGGAAGTTTTGCGCGGCGTGATTATGTCCATTCCGCAGGGCCACATTGAAGCCGCCCGCGCGTTCGGTATGTCGTCAACCAAAGTCATGCGCCGCATAACGCTGCCCGCCATGTTGCCTTACGCATTGCCGGGGCTTTCTAATTTGTGGCTTGTCGTCACCAAAGATACAGCGCTTTTGGCGGCCGTCGGGGTCAATGAGTTAACCCGGGAAACCCGACAGGCCGAGGCCACCACCAAGGCCTGTTTCACATTCTTCATGGCATCTGGCCTACTCTATCTCATTATCACATTGCTCTCTAATGTCGTCCTGTCCCGCATCGAAAAACGCGCGACGCACGGCCTGCCAAAGGTGGCGTGATGGCAGACAATCCCGCCATTGCCGCCGCCGATAAGCCCATTAGCTGGCGCTCGCCGCATCGCGTTATTTTCGTTGTTTTGCTTGCAGCCTTCATCATTTATGCCGCGCAGAACATGCGCTGGGATTGGATTGAAAAAGTACCAAGCCATGGCCTTGCAAGGCATTTGGCACACGGTTTGGCTGGTCATCGTTTCAGTAAGTTTGGGTTTGGCGCTCGCAATTCCGATAGACCTTGCGCAAGTCACCGGCCCGACATTCCTGAAAATACCAGCCAAAATTTTCTGCACGGTCTTTCGCTGCACGTCCTTATTGTTGCAGCTCTGGTTGCTTTATTACGGCCTTGGCTCGCTATTTCCGCAAATCCCTTGGCTGCGCGAAAGTTGGATGTGGCCGCACCTGCGCCAAGCATGGCCTTTTGGCATTTTGGCGCTTACGCTTTCCTTCGCTGGCTATAAGGCAGAGGTAATGCGCGGCGCGTTTTCCGGCATCCCGCGCGGCCAGCTTGAAGCGGGCAGAGCATCCGGCATGACCCCATGGACCCTGTTCCTCCGAGTCTGGCTGCCGCAAGCCCTGCAACGCGCCTTGCTAACTTTGGCTGGCGAAAACTGTGCTGTAACTCAAGGCCACGCCGCTGGTCGCCACCATCACCATGATCGACATTTACGCGGTTGCCTCGCGCTTGCGGCAAGATAGACTTGTTGTCTATGAGCCGCTCTTGTTGCTCGCCGTCGTCTATCTGGTTTTGACCGCCATAATCGTTTGGGCGTTCAAGAAGCTGGAAGATAGATTGCCGTTTAAAGCGGGGTAACTCACACCTTTCAGAATTTTACTTTCACTAATTCGGACAAAGCAATGCTGGCAGCCAATATAGAATGTACCGTAGTGTCGCCTTTGATTTCATAGCTTTCACCTATGGGGGCCACAATAAAGCGATGCTGGACACCCAAATCTTCACAAGCGACAAAAAAGCCATGCTGAATTTTCGGTGCACTGGATCGTTTTATTTCAAGCGCAACAAATGGCTTTCCGGCCCGCTCAATCACAAGGTCGATTTCAGCGCCATCAGCTGTGCGGTAAAACAGCGGCTTGCAAGCCTGCCCTGCCGCCTCAATAAGAGTTTCAATCACGAACCCTTCCCATGAAGGGCCAACCAGTGGATGCCCCAACAAATGATCAAGCGTGCCGATTTCCGCCAGTGCGTGAACAAGTCCTGAATCGCGGATGTAAATTTTAGGCGAACGCACCAAACGTTTATCAAGATTGCCACTCCACGGCTGCAATCGTCTGACCAGTAGCAGGTCAACCAGCAAATCAATATAGCGGGTTATTGTCGACGCAGAGAGACCAAAACCTTGCGCCAGCCTTGCACTATTGAGCAATGATCCTTGGCCATTGGCCAGCATGGTCCACAGCCGCCCGATTGTACTTACCGGCATTCGCGGCGCAAAAAGAGGTATGTCCCGCTCCAAATAGGAGCGAATAAAAGCCTGCCGCCAATAATAGCTTTCCTCATCATTTGTGGCTGTCAGGCTTTCGGGGAAGCCGCCACGAAGCCAAAGCTGGTCCAGAGAAACTGCCGCACCTGCCGCCTCGGTCGCAGAAATAGGGTCCATCTCTACATAGCTGATGCGCCCCGCCATAGTCTCGGATGATTGCTGCAATAGATCGAGGGATGCAGAGCCAAGCAGCAAAAATTGCCCGTACTTCTCACCCGCCGCCCGTCGTTCGTCTATGATGCTGCGCAGCTCCGTGAAAAGTTCCGGGACACGGTGAATTTCGTCAATGACTGTGAGATGTCCGGCTTGTGCCCGTAAATAGCTACCCGCATCATCCAACTTGCGCAGGTCGGATGCTTTCTCCAAGTCGAGATATGTCGCACCCGCAAATTCATGGGTCAATTTTTTCGCTAAAGTTGTTTTACCAACCTGCCGGGCACCAAGAAGCGCAACTGCCGGAAAACGCGCCAATTGGGCTCTCAATGTGGCTTCAAAGGCGGGTCTATGTATAATCATACCGTAAATCGTAAATCACATTTCCGATTTACGGTCAAATTGAAAATTTAATCTACAGCTAACGCCTTCAAATGTATCTTAAACTGCTCGCGGATGAGCTTGTCAGCTGCCGGATCAATGATCTGTCTTGGCGGTTCGCCCAGCATTTTCTTGCGTGTCGCAATGGCCTTTTGCACGAGGTCAGGTTTGCCGATTTCAATCCATTCTTTTGGCGAAGTCCTGTCTGCCAAGCGTGGATAGATATATTCGGTCTGCATGACTGAGAGTGTTTGGGCGTGGCCAAGATAATGGCCCGGCCCTTCAAGGCAAACCTGCCGCATGGTCTCGATGCTTAGGTTCTCATCGCTCACATCAATCCCGCGTACACAACGAAGCACTTGGCCGAGCATATCATCGCCCAATATCAACGATTCCAGCGAGAATCCGAGCAGGGAAGCGTGCATACCCACCGCTTCATACACCATGTTCAGGCCGGAAAGCCCAGCCATGACGTTGGAAATTGCCTGCTCCCAGCCTGCCTGCATATCCGGCAATTTGGCGTCCGCTATGCCCGCCGCCGCCCCGCCGGGAAGACCATAGAAACGGTGCATCTGCGCGCAACCTGCCGTCAGCAAAGCCTGCTCGCCTGACCCGCCCGACATCGCACCAGAGCGCAAATCAGACACGAACGGCCATGTTCCGAAAATCGCCGGATGACCGGGTTTCAGCGCATTGACATAGACCAGACCGCATAGGCATTCCGCCACAGCCTGCACAATAGCCGTCACCAACGGGGCAGGGGCAGTCGCGCCCGCTTGGCCGGCGGAAAGCAGAAGCACCGGCATTCCGCCCGCCACACAAGCCTCGACAACCATGCAGGCTTCCTGCGCAAATTTCATTGGCGGCACAACAAAGCAGTTGGAGTTGGAAACGAACGGTCGCGCCCGCCATTTGTCCTCACCGCCAGCGATAAGGTGCAGCATATCAAATGCACCCTTCATATAGTCCGGCGAGGTGAACGACACCCCGACATGCTTTGTTGTGGCGGCACAACAGGCATACATTGTGTTCATGTCCATCTCGAAATTATCCGCAATATCGCGGCATACCATTGAGCGCTGGAAGAAGTGAATATTATCTAGCTGGTCAACCAGGCGGCCGGCATCATACAAATCCTGCACGGTTGTTTCGCGATATTCGCGCTTCTCGCTGTCCACCAAATACACCGCGGCGCCAGCAGTACCAAAATGCACACGCGAACCTTCCAGCAGCAAATCGTGCTTCTCCTCGCGGCCATGCAGCGTGATGCCTCGCGCGGCTTTTTTCAGCGTGTCCTCAACGAGAGCACGGGGAAAGCGAATGCGCTTGTCTTCGCCGTAAATGCAGCCCGCGCCGGTAAGTGCATCAATCGTGCACTGCGGTGCTTCGCCAAAGCCGATTAGTTCCAGCGCAGCCAAAGCCGCCTCATGAATGCGTTCCACATCGCGCTGCGACAACGGATTATAGTGACCGCCCGTCAGTCCGGCCCGAACAGGGCGCAGATGATCGGGCAGTGGCGCAGCACGCGCAGCAACACGACTGGCGCGACCACCGGAACGGCGGGAGGAGGGGTCGATTAAAAGAGCTTCACTCATGGCATCGTCTCTATTCTTACTTATGTGTTCTTATCAATCTTACGCAAACGAAACAGCGTCATGGCAATTACACGACGTCGCTAATCGTAAATCCTTCCTGTTCCAACTGGTCGCGCAGCACCGCAATATGTTCCGGCCCGACTTCACAGCAGCCACCAACAATGCCCGCGCCGCGTCGTGCCCAATCGACAGCAAATGAGGCATAGGCATCCGGCCCCAAGTCCTCCCGCGCTGCAAGCACTGCAACTGTGCCGCCATGCTTCAACGCCGAAACAGACGTGAAGCCATTGGCATAAGCGCCCACTGTGCCGCCAATAGATTTCAGTTCATCAAGCGCCGCGTTCACCGCTTCCGGCTTGGAACAATTCACCATCCGCGCCTCGGTTTTGATATGCGCAATCATCGCCGCCGCGTCAGCAATCGTCTCACCGCTGCGTAGACGCGGGCCGCCAGTCCCGCTGTCATCCAGCGTCCATGAAAGCCAGATCGGCTTGCCGCTTTCCGCCGCCGCCGTTGCTGCTGCCAGCGCCTCCAGCCCGCTGGCCATTGTCTCGCAAAGGATGAGATCAACATGCTCTGCCTGTTCGGCGACAATGAGGCGATACATATCAAGGGTCTCTTCATATGTTAGCGTCAAGTGCGGCTTGTAGCTTCCAAACAGCGGAGGGAGACATCCGGCAATGCGAACAGTTTCGCCAACCTCATCCCGCGCCTGCCGTGCCAATTCGATCCCGCGTTTTTGCAATGGCTTGAAGAGGTCGCCAAGCCCGTCACGACCGAGCCGTTCCGGCGTAGCGGCATAGGTGTTGATTGTAATCGCACGCGCGCCTGCACGAATAAAATCCTCATGCAATGTCTGGACCAAAACCGGTTCGTCAATCAGCACCCGCGCAGACCAAAGCGGCGTTGGCGCAGCGCCGGACCGGCGCAATAATTCCTGCCCCATGCCGCCGTCTGTCAAAACTACCTTCTTCATATCAATGCTCATTTCATTTGTTTAATAAATCGGAGGTGAGATAACCCACACCGCCACGCAAGGCTCACTGCCGGGATTTGCCCAGTGATAATCCTGATTTTGGAAGCTGAAACTGTCGCCTGCCTTAAGCTCAAACAGCGCATCAGCGATCCACAAATTCAAACATCCGCAGACAAGATACCCGCCATCTTGCGCTGCCCGGGCGGGGATGATTTCGCTGGCGGAACCCGGCGCAAACACAGAGCGCACCATTTCAAAATCACCGGATAGATCCGGCGACAGCAATTCTTCGATGATGCCGTCCTCGTTGGAACCCAGCACAACGCGCGAAGCCGCCCGCACGACCAACCCGCGCTCGCGCTCAGGCGCCATTTCATTGCGAAAGAAGAAACTCACAGGGATGGAAAAAAGTCTGGCCAATTTTTTCAAATCAGCAATAGCGGGTTCCGATTGCCCGCGCTCCACTTGGCTCAGCCAACCGATTGAGCGACCAAGATGCGCCGCCAAGTCCGAAATCGTCATCGAACGGGATTTGCGGAACGCGCGAATGTCATCACCAACATGCGATGCCGATTCAAACACGTCATTTTCGTCTGTATCTTCAACCATAGCCGATGAAATCACACAAAAATGAAATATGGAAGGAAATTTTCATAGCAGGGAAATAAATAAGGTAAGTTTCAAAACCAGCAGCAGAAGCATGACTTTGTGAAAATGAAATGCTAACGGCAGTTGAGACAACCCGGCCTCTTGCGCCAGTAAAGAAAAGACGCCGCATATGATAAATTCAAGCACCGGAAAATCTGCAAACTGGTGGCGCGGCGCAACGCTGTATCAGGTCTACCCCCGCTCATTTCAAGACAGCAATGCCGATGGCATCGGCGATTTACCGGGCATCACTCGTCGCTTGCCGGAGATCAAAGCACTCGGCGTAGATGGCATCTGGATTTCCCCCTTTTTCAAATCGCCGATGAAAGACTTTGGCTATGATGTGTCCGATTACACTGCCGTTGATCCGATGTTTGGCACGATGGATGATTTTGATGCGCTGGTAAAAACCGCGCACGATACTGGTCTGAGAATAGTCATCGACCAAGTATTGTCGCACACTGCGGATGTTCACGCATGGTTCAAAGAAAGCCGCTCCTCGCGTGATAATGCCAAGGCGGACTGGTATGTGTGGGCGGAAGCCAAAGAGGACGGCACACCGCCAAACAATTGGCTGTCCGTTTTCGGCGGCTCGTCATGGGAGTGGGATAGTCGCCGCCTGCAATATTATCTGCACAACTTCCTCACCTCGCAGCCGGATTTGAACTTCCACAATTTTGAAGTGCAGGATGCAATTTTGGCATCGTCCCGCTTCTGGCTGGAGCGTGGCGTGGATGGCGTGCGCCTCGATACTATTCCCTATTACTTCCACGACAAGCTGCTGCGTGATAATCCGCCTGCCGTGGTCGAGGGTGTCAGCACGGTTCCAAACGTCAATCCTTACGGGCGCCAGAAGCATAACTACGACAAGACCCGGCCGGAGAACCTTGAGTTTCTCAAACGCTACCGCTTGTTGCTGAACGAGTTCAACGCCTTTGCCGTTGGTGAGGTCGGCGATGAGGAACGTTCTCTCAAAACCATGGCGGACTATACATCCGGCAACGATAAAATCCAAATGTGCTATTCGTTCGAGTTGCTCGGCGATCAGTTTTCCCCGCAGCACATTCGTAATAATGTAGAAGGGTTTTTCTCCGTTGCGAAAGACGGCTGGCCATGCTGGGCGTTTTCCAATCATGATGTCGAACGTCATGTCTCGCGCTGGTCCGGCACAAATGACGTGCAGGAAACCGCAAAATTCTGCATCGCCTTGCTGGCGTCGCTGCGAGGCTCACTCTGCCTTTATCAGGGCGAAGAGCTCGGCCTCACGGAAGCCGTGCTGACATTTGAACAATTACAAGACCCGTACGGCATCCGCTTCTGGCCGGATTTCAAAGGCCGCGACGGCTGCCGCACACCATACCCTTGGGATCGCCAGGAGCCCAATGCAGGCTTCACAACAGGCGAGCCGTGGCTGCCGGTTTCGCAAGAACATCTGGCTTATTCTTATGCGCAAGAGGCGCACGAAGCCGGATCAGTGCTCGGCCATTACCGCACCATTTTGGCCGCCCGTAACGCCTCCGAAATATTGCTGCGCGGCGAGATTACATTTGTGGAAAGCAGTGGTGAAATTCTAATGTTTGAACGCCACAGCGACGCTGGCCGCATACTTTGCTTGTTCAACTTTGGTTCCAAGCCGATCTCGCAAGACATTCCGGCGGATTTTGCAGGAGCAAAATTCATAGACAGCTTCACGCGTGGCGTTTCGGTGAAGGGCGGCAAGTTAGAACTTGGAGGCTTGGGTTTCGCACAGCTCACACTCTAACGGAGAGCCCGCCGCTCATTTCGATAAACCCGATCACCTCGTCCAGCCCCTTGCGGCGCAGCATGTCGGTGAACACATACGGGCGCGTGCCACGGACTTTCTCCGTGTCGAATTTCATCACATCAAGGTCCGCGCCGACATGAATGGCGAGGTCCATTTTGTTGATGATGAGCAAATCCGAGCGCGTGATTGCGGGCCCGCCCTTGCGAGGAATTTTCTCGCCCTGGCAAACCGAAATCACATAAAGTGAAATATCCGCCAGTTCCGGCGAGAAAGTCGCCGCCAGATTATCACCGCCGGACTCGATAAAAATCACATCCAAATCCGGATGCCGCCCGTTCATTTCGGCAATTGCCGCAAGGTTGATCGAGGCGTCCTCGCGGATGGCCGTGTGCGGGCAGCCGCCGGTTTCCACGCCAATAATCCGGTCCTCAGGCAGTGCCTGCAGCCGCGCCAAAATCAGCGCGTCTTCCTTGGTGTAAATGTCGTTGGTAATCACCGCGACAGAGTATTTGTCGCGCATCGCTTTGCACAGCATCTCCGTCAGTGTGGTTTTACCAGACCCTACCGGCCCGCCGATGCCCACCCGTAATGGTCCGTTTTTGCTCATGAAAACCTCGCAACTGTTAATGTGAGAAAGCCACAACCCAATGCCAAACAAAGCGGCGAATAATATGTTTTATCCAATCTTGCGAATGGTTGTTCAGGCGAGAGCGCTTGGAACCATGAACTATAGCCCGCTGCCCCGCGACCTAAAAATACTAAAGTTAAAACAATCGCGCCGGATGAAACCAGCCATTGAGGAAGCGTTGACAAAAGGCTGCCGGACATCGCGAATGGCCAAAGGGCCGCACAAAAGGTCGCGCCCGCCACGAACGCTGAGGCTAATCTTGGCGGCATACGCACCAGGCCTTTGGCTCCCACAACGGTGCGGGTCAGCGTGGCCTCATCTGTGCAGGGAAAATGGCTTCCAAAGGCCCATGCCAAATGCAGCAGCGAAACAATCAAAAGCGCTACAAGTAGCAAGACAGAAACCAATAAAATCACGTCCGGAATATCCTCGAATAAAGCGCCTCATGACGCATCGCTGCAATTTCCGCCAACATGGTCGAACCGCCCAAATCATCAAGTGCCGAAAGAGCCGCACGGTGAGCAGTCTTGATAATCAGTGGCTCCAGCGCGGCGACCATCCGCACGCCTTCCGCCTGCCCGAACAGCGAAAGTCGTATCGCCACCTGCACTTGGTTGCTGGCAAAAGCATGGATGAACGCCGCTAATCCATCCGCCAATTCAATGCCTTGGCTTGCCGCAATGCATCCCGCCGCAATGGCATAAGACGCCTTGGCGGGCATGCTTTCCGGCATCGCATAGCACCCTGCCTTTGCCGCCAAAATAAACGCTGCGCCTTGCGCTTGAGATTCTAAATGGCGCTCTTTTGATCCGGCTAGCGCCTCACCAAGCTCACCCAGATCAGCAAGATCACCTTCGCCGCGCCGGAAACTTTCCGCAAACAGCACTGCGTCATTCCACGCACTGCCATGTTCAATCAGTGAGCCCAGCCAGTCTTGCAGCGTGATAAAATCCGTCACCGGCCCATCGGCAACCGCCTGTTCCAACCCGTGCGAATAGGAAAACCCGCCCACGGGAAATGACGGCGACATAAGGGTGATGAGGCGGAGTAGAGCGGCGCTCATCACACCACCCGCCCGATACGGCTCGTCAGTAAATCAACCAACTCTGGCTGCATAAATTCAAAATCATCCGCCACGTCCAAACAGATAATTTTCTTACCCAAAACCAGTTTCGGAAATGCCTTTTTTAACCGCTCCAATTGGCGCTTTTCCATCACCGCAATATGCGTTGCCCGGTCAACTTGCTCCGATGAAACCAAAATGTCCGCATCCGCGCTGAGGCCCGCCGAATCTGTTTCCCAATCCTGCTTGGATGCAAATATCTGCTCTGCCGCCGGGCTGCGCTGGCGGCCTTTGCCGCAAATGAACAGCACCCGCTTAATCATGACTGTGGCTGTGCCCGCTGTGCGCGGCATAAGCGCCACGAGCGGGGTGAAACGGCTCCGACACAATATGCACATGCGCGCCTAGCCCCTCGAGCATGGCTTGAATGACGTGATCGTTCAAAACCAGAATGCGCTTTTCCTCGATTTGCGCGGCCAAATGGCGGTTACCGATGTGCCAGCACAACTCCGATAAATGCAGCGCGTTTTGCGGCCAGATTTCCAGCAAGGATTCTTCACCGGCAATCACTTCCGCCAGCTTGCCATTATCCAACACCAGCGCATCGCCATGTTCGAGCGCCGCCGCACTTTCAAAGTCCACCAACACGTCATCGCCATGTTCAAGACGGATAACCTTGCGCCGCAAGTGCCGCTCATCATGTGCCAACACCACGATGTCCCATGCCGGGCCAGTCCACGTGCCTTGGCGTTGGAAAGTGTGACAGGTCAGCATGACAGCGACCCGCCGTGGTCGTCATCCTCGGGCATCGGCCCGAGGATCCAGACAGCGCCCAGCTTCGCCAATTTCTCAACCGTAATGACAGGCGTTGCGGTTAACCCGGTAAGTGCGAGCCGACTGGATCCTTGGGCCGGTGCCCGAGGATGACGATCCGCGTCGAAAGCGTTCTTTGTCACTAAAGAATCTCCACCTTCTCCGGATGGATCAATTCCAGCTTCACATCCGTGAAATACCCCTCAGACGCCACTTGCCACACCGCCATATGCGGCGTCTCAAAATGCGACGTCAGCGCCTCGCGGCTTTCCCACGCTTCCACGAACACCATCTCAGAAGGATTGGTGATCGAAACATTGAGATCATAAACCAAGCAACCGGGCTCTTGCCTCGTCGCCGCAATCATAACTTTGGCGGCGGCCATAAGTTCAGGATGTTCGCCAGCGCGAGCGGTGAGGGAGGCGAGAAGATAAATCATGGGTGCTCTTTCAGAATATAGAGGTTTATTTGCGCATCGCCTCAACGTAACTTTTCAACACTGCATTCATGCGGGTAGGCCAATCGCGGCCTTGAGATTTGAAATACTCGATAACATCCGCATCAAGCCGGATGGTAACTTTCGGCTTTTCCCAGTCTCCCGGATACATGACAATTGCGTTCTTCCAGAAGTCCTCGCCGAGTTCGGGGATATCGGAAAGGTCAATATCCTCGTCGGGAAGCTCCGCGAGTTCGGCGGCGGTGAGGGCGCGCGTGAATGGTGGTTTTAATTCGTCTGCGCTCATTTCTTCAGGGCTTTCCTTTCTCTTCAAAAGTTGAAACTAAAAAAGAAGCCATTGTTCCTGCCAAATTAACGGCCAATTCTGCATGTCGCGGCTGTGGCTTAACCGGATTTCGACCTTGACCATGCGCATCACTTATTTTGTTTCGTAGGCTACCGAGATAGTTCACGATTGACTGACAATTTCCCAGAATTGCTTTGAAAACCTGTTCTTGGTGTTGAGAGGGAGAAAGGTTCAAAGACTCGGCAACCAATGCCCAAAGCTTCGGCAAATCGGTTACTTCGTCGAAATCCACTTTCATGTCGTTCAGAATAGTTTTGATTACGCTTTCCAAAAGTGTTCGAGCGGATGTGATTGCACCTTCTGGATCGTCGGCACGGCGGTCCAATGCTTTTTGCCAAATACCGTGGATATGGCTTGCGTCCAATTTTGTAATTGCTGCTGAGATGGATTCCGTGCTCGGTGCATGCGCACTAGATTCTAGATATTCTATGAGCGGTCTAAATCCATCCCAAATTACTTTACGGCGCTGTTGGTAAGTTTGATGCTCGTACTTTATCCAACCCCAAAATTGATCGGCATCGCTGCATACTTTAACGAACTCCGGGAGCTTATCTTTAACCCTTGGGACCGTCGCAAGTTCACCGCGCAGTTCAGAATACTCTTGGTCGCTGAACTGTGCGCCTGTGGCGCGGGCAACAAGTCCGTTCTGAAGGCGTTTTACCTTGTTTAGAATTGTGTCGTCATAAAACTCGTCCATGAAAAACCCTAAAACAGAAAATACCGCTGCGCCATCGGCAGCACGGTCGCCGGTTCACACGTCAGCAACACCCCATCCGCCCGCACTTCATACGTCTCCGGATTGACCTCGATATGCGGCAAGGCGCTGTTGTGGATCATGCTGCGCTTGCCGATGCCGCCGCGCGTGTTTTCCACGGCCAGCATTCCCTTATCCACGCCAAGACGGGAGCGTAGGCCAAGGTCCATCGCCGCTTGCGACACAAACGTAACGCTTGAACGCGAAGCATTTTTGCCGAACGAGGCAAACATCGGGCGGTAGTGCACGGGCTGGGGCGTCGGGATCGAGGCGTTCGGGTCGCCCATCGGCGCTGCGGCTATCGAGCCGCCAAGCAGCACCATCTCCGGCTTCACGCCGAAAAACGCCGGGTTCCACAGCACCAGATCCGCCCGCTTGCCCACTTCGACCGAGCCGATATGGCGGCTCATGCCCTGCGCAATGGCAGGGTTGATCGTGTACTTGGCGATGTAGCGCTTGACGCGAAAATTATCATTGTCGCCGGTCTCTTCCGGCAAGCGCCCGCGCTGCACCTTCATTTTGTGCGCCGTCTGCCATGTGCGGATGGCGACTTCGCCGACGCGCCCCATCGCCTGACTGTCCGACGAGATGATCGAAAACGCGCCGATATCGTGCAAAATATCTTCTGCCGCAATCGTCTCCTTGCGTATGCGGCTCTCGGCAAAGGCGATGTCTTCGGATATATGCGGTGACAGATGATGGCAGACCATCAGCATGTCGAGATGCTCGGCAATCGTGTTCACCGTATAAGGCCGCGTCGGGTTGGTGGAGGAGGGGATGACGTTCGGATCGCCGCACACCTTGATAATGTCCGGAGCATGTCCGCCGCCCGCGCCCTCGGTGTGAAAGGCATGAATGGTGCGGCCCTTGATGGCTGAAACTGTATCCTCGACAAAGCCGGATTCATTCAGCGTATCCGTGTGGATCATCACCTGCACATCATATTCGTCGGCCACCGAAAGGCAGCAGTCGATGGCCGCAGGCGTCGTGCCCCAGTCCTCGTGCAGCTTCAGCGATGAGGCTCCGGCGCGGATCATTTCTTCCAGCGGGGCAGGGCGTGAGGCGTTGCCCTTGCCCGCCAGCGCAAGGTTCATCGGGAATGCATCGAAACTTTCGATCATCCGCTCAATGTGCCAAGCGCCGGTGCAAGTGGTCGCCAGCGTTCCGTGCGCCGGACCTGAACCGCCGCCCAGCATCGTCGTCACACCGCTCATCAGCGCCTCATCAATCTGCTGCGGGCAGATAAAATGAATATGCGCATCCATGCCGCCAGCGGTCAGGATTTTACCCTCGCCCGCGATGGCCTCCGTCGATGGTCCGATGATGATCGTGATGCCCGGCTGCGTATCCGGATTGCCCGCCTTGCCGATGGCGTGAATGCGCCCGTTTTTCAGACCCACATCCGCCTTGTAAATGCCGCTATGATCC
This sequence comes from Phyllobacteriaceae bacterium, assembly GCA_043776635.1. Classification (GTDB taxonomy): domain Bacteria; phylum Pseudomonadota; class Alphaproteobacteria; order Rhizobiales; family Rhizobiaceae; genus JANMEX01. The sequence goes on from JAYVRA010000074.1 coordinate 13,001, forward strand.
ACGACCAGCGCGTTGGTGATAACAGTGTCAACCGCCCCCTCCTCGCGTGTCGCCTGGCTCTGCCCCATTCCGTCGCGGATAACCTTCCCCCCGCCAAACTTCACCTCCTCGCCATAGGTGGTGAAATCTTTTTCCACCTCGATGATGAGGTCGGTATCAGCAAGCCGGACGCGGTCGCCAGTGGTCGGGCCGAACATCTGGGCATAGGTTGAGCGGGAGATTCGTGCGGGCATGGGAGGTCCTGTCAGGGCTTGGCGTTATCGGCGAAATGTTGGCGGTACAACGTTGGCGTCGGTTGCTATGCGTTTGGCCTCTTCAAAAGGCGTGCGTGAAACCAGCAACTCTCCCACCTGCATGTTGCCTTGATCAATTAGCTTATCGACCACCAAGCGGAAGTCCGAATAAAATCCGAATCGGTTCCAATGTTTCGTATCAATCGCATCATGTGCAAAGCTGTAGGCCAAATAGTCGCGATCTGATGGATGCCCAAGGCCGACACGGTCCGCAAAACCTTCTCTTATCCATTTTGGCATTAACACGTAGGTCAAAGCGCCAATGCTTGTGCCTTCCTGCAAATGGGTTATTTCGTGAGCAATGAAATAACTAAGCGTCCTGTTTGCCAGTGGAATATAGCCATGTGGAGAAACCAGCCTGTTTTGTGCAAAGTTCACGCCTGAAAGAAATACATTTCGAGTCGCAAGTGGAAAGTAAGTCACACCGCCCACATCTTCCGCGGGTGCAAAAAGCAGCTTCCGTTTCCAACGGGTCTCGACAATGAACACCTCGTAGGTGGTCTGTCGATTATTAATCGGTGATTTCGCAAGCCGCTGCTCCGTATCCGCAATAACGTTCACCACATCAGATCGTTCAAATGAGCGTTCCGAATGGATGTTCATTCGACCAATTTTTAGATCATGGTCAAACAACATTTGCGGCATGGCGATAGTAAGCGAGACGCCAACAACCAACAATACTATTGACGCCACCAAAGCAATAATTGCCCGCTTTGCGAATAAGACCAACCCCTCCGCATATCGCAACGATACTTTCGATGATATCGATGCCATCACAGCTTCCCCATCACTTCCTGCCGGAACCCGTAAACCGTGCGCCCGCCGGATAACGGCACCAGCGTCACGTCGCGCTTTTGGCCGGGCTCAAACCGCACAGCCGTTCCTGCAGCAATATCCAGCCGCATCCCGCGTGTTTGCGCCCTGTCAAAAATCAGGCCTGGATTGGTTTCGAAGAAATGATAGTGCGAGCCAACCTGCACCGGCCTGTCGCCGGAATTGGCCACAACAAGCGTAACCGTCGGCGCACCAACGTTTAGTTCAATGTCGCCGGGCTTCGGGAATATTTCACCGGGAATAATATATGTCATCTTGCGGTCCTTGCTTCCGACCTACCATAGGTTCGTCATCTGGCGCTTGTCTACGGAAAATTGAGGGGCAACCAAGTCAATCGACATAACGCGCGGAACAAGAGTTTTTCAACGTAAATGACAAAATATTCAGATCGGACATACAAAGCAGGAGACGTTGATCTTAAGGTAAAACGGGCAGTTCGTCTTTAAGCGCGCGGCGGCGAATGGCGCTGTATGTTAGCAGCACGGATGCCAGCCAAATCAGCCCGTAGGCAATATTCAAATCGCGCAGCCATGTTTCCTGATCGAGGGCATTGAGAAAAATATAGATCAGCAAAATGGCCTTCACGCCTGCCAGCATAGCAAGATTAATCGCTCGTAACACGGTCTGGCGGCTGGCGTATAAAAGTTCGGCTTGGTATTCGACAAGGTTGCGAAAGCCGGGAACCAGGAAAACTAAAAACAATAGGTTTGTAGCGCCGGCCACATTATGGCCAAGCGCATTGGGGAAAATTTTCAAGAAGATTGCCAATCCGGCAAAGCCAATAGTAGAAATCGCAAACAGTGCGACCTCCATACTAACCTTCTGTTTGAGCGAGGAAAGCAAGCTGCCGTTGCGCATCAAACGCTGCACCAGCATCATATTAAATGTACGGATGGGAATGGCCGTAAGGTCGACCAGCCGCATGATTATGGCATAGATACCCGCTGTTTCTGCCCCTCCCAGCGCCAGCACCAATAGCTTGTCCAATTCAGATTGAATGTAAAACAGAATTTCAGCACCCGCTACCGAAAGCGAATCGGCAATGTGGCGACGGTAGACGGGAAGTACCAATCGCAGTCTGGCTTTGGGCATAAAAAATAAAATGCCGATCAAAAGTCCGGTAGCATTTGCCACAAAATAACATAGCGCCCAATTGTCAATGTCCCGCACAACCGAAAACGCAAAGCCGACTGCCGCCAGCGCCCGCAACGCACTGCCAATCATCACCAAAGCCGAAGCGCGGCCAAAGCGGTTCATGCCATTGTTGGTAATCAAAATGACTTCAAGCGTGCGCCACAGCAACGCTTCAGTGATGACAATTAACCCGAATGTTTGCAGGTTAAGCGTTTGATTGAAAAATACGCGGTGACAGAAGTACGCCGCTAAGCCTAAAAATGGCAGCGAAACAACAGAAAAAAGTAAATAACCTGCCGCATAAATACCAACCAGACGTGGTTTCACAGTGGCAATTCGATAGAGCGGAGAGGTAAAACCAAAGCCAACGACACGGGATAAAACAATACCCGTGGCTGATGCCGTTGCAAATAATCCAAAATCAGCGACTGAAAGTGCGTTAGCCAACGCCACAAAATAGAACAGCGAGATCACCATGCGCCCTGCCGCGCCGCCAAGCGCCGCCATATAATCGCGCACTAAATGCCAAAAATTACCAATTTTCGCGTTCAAAAATGTCATTAAACCTGTCCGTTTTCGGCATTCTTACGCGGTTTTGTTTAATATACGGTGAGGAAAATTACACCGGACATCAAAGCATCCGGCAAAATCAACACTTTGTTTACTACGCCTGTTTAGGGTGCGTTAACGAGGAGGGTAATTCCTGCTCATTTTTTAATTTTGATGCGGGTACCTATGTTTTTTGACGAACCGGACAATCGCAAACGAAAGGCAAAACCGCACATCCGGCTGGCCGCAGTTTCGCGCGAGTGTGAACCGTCTTGGCTTGATCAGGTTAACGCAGTCGATGATAACGCCGCAAAGCGTCATCGTGATGCCCGTGCCCGGCGAGAACGACCACGACAGTCTCTGTTGGACCAAGCTGAAGAATTGCATGCAACACGCCGTGAGCAAGATGCTCTGCATGAGCAAAAAAGGCACCGTGACCACGAAACCCTCCAAATTTCACATGCCCGGCAACGGGCGACGCGCAATAATGATTACGCAGAAACAGGAGAGCAACGCCACGATCGTAGTGTTGATGATAATCAAGATCGGCTGATACAAACCGGTCAACATGACACATCACAAGAAAACAACGGCCCGCTGATTGATCCGGCCTATGTGTTCCGCGCTATCCGCAAATGGCGTGCGCTGATTGCCGCGACAACAATTTTGGGCGGCGCATTGGGAATAATGAGCGCATTAAACACGCCGCATTTGTATTATTCGTCAGCCGAAGTGCTGGTAGATCCGCGTAACTTCAAAGTCATCGAAAACGATCTTAATCCGGATGTATTCCTGTCAGAAGCGTCGCTGGCGATTGTTGACAGCCAGGTTAGCCTTATGCGCTCGCCACTGGTCATTGAGCGGGTGGTGGAAGAACTCGGGCTTGACAAGGATCCTGAATTTAACGGCACCTTGCATCAAGGGACACTGGGTTCGCTTTTTAGCCTGCTATCTGGAAAAAATGTTGAAAAAGATGGTGCCGGCTCAGCTGCACGCTATTTAAGCGAGCATATGAATGTCGATCGAGGTCCGAAAACATTTGTCGTCAGCATTGGCGCATTCGCCGAAGACCCCCATAAATCGGCATTGATCGCCAATAAAATCGTCGAAATTTATCTTAGCGAGCAAGCAAGATATCGCTCCGATACAGCATCCCGTACTTCGGGTGAGCTTACAGGTCGCCTTTCGGATCTGAAAAGCCAAGTTTCTAACGCGGAAACCAAGGTCGAAAAATATAAAACTGAAAACGGGTTGGTAGGTGCCGATGGCCGTATGATCGGCGACGAAGAACTATTACGCCTTAATGATCAGCTTGCCGCCGCGCGTTCAACTACCATTACGCTGAATTCCCGTGCTCAATCTGCAAAGTCGGTTACGGTTGATAACATTGTTTCCGGTGGTCTCCCTGAAGAAGTCGCGTCCACGACATTAACGTCGTTGCGCTCACAAGTCACTGCTGCCAAGCAGAGATGGGATGGATTGCGGGCAAAGTTAGGTCCTAAACATCCCGATATTCAGCAGGCTGCTCAAGAATATGACAGCGTAAAAGGTGAAATCACCAATGAAATCAAACGCATTCGCGTCTCGCTTCAAACCGATTTGCAACGTGCTGTGCAGACAGAGCAAGGTCTTGCCGCTCGTCTTGCGCAACTAAAAGCGGGTCAGGGCGTATCGGGTGAAGCGCAGGTTAAATTGCGTGAGCTTGACCGCGAGGCGAACGCCGCCCGTGCCGTCTATGAACAATTTTTGCTGCGGGCGCGCGAAACCGGTGAACTTGGCACGATCAATTCCACGAATGTGCAGCAGATAAGCACGGCGAAAGCTGCCGATGTTCCGGAAGGCTCATCCCGCAAAATTCTTGCCATCGGTGGTTTTATCGGCGGCTTTCTGTTAGGCCTTGGGTTGGCAATTATGATGGGTATTTATGATGCCTTGCAAAGCCAATTTAAAGGCAACCGTCCCGCCTCACAGCGGCCGGTAGCGCCCGGCTCTTTCAGCCCGCCAGATGGTGGTCGCACGAAGAAAAAACTTGGCATGTTCGCGCTAAAAGAGAAATATGGTGATTCCTGTTTCGCAAACCCGCCACAAAATTTTGTACCTCAGGCACCGCAAGTTGTCGCGCCACTCAACTCAATAGTAATGCCGCAACAGGAGTCTGCACCGCAGCAATCCGCACCTCGATTTGAAGCGACTGCCTATGCGCCGCCTACGCCTCAGCCAGTCTATGTCCAGCCGCAGCCATCACCATTTGTGACACAACAAATACCGGCACAGCATTACGTACATGTTGCCCAGTCGGCACCGCAAATGATGCCTCAACAGGTTTTTATGCCACAGCAGCCACATTTCGTTCCGCAGCAATTTGTGCCTGCACTGCAAATGGTATGGCAGCAGCCTGTGCAACAGCAACATGTGCCGCAGCCACAATATGTTCCCATGCCGCAACCGGTAGTGCCGCAGTATGTTCAGCCTGCGCCGTTGCCAGTGCAGCAGCAATATGTTCAACCAATGCCAGCACCCAATATACCCCAACCAACACAGTTCACCCCGCTTCCGGCCCGGCCAGAAGTGGCTGACATCGCCCGCTCGCTAAACGAGTTCCGCGCAGCCGTGATTGATCTGGCTAAAGTCCGTCGCTCTGCTTGATAGTTCGACAGGAAGTTTATTTCACTCAACTTCGCGCTTGACCTGACCACATGCAAATCCTAGGCGAAATCCGTCGCTTTAAAGCCAGCCTTGCAAAGGGCCATGACCTTTAAGTGCGGTAGAAAATTTGAGACGGAGCGCATGATGGCAACTTTGATTGACGGTAAATTGGTGGCGCAAGATGTGGTGGCAAAGGTGCGCGTTGCTTCTGCGAAGCTGATCGCAGAAAGCCATGTGACACCCGGCCTTGCCGTGGTGATTGTCGGCGAGGATCCGGCATCCCAAGTCTATGTCGCTTCCAAAAGCAAAAAGGCCAAGGAATGCCATTTCCATTCCGTGCAGCATTCCCTGCCGGATACGACTTCGGAGGCTGAGCTTCTCATCCTCATCGGCAAGCTCAATGCCGACGATGCCATCCACGGCATTTTGGTCCAGCTGCCACTGCCAAAGCATATTGATACCGGCAAAGTTATCCAAGCCATCGCGCCGGATAAGGATGTCGACGGCTTCCACTTTATCAATGTCGGCAAGCTCGGCGCTGGCGAAGTCGATAGCGCTTTTGTGCCGTGCACTCCCGCCGGTTCCATGCTGTTGATCGAGCGTGCCCGTGGGCGCGATTTATCAGGCCTCAACGCGGTCGTCGTTGGCCGCTCCAATATCGTCGGCAAGCCGATGTTCAATCTGCTCTTGGCCGCCAATGCCACCGTCACCGTCGCTCATTCCAAGACCAAGGATTTGGCCGCCATCTGCCGCACAGCGGATATTCTGGTCGCTGCCGTTGGTCGCCCCGAAATGGTCAAAGGCGATTGGGTAAAGCCCGGCGCAACAGTCATTGATATCGGCATTAATCGCATTCCAGCCCCGGAAAAGGGGATCAGCAAGACCCGTCTCGTCGGCGATGTCGCCTTTGCGGAGGCGCAAGTTAATGCTGGCGCCATCACGCCCGTTCCCGGCGGTGTCGGCCCCATGACAATTGCCATGTTGATGGCCAACACGGTCGTTTCGGCGTATCGCGTCGCGGGTAAAGCCGCACCACGGTTTTAGGCGTAAAGAAGCTAAAAATTCTCCACCCTCAATGTCGTTTTACCGATACCCGCGTCGGGCGCGCCCATTGCTTCAAAATTGGCGTTTGGCTACACATGATCTATGTCTGATACGCTCGGCACTGGCCGCCTCTTCACTTTTTTGCTTGTCGATAAGTTCGGCATGTTCTCATTTGCAGCGATGATTGATGCCTGCCGGATTGCCAATCGCACTTCAGGCACTGATTTTTACAAATACAAAACTGTGTCTTTGCGCGGCGAAGCGGTAATTGCTTCCAGCGGTATTATGCTGATGCCGGATTTTGCGTTGGCCGATTTGCCGCCGTCAGACATCATGTTCGTCTGCGCCAGCAGCAATCTCGATCCGGTCGATAAGCCAAAAATATTGACAGCCATCCGCCAGCAGGGCCGTCGCGGCGGCGGTCTGGGCGGCATTGTTTTGGGAACAATTTTGCTTGCCGAGGCGGGGCAACTCGATGGACATCGTTGCACACTTCACTGGGAAAACCGCGCCGCGTTTCAGGATAGGTTTCCGGCGGTCGAATGCACCGGCAATGTCTATGAAATCGACCGCAAGCGCTTTACTTGCGCAGGCGGCACAACAGCGCTGGACCTGATGCTCGAAATCATCCGCAATGATTTGGGCGCGCATATTTCCGCTGAGGTCGCCAACCAAATCCAGCATGAACGCATCCGCACAGGCACCGACCGCCAGCGTATCGGCCGCGAGCGCGATCTCTCAGGCCGCTCCGAAAAGCTGCGCAAAGTCGTCGAACTTATGGCCGAACATTTGGAAGAGCCGATGACCGCCGGCCACATGGCCAAAACCGTGAAACTCTCCGTGCGCCAGGTCGAGCGTCTGTTCCTCAAGCACCTCAACTTGACGCCGGGCCGCTATTACATGGGCCTGCGTCTGGAGCGCGCCCGCGAATTGCTGCGCCAAACCAACTCACCAATTTTAGAAGTGGCACTGGCCACAGGCTTCGGGTCGCACTCATACTTCGCGCAGAGCTACCGGCAGCAATTTGGAAGATCGCCAAGCGATGAGAGACGGACGGCTTATTGAGGGGTGAAGCCTTAAACAATAATTCTATCTCATTTAGAGGCTGCTAAAATGTATCCAACATTACGGAATTCTAATTCGGGCATAATATTGTAAGATACTAAGTCTCAGCGACCTCACTCAAAAGTCCATCAGCTCTAGCAAAATTTTGTGAGCTTTCTAATAATCTCATACCAATCATCTTAACACATAGGGCTATTTCTTTCATCTCAACTTTTTGAAGAATCAATTCATCGCCCAACTTGAATTCTTTGTTTTTTTCGATGGCTCTAAGGTTTATGACTGCGCCTTGAGGGAATGCCTTACCAACAAGCTCAGTTCCCACAGTTATTGCCCCATTTGGCTCAACAGATTCTAGTTGGAATGCAAGCCACCTTAATCTGCATCGTCTCGTCTCATTATCTAATCCGGTGGTCCAACTCGACCTTGTCTACGGCTGTAGCAATTGCGAGCAACACAAATTGAATTGACTATAATTTGATCGTGAGCCTCAACATCTATTAATTTGGCGAGTTCACTAAGCTGATCGCGTACCCCACGTTTCTCAAAGGTCTTTGGCTGCATTCTAGAGATTTTATTGGTTTGTTGCGAAATCCAATAGGCTGCCGAATATAAACTCATCAAATAGATTGAAAACGAATCAATCAGTTCCCTCAACCCGTTGGCTTTAATCCATTTCCCAAACTCAACGGCTGCATTTGTACTTTCTTCGTCCGTCAAATCCAGTTTTGTTAGAACAATATCAATCGATTTTTCTGGTGCCAAAATGTGAGAAATTGCGGGGACTTGTTCGCTCGCATTTAGTCCAATTCCCATAAATGTAGCTGCCCGATTAACGCCGTTTTCGAGTAGAGCTAGTGGATTGATCGCAACGAAGGAGTCCAGATTTGGATTCCCTTGTTTTGCTGGATGTGCGATTCAGGGTTATGCGCACAGGAATTGAGTTCACC
>JAYVRA010000075.1:0-21501 GCA_043776635.1 Phyllobacteriaceae bacterium
TGGACCTGTTAATTTTGACGAAATGGCAGGCGAATGGCGAAACTATGCAAGGAAAACAGTGAAGGACTGGCCGTGGCCCGTTCAAACTGTTTGACGCCGCAGAGTGAAGTCAGTTGCCTTTTGGTGTCCAAATCGGGCGCTTTCCGGCGATTGCGTTGTCGCAAACGCTTGCCACCCGAAGAGGCGATAGCAACATGCCCGCATTTCCTGCGCCTTCGCTCCTGTGCCTTGACACTTGGCACTCACCAAGAATCACCTCGACCATTTCGTCAAAATTAACAGGTCCAGACCCTAAGGCTACTCATGCAGTATCATAAACGCCTGTGACGCTTGCCCCTTGGTGGCATCCGGCTGGTTGCACGATGTTAAAAACGCCATCGAGATAAAAAACAAACTTACCACTCCTGAAATCTGTGTCATTTTAGTTGTCCCTTCGGTTTGCGATTATCCTCAAATCGCAGCCCGCCGCCACCGGTGAAGGTCTAAGCCAATTGCGGCGCCGATGAGTCCAAGCCGATGAACTCTGGTTTCATTATCTTTCATGTCGTGAGCGCACAGCCGACATTCACAAACCTGTTTCCTTTTTCTGCAAATCTGCTTTATGGGGCAAACACATTCAAATTCCCCAACGAAAGGAACTCTCCAAGTGACCGCAATTGTAGACATTATTGGCCGTGAAATTCTCGATAGCCGTGGCAATCCCACGGTCGAAGTTGACGTGATTTTGGAAGATGGCTCGTTTGGCCGCGCGGCGGTTCCATCTGGCGCTTCCACTGGCGCTCACGAAGCCAGCGAATTGCGGGATGGCGGCACGCGCTATCTTGGTAAGGGCGTTGAAAAGGCGGTCCACAATGTCAACACTGAGATTTTCGATGCCATTGGCGGCATGGATGCTGAAGAGCAAATCCTCATCGATGAAATCATGATTGATCTGGATGGCACGCCGAACAAAGCCCGTCTCGGTGCAAACGCCATCCTCGGCGTATCGCTTGCCGTCGCCAAAGCCGCAGCGGAATCCGCAGGCCTGCCGCTCTATCGCTATGTCGGCGGCACAGGTTCGCGCCTGCTGCCAGTTCCAATGATGAACATCATCAACGGCGGTATGCACGCTGATAATCCAATCGACTTTCAAGAATTCATGGTTGTACCTTATGGCGCGGAAAACATCCGCGAAGCCGTGCGCATGGGTTCGGAAATTTTCCACACACTGAAGAAGCGCCTCAAAGATGCCGGCCACAACACCAATGTCGGTGATGAAGGCGGCTTTGCGCCAAACTTGGCAAGCCCGGAAGCGGCTCTCGATTTCATCGTCTCATCCATCGAAAAGGCAGGGTATAAGCCCGGCGTTGACGTTGGCATCGCGCTCGATTGTGCTGCGACTGAATTCTACAAGGACGGCCACTATGTCTATGAAGGCATGGGTGGCAAGAAATTAACATCAACCGAACAAGCCAAATTCCTCGCCAAGCTCGCGACAGATTATCCGATTTTCTCCATCGAAGACGGCATGTCTGAAGATGATTGGGAAGGCTGGAAGACACTCACTGATTTAGCCGGCAAGACCTGTCAGTTAGTCGGCGATGATCTCTTCGTCACCAACACCAATCGCTTGACCGATGGCATCAAGAGGGGCGTTGCGAACTCCATTCTGGTTAAAGTCAACCAGATCGGCACGCTGACAGAAACGCTGAACGCCGTCGAAACCGCGCACAAGGCGGGCTACACATCCGTCATGTCGCATCGCTCCGGCGAGACCGAAGATGCAACCATTGCCGATTTGGCAGTTGCGCTAAACTGTGGCCAAATCAAAACTGGGTCGCTTGCCCGTTCAGACCGCACCGCCAAGTACAACCAGCTTATCCGCATTGAAGAAGGTCTCGGCACACAGGCACGCTATGCCGGGAAGTCCATATTGAAGGCGTAAATATCCTTAAATTTTGAACGTTTACAGCCCCGTCAGATTTTAATCTTGCGGGGCTCGTTGATTTTAACCGCTGGCTATCCCTGCTTTTGACAGTTTTGAAAATATGTATCACAATCATCCCGGGGCAATAAAACGGGAAGGTGCGTTATGCATAAACTTGTCAGTCTTGCTCTTTTGGCGGCGGTATTTCCAACTCACAGCTTTGCTCAATCAAGTCCTCCATTAACCGCATCACAAGCTTTGGTACGGCTCTGTGATCTTGGTGCGTCCTCACCTTTCGATAAGGACCGGTCTTCCGGAGTTGCCGGGATTAAAGGCGATTTGATCGATGTAAATGTCGCCATTCCTGCTTGCGAAGCGGCTGTTGCGGATGCGCCAAACGATGTTCGAATGCTCTTCAATCTTTCGCGTGCGATTTCCATGTCCGGAGATCAAGCACGGGCGTTTAAGCTTGCAGAGCAGCTGGATGGTCAAGGAAACCTGCTAGCCACGAATAACCTTGGTAATGCTTATTCGAGAGGACTTGGCGTTACCAAAGATTTGCCGCGAGCATTTGCTCTGTTTCAAAAAGCTGCTAACGGCGGCGTTAGCGTTGCGATGTATAATGTCGCCCGAGCTTTGTGGGATGGCGAGGGCGCGGCTGCCAATCAGGAAGAAGCAATAAATTGGTATAAGCGTTCGGCTGAAGGCGGTTATGAGGAATCCATGACTGCACTCGGGTCCATATACTCGGGACGCCCTACAAAAGAAGACAAAGCCCGGGCGATAGACTGGTATAAAAAGGCTTCAGAATCAGGTTCTGCCGAAGGCACATTCAGCTACGCAAAAATGTTAGAAAGCGGCGACGGCGTTCCAGTAGACCTGAAAACAGCAGCGGACCTTTATTTGAAAAGTGCCAATCTTGGCAATATTGCTGCGATGAACAACTATGGCCTGATGCTTAAGACAGGAACCGTGTTGCCACAGGATATAGTGCAAGCGGTATATTGGTATAACAAGGCAAGCGACGGCGGCAACCGGGTTTCGATGAATAATTTAGGTGTCATGTTCCAAGATGGTGATGGCATGGCGAAAGATGATGTGGCCGCCGTCAAATGGTATAAAAAGGCGGCAGAGGCCGGCCACTTCGCCGGTATGACCAATTATGCTGCGATGCTTGATGCAGGCACGGGAATTGCCCAAGATTCAGTGCAAGCGCTCGATTGGTACCGGAAAGGTGCAGAGGGTGGATATCCATACGGTATGGCCGTTTATGGAAAAATTTTTGAAGAAGGTCGCGGTGTCGCGATTGACACGAAGGTTGCTGCCGACTGGTATAAAAAGAGTGCCGATGCCGGCGATGCGACGGGAATGCGCAGTCTAGCTATGCTTTATGATACTGGAACCGGCGTTGATAAAGATCCAAAACTTGCTGCGCAATGGCACAAAAAAGCCGGTGATGCGGGCGATGCTGCATCTATGGTTGACTATGGCTATGCGCTGGAAACCGGAGCCGGCGTAACCGCTGATGCCGCCGCTGCTGCTGATTGGTATAGCAAAGGTGCGGAGGCCGGAAATGCCATTGGCATGAAAAATTATGGCATCATGCTTGAAACTGGCAATGGCGTTACAAAAGACGTTAATGCTGCGCTTGATTGGTATCATAAAGCTGCCGATGCTGGCGACGCCGCCTCAATGACTAATGCTGGCTATTTGCTAGAAAAAGGTGAGGGGATTGATCATGACCCTCTTGAAGCCGCTCTTTTATATAAGCGCGGAGCAGAAGCTGGCGATGCGACAGGGATGCGCGATTATGGCAGCATGCTCGAAAGTGGTTTTGGTGTGGCAAAAAATCCAGAGCTGGCAGCCAGCTGGTACCAAAACGGCATTGATGGCGGCGATGCCGCCTCTTTCACCAGCCTTGGTTACCTTTACGAGAAAGGCACGGGTGTTGAAAAAGACCTCAAATCTGCCGCTGACTATTATCTCAAAGGTGCAGAAGCTGGCGATGCGCAGGGCATGAGCAATTATGGGTATATGCTATCAATCGGCAGTGGCGTTGCAAAAGACCTGAGCGGATCGGCACATTGGTATCTTAAAAGTGCAGATGCTGGAAATGGCGACGGATTGAACAATTATGGCTACGCGCTGGAGAATGGCTACGGTGTGCCAAAGGACATTAAGCTTGCGGCGACTTATTATCAAAAGGCGGCTGATGCCGGTAATTTGACGGCGCTTGGCAATCTTGGCTGGTTCAAAGAGGTTGGTCGCGGCGTGGTTAAAGATACTGCGGCGGCATACGCACTCTATCTTCAAGCTGCGGAGGCGGGCGACATCTATGGGATGAAAAGTGTCGCGCGAATGCTCCATGCCGGAACCGGTGTGGCCAAAGATCATAAAACAGCGCGTGATTGGGATAGGAAAGTTCTCGAAGCCAGCTGAAAGTTGATTATTATTGTTAAAATGTCTGCAAAATTGTAACCGCCGGTTAAGCATAACCATGCCAAATGGCATAGCTATCGCGGGGAATAATCACATGTGGACACGCCAAAAAAAGAGAACTCGCCGTGGTAAATTTGTGTTGCCATTACTCACGCTTGTTTGCCTGAGCTATTTTGGTTTTCATGCGTTTCACGGCAGTTTTGGTATATATTCCAGCGAGCAATTGGAAACGCAGAAAAAAGTACTCACCGAACAATTAGCACTTCGCACTAATGAGCGTGAAGCATTGGAACGCCAGGTGGCGCTGCTGGAAGATGGTACAGTCGAACGCGATATGTTGGACGAGCAGGCGCGACGGGCACTGAATTTTTCCAAGCCAAGTGATCTGACTATATTGCGACCATTTTAACAAAATTCATAGATTAACTGAATATCAGTTTATCAATAAATTATTAAGCCAATTCAGTGCGTTAAATGCATAGCTGACTTGCAACTCCCTATCTTGCGTGACGCAATTACCGTGATATGGTAGTAATGACGATTAAGCCGCTTTAGGGAGCGAAAGATGGCAGCAACGGCCAAAAAACTTGTCTCAGCAAAATCAAACAGCGGTGTGCCGGTAACGCCTGCACCGATGCAGTTCACCAAAGCACAAGAGCTACATACTTACCGCGAAATGCTCATGATCCGCCGTTTTGAAGAAAAAGCCGGACAGCTTTACGGTATGGGCGTGATTGGCGGCTTCTGCCATTTGTATATCGGGCAAGAGGCCGTTGTCGTCGGGATGCAACTGCTGGCAAAAGAAGGCGATCAACTCATCACCGCCTACCGCGACCACGGTCATATGCTGGCTTGCGGGCTTCCCGCGCGCGGCGTGATGGCCGAGCTTACCGGCCGCCGCAATGGCTTGTCGAAGGGCAAGGGCGGCTCGATGCACATGTTTTCCAAAGAGAAGAATTTTTACGGTGGCCACGGCATCGTCGGAGCGCAGGTCTCGCTTGGTACAGGTTTGGCGTTTGCCAACCACTATCGCGGCAATGACAATGTTTCCATGACCTACTTCGGCGACGGCGCTTCCAATCAGGGCCAAGTCTATGAGAGCTTCAACATGGCCTCGCTCTGGAAGCTGCCGTGCATCTACGTCATTGAAAACAATCAATATGCCATGGGCACAGCGGTTCATCGCTCGTCCGCCGAAACCGAATTTGCTAATCGTGGCATCTCGTTCAAAATTCCCGGCATCCAAGTCGATGGCATGGATGTTCGCGCTGTAGCTGCTGCTGCGGAACTGGCCATGGAATGGTGCCGCTCCGGCAAGGGGCCGATAATTTTGGAAATGAAGACTTATCGTTATCGTGGCCACTCCATGTCCGATCCGGCGAAATACCGCTCCAAGGACGAGCTGCAAAAGATGCGTTCCGAGCATGATCCGATTGAGCAAGTGCGCGACCGGTTGTTTGCCAATAAATGGGCAACGGAAGATGATTTGAAGGCGATTGATAAGGGAGTGCGCGAGATTGTGGCTGATGCTGCTGATTTCGCACAAGCCGATCCGGAGCCGGATGCGTCGGAATTGTGGACTGATATACTCATTTAAGGGTGACGTAAAATGGCAAGCGGGATTGATCTGCAGACCATTTTGTTAGCGCTGGGCGTGATCGCGCTGTTTGGCTGGTTTTTTTGGCACACTGCGGTGAGCATGGTCGGAAGCGTAAAGAATTTAGGTGAAATTATAGACGGTACTTCCGCCCGTCAGAGGGCGGAATTGGAATATGAAGCAAAGCATGGCCCGCGCCCTTGGTGGTATCGGGCCGCCCAAAAGATTTTGATCCTGTTTTGGATCGTCTTTGCGGGTTGGGTTATTTGGAACTTTGTTCAGGGCAAACAAATCCTGGGCTTATAATTTGGTGAGGAAAATATGCCAATCGACATTCTGATGCCAGCCCTATCGCCAACGATGGAGGAGGGCAAACTTTCAAAGTGGGTCAAAAAAGAGGGCGACAAAGTCAGGCCCGGCGACGTGATTGCGGAAATCGAGACCGACAAGGCAACGATGGAAGTTGAAAGCGTTGACGAGGGCGTATTGGCCAAAATTATGGTCGCTGAGGGCACAGAGAGCGTCAAGGTCAACGCGGTGATCGCCGTTCTGGCGCAAGATGGCGAAGATGTGAACGCCGCGCTTGCCGTCAAGCCGGTTGAAGCTGCTGCCACCGTTACCGCGACTGTTGTTGCCGCGCCCGTAGCGGCCACACCAAAGTCTGCACCAACGCCTTCGGATCCGTCAATTCCCGCCGGCACTGAAATGGTCTCTACCACGGTGCGCGAAGCACTGCGCGATGCGATGGCCGAAGAAATGCGCCGCGATGAAAAAGTATTCATCATGGGCGAAGAAGTGGCCGAATATCAGGGCGCTTACAAAATTACGCAGGGCCTGTTGCAAGAATTCGGCGCCAGACGCGTTATTGATACGCCGATTACAGAACATGGCTTTGCCGGTATCGGTGTCGGCGCAGCGATGACGGGGCTCAGGCCCGTCATCGAGTTCATGACGTTTAACTTTGCCATGCAAGCCATTGATCAGATTATCAATTCTGCTGCCAAGACGCTCTATATGTCCGGCGGGCAGATGGGCGCACCGATTGTATTCCGTGGTCCAAACGGCGCGGCGTCCCGCGTCGGCGCGCAGCACAGTCAGGATTATGCCGCATGGTACAGCCACATTCCGGGCCTGAAAGTCGTTCAGCCTTATACCGCTGCCGACGCCAAGGGTCTTCTCAAAGCTGCCATTCGCGATCCCAATCCGGTAATCTTTTTGGAAAACGAAATCCTTTACGGACAGTCATTTGATGTGCCGAAGATTGATGATTTCGTGCTCCCAATCGGCAAGGCCCGCGTTCATCGCACAGGCAAAGATGTCACGCTGGTGTCTTTCTCCATCGGCATGACCTATGCCGTGAAAGCAGCTTCCGAGCTTGAAAAAGAGGGCATTGAGTGCGAGATCATCGATCTGCGCACCATCCGCCCGCTCGACATCGACACAGTGCTGGCCTCCGTCATGAAAACGGGCCGCTGCATCACTATTGAGGAAGGCTATCCGCAGTCCTCCGTCGGCGACCATATTGCTTCACAAATCATGCAGCGTGCGTTTGACTATCTCGACGCGCCGGTCATCACCATCACGGGCAAAGACGTGCCGATGCCATACGCCGCCAATTTGGAAAAGCTGGCATTGCCAAATGTCGGTGAAGTGATCGCGGCTGTTAAAGCCGTTACGTATCGCTAAGGGGACAAGTGCAATGCCGATTAACATCACCATGCCCGCGCTCTCTCCGACAATGGAAGAGGGCAATCTTGCCAAATGGCTCGTCAAAGAAGGCGATAAGGTAAAATCCGGCGATGTGATTGCCGAAATTGAAACTGACAAGGCCACGATGGAAGTCGAAGCCGTTGACGAAGGCATCGTCGCCAAGCTGGTCGTTCCGGCTGGTAGCCAAGGCGTCAAGGTCAACAGCGTCATCGCAATTTTGGCAGGCGAGGGCGAAGATGTTGGCGCTGCCGCTTCCGGCACACTATCCGCCGCGCCAGCGCCTGTTGCCGCCGCGCCAGCGCCTGTTGCCGGGGCGACCCCTGCTGTTGCAGCACCTGTAGCTGTCGCCGCTGCACCTGTGGCGGTTGCCTCCGCACCGGCAATATCCGGAGGGAACCGCACTTTCGCATCCCCGCTCGCCCGTCGCATTGCCAAGGACGCTGGCGTTGATGTTGCCAAGGTCAAAGGCTCCGGCCCGAAAGGCCGCGTGGTAAAGGCCGACGTCGAAGCTGCTATATCCGGCGGCACTGGCAAAGCAACAGCCGCTGCTGCGCCAACCGCAGTATCCACAGCTCCCGCCGCCGCGCCAAAGGGTATGTCGGACGATCAGGTTCTGAAACTCTTTGCCGAAGGCTCTTATGAGCTGGTCGCACACGACGGTATGCGCAAAACCATTGCCAAACGCCTGCAGGAATCCAAGCAAACCATCCCGCATTTCTACGTCTCGGTCGATTGCGAACTCGATGCGCTGCTGGCGCTGCGCGCGCAGCTTAACGCGGGCGCACCCGTTACCAAGACTGAAAAGGGCGATGTTCCAGCCTTCAAGCTCTCGGTTAATGATATGGTCATCAAAGCCATGGCGCTGTCCTTGCGCGATGTGCCGAATGCCAATGTTTCGTGGACTGATACCAATATGGTCAAGCACAAACATGCTGATGTCGGTGTCGCTGTTTCCATCCCGGGAGGCCTCATCACGCCGATTATCCGCAGCGCGGAACTGAAAACCCTGTCCGTCATTTCAATGGAAATGAAGGATTTGGGCGCTCGTGCAAAGGGCCGTAAGCTGAAGCCCGAAGAATATCAGGGCGGAACGACGGCCATTTCCAACATGGGCATGATGGGCGTCAAAAATTTCGCCGCCGTCGTCAACCCGCCCCATGCCACCATTCTGGCCGTCGGCGCAGGCGAGGAACGTGTTGTGGTGAAAAAGGGCGCATTGGTGATTGCCAATGTTATGACCGTGACACTCTCCACAGATCACCGCGCCGTAGATGGCGCACTGGGCGCGGAGCTGCTGGGAGCATTCAAGCGCTATATCGAAAACCCGCTGAGCATGTTGGTGTAATCGACATTTGATAATAGCTGAAATAGTGCCCATATAGGTCGGTGAATAGGCGAGGGAGTTGAAATGACTGAACCCGAAAACATGATGTTGTTGCCGCTACGCGAACTTCGGCAGGAAATGCGCGATATACGCAATGATGTTAAAACCGATTTGGACGGCTTCGGAACGAAAATTACAAGTTTTGAAGGCTCGATGAAGAGTTATCGTCATGCGCTGACCGCCGACACAATGATGTCAAAATTCATCACTGGCGATTTTGAGGAACGCATCGAAGCGCTAGAGAAAAAAGTCGATCAATTATTAAGTGCTCCGCATTGATAGAAAATCAAAAGTGATCTGCACTTTAACGGCATGGTGCAAGCAATCTTGCCGTGCGGGCCATAGTGTGATCTTGGAGAGCAGGTTGGATATATATGTGCGAACTTAATCAGTTTTGCAGAGGGCTAGATTTAGGCTTTGAAGAAGCGCACTTAGAGCGATTTATATAATATGATAGATTTTAGACAAAAAAATGAAAACGTTGAACTGTTTGACTCAATGTAACTGTTAGCAATTCACGTAGAAAGTGAATTTGTTAGGTGTTTAAATTCGAGTTCATCAAATATCCTTAATATTGCGGTGGCAGAAGTTGCTCCTAATGCTTTTACGATTATATACTCCTTGAAGGTGCTTCTCGACGCCGGATATCCATTTCCCCTGAACTTCTTTTACGGTCGTTGCTCGAGCGTGTTGCGGTAATTTCATACCTAAGGAAAAACATACCCGGGTCTGTGACACTCTGGAACAATGGATGGGCAATGAAAGAAAGACCATCACTAAAGAAAATGCTTGAGGGTATGGATGATCCAATTTTGCCAAAATCAAGCGATACGTCGTATCAGGCAATATCGCTAAAAAGTATGTTTTTAGATGATGTAGACGAATACAATACGGTGGTTCATGCCCATCCCAAAAGCGCCCACCGGAACATCGTCTCGTCAGACGGCCTAGGAAACGGTATGATATTCACGGGACCAAGCCCAAAAAATAGTATTTACGGTGATGAAATCTATCTCAAAGCATTAGAGCTTATTGCAAGCCTTATCCACGAGCTAGGTAAGGTTTTCCCAGAAATGATACCAAAGGGAACGCAAGCATGAAAACCATCCTTTGCTTCGGCGATTCTCTCACTTGGGGTTTTGAAGCTGAAACCTGTAAGCGCCATCCGTTTGAAATGCGCTGGCCGAATGCTCTTGGCGCGAGCTTGGGCGGGGGCTACCGCATCATTGCGGAAGGGCTGAACGGGCGCACAACTGTGCACGATGACAATCTGGTCGATGAGTTGCGCAATGGCGCAAAGGCGTTGCCGATGCTTTTGTCCTCACACCAGCCGCTGGATCTTGTCATCATCATGCTGGGCACGAACGATATTAAGCACCCGTGGCGGTCGCGTGCATCTGATGCGCGGCGCGGGATGCAGCGGCTGATTGAGCTGACACAACGCTTTCCTTATGGCGTTGGTATGAGTGATCCGAAGATTTTGATCATGGCCCCGCCGCATGTCATCCATACCGGCGACGCAGATTTCGACGCGATGTTCAGCCATGGCATTAAAGAGAGCCAGAATTTTGGCAAGCAGTATGAAGAACTTGCCGGAGAATTTAATATCGCGTTCTTCGACGCTGCCAAAGTGGTGGTCGCGGACCCGCGCGACGGCGTTCATTTGGATGCGGAAAACACACAAAAACTGGGTCAGGCAATCGCGTCGCTCGTGCGGCAATTGTTGAGTTAACGAACCAAAGGAAAAATAAAATGGCAACTTCATATGACGTCATCATCATCGGTTCCGGCCCCGGCGGCTATGTCACGGCCATCCGCGCTGCGCAGTTGGGCCTCAAAACTGCTATCGTCGAGCGCGAGCACATGGGCGGCATTTGCCTGAATTGGGGCTGTATCCCGACCAAAGCTCTGCTGCGTTCGTTCGAAATTTTGCACTTTGCGGAACATGCCAAAGACTATGGTCTCGTTTTAAACGGCACGATTACGCCCGATGTTACAGCCGTTGTCGCCCGCTCGCGCGGTGTTTCGGCGCGGTTGAATGGCGGCATTTCGTACCTCATGAAAAAGAACAAGGTAGATGTGATCTGGGGCGAGGCAAAACTCTCCAAGCCAAATGAAATCATCGTCGGCAAGTCCAGCAAAGCCCCTATGTTGCCGCAGCATCCAGCGCCTAAAGGCACAGTGGGCGAGGGCACTTATACCGCCAAACACATCATCCTCGCCACCGGCGCACGGCCCCGTTCGCTGCCGGGCATCGAGCCTGACGGCAAGCTGATTTGGACTTATTTTGAGGCCATGGTGCCGCAAACGCTGCCGAAGAAACTGCTCGTCATGGGCTCCGGTGCCATTGGCATTGAGTTTGCGTCATTCTATCACGGCATGGGCTGCGATGTGACGGTCGTTGAAGTCATGCCTAGTATCATGCCTGTTGAAGACGCGGAAATCTCCGCCTTCGCCCGCAAAATGCTGGAGAAATCCGGATTGAAAATTATGACCGAAGCCAAGGTTACAAAGGTTGTGAAAGGTGCGGATAGTGTCACCGCCACGGTCGAAACCAAAGACGGCAAGACCCAAAACATCAGGGCTGACCGTATGATTTCCGCCGTCGGTGTCATTGGCAATGTGGAAAATCTCGGCCTTGAAGCGCTTGGCATCAAAACAGATCGCGGCTGCGTGGTGATCGACGGTTATGGCCGTACCAATGTTCCGGGAGTTTATGCCATCGGCGATGTCGCCGGCCCGCCAATGCTTGCGCACAAGGCCGAGCATGAAGGCGTCATCTGCGTTGAGAAAATCGCAGGCCTGCCAAACGTCCATCCGATGGATAAATCACTCATCCCTGGCTGCACTTATTGTCACCCGCAGGTTGCCTCTGTCGGCATGACAGAAGCCAAAGCTGTCGCTGCCGGCCACGACATTCTCGTCGGTCGTTTCTCGTTCGCCGCCAACGGCAAAGCAATTGCGCTGGGTGAAGACCAAGGTATGGTGAAAACTATCTTTGATAAGAAGACCGGCCAGCTGATCGGTGCACATATGGTGGGCGCTGAGGTCACTGAGCTTATCCAAGGTTTTGTCGTCGCTATGAATTTGGAGACAACGGAAGAAGAGCTGATGCACACCATCTTCCCGCATCCAACACTGTCAGAAATGATGAAAGAAAGTGTGCTGGATGCTTATGGTAAAGTGTTGAATGCGTGATATGATGTCCATCGTGACAATTATTTTTGGAGGATAAAATGGACAGATCCGTTCTGATATTTTTAGCCATCGGTCTCGTTGCCGGTTACCTCGCCAGCTATTTCGTCGGCGGCGGCGGCTTGGTACGCTATCTGCTCACTGGCGTGATTGGCGCGTTTGTCGGCGGTTACGTGTTTAATGCGCTCGGCATAAACATTGGCGGCAACCCGTTGCTTTCTCAAATTGTCACGTCCACAGTCGGCGCGATTATTGTCGTGGTCATAGCCCGTATGTTGAACTGAAAACACTTTAGGGAGACTGATATGGACCAACCAATGGGAATTATGGCAATGCCGGGGACCGGCTTTCTCGGCATGTTGCTGATCGGCTTTCTTGCCGGATATTTTGCTTCGCGCGTCATGAATAGCCACCATTCGCTGTTGACGAATATGCTCGTTGGCATTGCAGGCTCGTTTGTTGGAGGCGCATTGGCAAGCCTTGCTGGATTTCACTACTATGGATTTTTAGGCAACCTGATTGTCTCGACAATTGGTGCAATTGGAATTTTGTGGTTTTTTGGCCGGCGTGAGGCCGGTCCGCGCGTCTGAAGGTGCACTGGTACGTTTAATTCCTGCCATTTGCCGTTCCGTACGATCTCCGTATCGTCTCCGTGCGTTTCCCGGTTGATCTTCGGGCGACAAACGGCTAGTTTTTTAGAATTAAATCCATGTTTTGAACGGCAGCCCCTGAGGCGCCCTTACCAAGGTTATCCAGCAAGGCCACAAGATTAACTTGTCCCTTGCCTTCAGCTCCAAAGACAAAAAGTTTCATTTTGTCACTATTGTTAAGCTCTTCCGGATCAAGGCGTGGCAATTTACTTGAATAAGCAAGCGGTATCACCTCAACAATGCTTTGCCCCGCATAATGCTCAGACAACGCTTCGTGCAGGGTGGCAAGGGTCTGCGTGCCCTTCAAATCATCCAAAAACAGCGGCACTTGCACAATCATGCCTTGGGCAAAACGGCCGACGCTAGGGCTGAAAATAGGGCGGCGTTCTAATAATCCATGTTGCTTCATCTCTGCAACATGCTTGTGCTGCAACGCAAGACCATAAAGAAAATGCGCACTCGAAATATGGTCCGGTGCGCCCGGGTTTTCCATCTGCGCAATCATCTGCTTTCCGCCGCCGGTGTAGCCGGACACAGCATTCACAGTCACCGGATAGTCGGCCGGTAGGATACCAGCCGCAACCAAAGGCCGGATGAGGCCGATAGCGCCAGTAGGGTAGCAACCGGGATTAGCCACGAACCGCGCCGAGGCAATCTTGCCTCCTTGCGCCGCATCCATTTCTGCAAAGCCATAGACCCAATCCGGATGCACACGATGCGCCGTGGACGTATCAATCACCCGCGTTTTGCCATTGCCCGCAACGATTTTCACCGCTTCAATAGCGGCATCGTCCGGCAGGCACAAAATAGCGATGTCGGCGCCATTCAACATGTCCTCGCGCATTGCCACATTGCGCCGCTCGGTTTCTGGCAATGACAGTATGTCAATATCGTGGCGTGCCGACATACGGGACCGGATTTGCAAACCCGTGGTGCCATGTTCGCCATCAATAAATATCTTGGCCTTCATCGCCATCTCCTGAAAAATAATAATTTCAATGTATTAAATTGCTTATCTGATCTAGGGTCCGGGCCTGTTGATTTTGATGAAATGGCAGGCGAATGGCGAAACTATGCAAGGAAAACAGTGCAGAACGGGCTTAAGGCCCGTTTAAACTGTTTGACGCCGCAGAGTGAAGTCAGTTGCCTGTTCGCACCAAAATCGGGCGCTTTCCGGCGATTGCGTTGTCGCAAACGCTTGAAAATGCTCGCATTTCCGGCGCCTTCGCTCCTGGCACTCACCAAAAATCACCTCAACCATTTCGTCAAAATTAACAGGTCCAGACCCTAAATCCGTAGACCGGAAATTCCTGTTGCAAAGCCCTTAGCCCCGCGCTTTCCGTTCTGCAAGCAGGCCCATGACGTACATGGCCACAGTCGATCCGGCTATCGCCGTAATATCGGCATGGTCATAAGCGGGAGCGACCTCCACAATGTCAGACCCCACAATAGTGAGCCCGCCGAGTTTTCGCAAAACTGACAAAATTTTGGCGCTTGATGGCCCGCCCGAAACCGGCGTTCCCGTGCCCGGTGCAAAGGCCGGATCGAGGCAATCAATGTCAAATGTGAGGTAAACCTTGGCGCTTCCAACCCGTGCGATGATAGCGTCTGCAATTGCCTGCGCGCCCATATCCTCCACGTGATGCCCATGAAGGATTTTAATACCAAAGTCCTCCGGCGCTTTTGTTCTTATGCCGATTTGGATGGAGCGGTTAGTGTCTATGATGCTGTCGCGCGCTGCCCGTGCCACGAATGAGCCGTGGTCAATGCGCTTGCCATCGTCAAACCATGTGTCTTGATGGGCATCGAAATGCACCA
Organism: Phyllobacteriaceae bacterium; assembly: GCA_043776635.1. GTDB lineage: Bacteria > Pseudomonadota > Alphaproteobacteria > Rhizobiales > Rhizobiaceae > JANMEX01. The sequence continues at coordinate 14,700 of JAYVRA010000075.1, forward strand.
GCGCCATTTGGCCATGAATGTCGTGGTGGGCCTTCAATAATGGCCAGGTAACGAAATGATCGCCACCCATTGAGTAAAGAAAAGCGCCGCTTTTCAATATCTTAAGTGCTTGGTGCTCAATCGCCGCCGGTGTTTTTTGATGATTGCCAAAGTCCAGCAGGCAATCGCCGTAATCGACCACTGTGAGCTTTTCAAAGAGATCAATGTCAAACGGATATTGCGGGTCATTATCGAAAATAGCCGAAGCCCGGCGGATGGCCTGCGGGCCGAAACGGGCACCCGGGCGGTAGGAAACCGCCGCATCAAACGGGATGCCCCAAACCACAACATCAGCGCCGCGCACGTCTTTGGTAAAGGCGCGCCGCATAAATGACAGAGCGCCAGCATAACAGGGATCTGTTGCCGCCGCGTTGCGATTGCGGGCGGTAAATGCGTGGTCGATGGCATTTGAAGGCATTTTTTGTCTCGCGCTTTTGATTTTTTATCAATTTTAGGCCAGCGGCATGCAAATTGCCAGTGTTCGCATATGTTTATTAATATCAACGGCTTATGTGCCAAATTGATACAAAGCGAGTGGAAATGGCTGTTACAGCGACCATATGTACAGATGTAGTTCAGACGAGCGCCGTCGCATCCGTTCGATTTGAGACACTGGATAGCTGGCGCGGTATTTGCGCATTATTGGTTGCTGTGTTCCATTTGCCTGTTGCGGGTGCGCTTGCGGGCAACCAATTCATCCGGGGCTCGTTTCTTTTTGTGGACTTTTTCTTCGTCCTCTCCGGTTTCGTTATTGCCCATGCCTATGGTGCACGTTTGGCTCGCGGGGAGGGCTTTGCCAAGTTCATGGTAACGCGCTTTGGCCGTCTGTTTCCGCTTCATGCGTTTATGCTGATCGCCTTCGTGGCTTTTGAATCCTTGCGTCTCAAAGTCCCGCAGCTCGGCGGGCAGGATACAGCTTTCACCGGCGGCTTTGCCTTGAACACGCTACTGGATAATGCCTTGATGATCCATGGCCTCGGCTTTGAAAAATCCCTGAGCTGGAATGCGCCAAGCTGGAGCATTTCAACAGAACTCTTCGCCTATTTGTTGTTTGCCATATTGATGGTTGGCCTGCACCGCACCGCTTTAATGGCATTTGGTGTAATCGTCATAGTTGCCCCCGTAATCTTGCTCAAACTATCCCCGCACTTTATGGACACCACCTATAATTTCGGCTTCATCCGCTGTGTCTACGGCTTCTCGCTTGGCGTATTGGTACAGGCTTATTTCAAGTATACACATGTAGATGTTGGTAGCGGCCGTGACACAAAAATTGCCTGGACTATCGCCGAGTTTGCCACCATTTTTGCCGTGGTCATATTCGTCGCCAACAGCCATGCCAATGCAGGGGGCCTGCTCGCGCCATTTGTGTTCGGCTTCGCCGTTTTGGTGTTCAGTCACGAGGCGGGGTATATTTCAACAATACTACGCGCCAGGCTATTTATACTGCTTGGCACACTGTCCTACTCAATCTATATGACGCACCTGTTCGTGCAAGGCAGAATGTTCAATATTGCCCGTTTTTTAGATGGTCATTTGGGTTCCTCACTCTTAGGTTTACAAGCTAATGGCGGCGAACCCACCTATATCTATGCACAAAATATCACCATACCAACCGCTGTCACGATGATTTTATTGACAATACTTGCCAGCACCGTCACCTATAATTTGGTTGAAAAGCCCAGTCAAAAATGGTTTCGGAAACTGGCTTCTAAATTGAGTTAGACCAACCAAAGGCTGCCATACGCCGGTATCTGCAAAACGCCATTGACCCAAGACAATGGCTCGTCAGTCAGCAAATTCCGGAACTCCACAATACCTGTGTTTTGCAACACTTTGTCGCTAAGTGTTTGATTTGTATCCGTAAAATTAAACAAGCAAACTACAGTCTGCGCATCACCCACCCGCGCGAAGGCGAAAATCCGGTCATTGCCAAGGTGCAAAACCTGTGTCGGATTTGTGGCGGCAAAAGCGGGTGTTGCCTTGCGTTTGGCAATAATATGCTTCACGCCATTGAGAATTTTCTCTTGGGGGCTCCCCGAATTTTCTAACTTTGCTACCTTTGCCCAGTCCATTTTCGGCCTGTGCATCCACCGATTATCGTGCGCATGCGCGGGTTCTTCAATATAGGAATAATCGTTGGTTAACCCGATTTCATCGCCCATATACAGCAGTGGAAGGCCGCCAAACGTGGCTATAAGTGCATTTCCCATTAAAATACGCTGGATTGCCAGTTCAATACCAAACGGATATTTCGCACAAATCGCGGCTTCAAGTCCGGCTAAACTCGCAAAACTGCCGCTATTGCGCCGGTCGCCGGTGGCCTCATTTTCTTGGAAAATTCCGCCCAATGCAAAGCTGCCCGTGAACCGTCCGGCGTAGAAATCCGCGAGGAAATTGCGATGCCCAGGGGCGGAAAAGTGCGGAATTGCGCCCGCATCTTCGTCTGTAATCGCCCAGCCAATATCATCATGACAACGAATGTAGGTGCCCCAACAGGCATTGCGGATGGTTTCAGGGAAATGCGTGGCCAGAACGTGGCTCATCATGCGTGTATCTTTGCAGGCGAGCGATGACCAAAACTGCACCATCAGATTATTGTGATAGGCAAGATTAGCCTCACGGCCGGTATGGCTCCTAACCCCAAGATAAGGAACGAGATCGCGGGGCGAGACAATCGCCTCAGCTTTGTGAATAAGGGCAGGGGCCGCAATGCGCGTGGAAGCGCGGAGCGCCTGCAATAAATCATGCACTTCCGGCTGGTTTTGGCAGTTCGTCCCCAGCCGCTTCCACATAAATGCCACCGCATCCAGCCGCAGCACTTGCGCGCCTTTGTTGGCCAAATTCAGCATGATATCGACAATTTCGATGAAAACATCTGGATTTGACCAGTTCAAATCCCATTGATGCTCATTAAACGTCGTCCAAACATACTTCTTGAAATCAGGGTAAAAAGTGAAATTCCCCGGTGAGTTGGCAGGGAAAACCTCCACCAAAGTTTTGGAATATTCTTCCGGCATTTCAGGCGTATCAAACATCCAATAATAATCTTGGTACCTCGTCCCGCCCGCCCGCGCCTTGTCCGCCCACTCATGTTCTTTGGCTGTGTGATTGAGAACCAAGTCCACACACACACTCATATCGCGTTCGCGCAGCGCGGTTACTACGGCCTCAAAATCGGCCATTGTTCCCAATTTTGGATCGATATTGCGATAACTTTTGACCGAATAACCGCCATCGCTGTCACCCAGACGCGGCTCGAGGCAGGGCATGAAATGGATATAGTTCGCGCCAAGGTTCGCAAGATAGTCAACATGGTTCAATATTCCGTGCAAATTTCCGGCAAAGCGGTCGACGTAAAACACATAGCCAACCATTTGCTCCGATTGAAACCAATCCGGATTAAGATCGCGTTGCAGGTCCAAATCTTTGAGTGCGGCAGAGCGTTCCGCCCAGCGCGATTGCAACATCATTTCGAGTTCGCTGACAAATGCCGCGAAACGCGGATGCGTGCCATAAATCTTAGTTAACGGCGTTATAAGGTCCGCAAGACTGCGCTTCCAGCGAATATCAAACAGGCGCTTGTCACTGGCAGACATCGCAATTGTGCTATCTATTGAAAGCGCTTTAGATTTAGTGGCGGAAGTGATCGGCTTCTTGGTCATGGTCAGCAACGTGAATGTGGATACTGTCTGATTGGTGACCAAAACAGTTTGAATATCAAGTGGCTAGCCCGCTATTTGCACAAAGTATTGTCGCTGCGGTGCAACCAACTCACATATTTCCAACAAAAAGGCCCGGACAATGCCGGGCCTTTCCACAAACAGATATGAAACGATTAACGCTTCGAGAACTGGAATGAGCGACGGGCTTTCGCCTTGCCGTACTTCTTACGTTCAACAACACGCGAGTCGCGTGTCAGGAAGCCGCCTTTTTTGAGCACGGGGCGGAGGCCCGGCTCATAGTAGGTCAATGCCTTGGAGACGCCGTGGCGAACCGCACCGGCTTGACCTGAAAGACCGCCGCCAACAACAGTGGCAACAACGTCAAACTGGCCAACGCGGTTTGTGGCAACAACAGGCTGCAACAACAGCATCTGCAAAACCGGACGAGCGAAGTAAGCAGCATATTCCTTGCCGTTTACCGTCATCTTGCCGGTACCTGGCTTTACCCAAACGCGGGCTATAGCGTTCTTACGCTTCCCGGTTGCGTAGGCGCGGCCCTGCGCGTCGAGCTTTTGAACATGAACAGGAGGGGCAGCTTCAGTTGCAGTTGCAACAGTGCCGAGTTCCTTGAGTGAAGAGAGATCAGCCATTATGCAGCCTTCTTATTCTTACGGTTGAGGGAAGCCACATCAAATGTGACTGGCTGTTGGGCTTCGTGCGGGTGCGCAGCGCCTGCATAAACCTTGAGGTTCTTCATCTGGCGGCGGCCAAGCGGTCCGCGTGGAACCATGCGCTCTATAGCCTTTTCAATAACACGTTCTGGAAAGCGGCCTTCGAGAATCTGCTTAGCAGTCCGTTCCTTGATGCCGCCGATCCAGCCTGTGTGCCAGTAATAAACTTTGTCTTCGCGCTTCTTGCCTGTGAAGGCCACTTTGTCAGCATTGATTATGATAATATTGTCGCCATCATCAACGTGCGGAGTGAAGGTTGTCTTATGCTTACCGCGCAGGCGCATAGCTACGATTGTCGCAAGACGACCAACAACGAGATCCGTTGCATCGATCAAAATCCATTGCTTTACGACATCTGCCGGCTTTTGGGAAAAAGTGGACATTTGGGTATTCCTATTAGTTCAATCCGCAATGATATGCGGCGTTTTTTGTTGCTTATGTTGTGATGAAATTATTCAGCCCAACGGATACGGATGGCAATTTAGTCATGCGTGTCGGGGCAATAGCCTATCAGGTGGGGGATTGTCAAACGGGTGATTTTGCAAGATGTAATAAAATATGATGTAAATTCAATTGGTTATAAATATGGTAATATTTTACCACATATAAATATCTCAATTAGATTTCCCCGGGTGGCCAAATCTTATTTTTTAGGTGGCCAAGTCTGATTATTCAGGTAGCCAAGTTTTATTATCCAGGTGGCCAAGTCTTATTATCCAGGTGGCATCGAGTATGTCGCCGTCGCATGAGCCAGAAGCTCACTATCATCTACACATGCAATCAAAATATCTGTCACCACCAATTGCCGGCCTAATTTTAAGATTGTCGCCCGCGCTTGCAACGGCTTTAGTTCAGGTCTGCGCAGGAAGTTGATGTTCACATTTGTGCTCACGGTCGCAGTCGCCGGGCCGACATGGGCAAGTATCGCCACGTAACCGGCTATATCAGCCAGCGCAAACATTGTCGGGCCGGAAACCGTGCCGCCATGACGCAAATGGCTGTCATCGGGATCGAGCCTCAGCACAGCGCCCGATGGGAAAACCTCCGTCACGCGGAAAGGAGAGGGTGGCGCAAAGGCCTGTGGGAACGTAGCCGCCAGCAATTCATTCAGCTCGCTCACAGTCATGACGGTTTCTAGTTTATGTGCCATTTTTACTGCTCGTTTTGATTCTCGCTGCCAACCTGCGTTATCCTTGGATTTGATGCAACATGCTGCAGCTTGACACAAAATGCTTGGGAACATAAGTAGAACATACTTGATTTATAGGATTTTGCCATGGCATTTTCACCCACTCTCTCTTTGGTCACACTCGGTGTCCATGACCTTTCCCGCGCCAGGAAGTTCTACACCGATCTTGGCTGGTCTCCTTTGCCAATGCCCAATGAAGGCGTGGCGTTTTTCGAGTTAAACGGCATCATGCTCTCCCTGTTCCCGCGCGAGGAGTTGGCGAAAGACGCGGGGGTGAAAGATAGCAAACCCAGTTTCAGCGGCATATCCTTGGCGCACAATGTGTTGTCTGAGAAAGAGGTAGATGCAGCTCTTGCCCATGCCGTCACATGCGGCGCAAAGCTCATCAAACCGGCTGAAAAAGTATTCTGGGGCGGCTATTCCGGTTATTTTGAAGATACCGAGGGACATTTGTGGGAAGTGGCGCATAATCCCTTCGCCCGCTTTGACGCAAACGGCGTGATGAGGATGTCATGAACCACGATAATTACCCGCAAAACTACACCCAAGACTGGCTTGCCAAGGTGAAAACTATCGCCGTCGTTGGTGCGTCACCGAATGAAGCGCGCCCGAGTTATGGCGTTATGCGCTTTTTGATTAACCGCAATTATGCCATCACACCGGTCAATCCGGGGCAAGAGGGCGGCGCAATACTCGGCAAGACGGTTGTCGCCGCGTTGGCAGATATAACTGCGCCCGTCGATATGATCGACGTCTTCCGCGCTTCAGGTGCCATTCCCACTATTGCTGACGAAATTTTAGCGCTGCCTTGGAAGCCAAAGCTGGTCTGGCTGCAACTCGGCATCCGTAATGATGATGCTGCAGCAAAACTAGAGGCCGCCGGAATTACGGTGATCATGAACCGCTGTCCGGTAATTGAACTGGGTCATTAGAAAAGCGGTATGTTTCATAGTATCAAACGCTGTGTTGCGCGGGTATTTTTCGCCAATATTTGAAGCGCCTACTATAAGAATAGCCAGAGTGTGTAGGCGGCCATTGCCCAACCCGTCTGTTTGGTGATCGCGTTGCAAGTGAATAGTAAAATGGCCAGCGCTAGTGGATTGATCGCAACGAAGGAGTCCAGATTTGGATTCCCTTGTTTTGCTGGATGTGCGATTCAGGGTTATGCGCACAGGAAT
>JAYVRA010000076.1:0-20987 GCA_043776635.1 Phyllobacteriaceae bacterium
GGTGAACTCAATTCCTGTGCGCATAACCCTGAATCGCACATCCAGCAAAACAAGGGAATCCAAATCTGGACTCCTTCGTTGCGATCAATCCACTAGCGAATCCATTGAAACATGTGCGCCGCCTGAGGTGATGTCGCGGATGGCGGCAACAACGTCCGGCGTTCCCCGCGCATTGATGATCGACGTTGCACCGATGGTTTTGGCGAATTCCAGCTTCTCGTTATTGAGATCAATAGTAATGACATTTGCGCCGCAAGCCACCGCAATCATAATGGCAGATAGGCCGACGCCGCCGGAGCCGTGCACGGCTACCCATCCGCCTGCCATTTCGTCAAAATTAATAGGTCCAGACCCTAGATTATCCGCAGGATGAAATGGTGCTTAATGCGGCAATTAACGGGCGCGCGGATGCCTTGATTACGCACAATGTGCGTGACTTTGCGAAGGCTGGTGAAAAGTTTGGATTGGCAATTGTCAGGCCCGGCAAATTTTTGAAAGGAATTATGCAATGAGTAGCGGAACTTATCCCCTCAAGCCTCCTGTATCCATCAAGCGCGAAGGGCAGCGATTGGCCAAAGAAGATGGCGTCTCGCTTAATCAGTGGATTTCGTCTACGGTGTCCTACAAAGCCGGCATGGTGCAAACCACAGCGATGTTTTTGAATGAGCGCGGCAAGAATGCAAAGCCGGGTGCGCTATTGGAAACCTTGGCGAAAGTCCCTCGCAGTGCGCCGGACCCCGGCGACGAGTTGCCAGACTACCGTCGCCTCCCACCCCGTCGCCCACTCGATCCGTCAGCTGCCAATTCCAGCACCTTGCGCTCCGGCAATTTCACGGCGGCGCTTAGATGGGGGAAGGCATCCACCTTGTTGGGCATGGCCATGGCGTGGACGAATAATTGCTGGAAGTGGGGTTCCAGTGCGGTTTCGATTTTCTCGACTTTCGCCACTGTCGCCTCGATTTCGCGGCGGTGGGTGCGGTTTAGCAGAGCCATACGCGCGCCAGTACCGGCGGCGTTGCCTACGGCTTTGACGTTGGCCAAATCGCAATCCGGTATGAGGCCGAGCACCATGGCGTATTTCGGATCAATGAAGGAGCCGAATGCACCTGCAAAGCGGATTTCATCCACATGGGTGACATCCAGCTTTTCCATCAACAATTTGATGCCTGCATAGAGCGCGGCTTTGGCGAGTTGTATCGCGCGGATGTCGTTTTGCGTGACAGTGATTTTCTGTGCGCCGTCGTGCAGCAGATAGGAAAATGTGCGGCCATTTTCAAATATTCTGGGCGTGCGGGCGGCCATTGAGCCGTCAATCACGCCGTCTTCCGAGATGAGGCCCGAGAGGAACATTTCGGCCACCACTTCGATAATGGCCGAGCCGCAAATGCCGGTTATGCCGGTTTTTTCCGCGCTTTCCGCAAAGCCGTCCTCATCAGACCACTGCTCTGTGCCGATGACTTTGAACTTTGGTTCCAGTGTTTCCGCATCAATACGCACGCGCTCGATTGCGCCGGGCGCTGCGCGCTGGCCGGAGGAAATTTCCGCGCCTTCAAACGCGGGTCCGGTGGGGGACGAGCAGGCGACGGTGCGCTGGCGGTTGCCGAGGACGATTTCGGCATTGGTGCCAACATCGACCAGCAGCATCATTTTATCCTGCCGGTCAGGCCCTTCGGAGAGTGTGGCGGCAGCGGCATCCGCGCCGACATGGCCTGCGATGCAGGGAATGATATAGAGCCTTGCGCCATCGTTGAGCGGGATGCCCATATCCGAGGTTTTGCCTTTGACCGCGCCCGAGACGGCAAGCGCAAACGGTGCGCCGCCAAGTTCTGTCGGATCAATACCGAGGAAGAAATGGTGCATGACGGGATTGCCGACGAACACAGCATCCAAAATATCAGTGCGCTGCACATTGCCCTCGGTGCAAACCTGATCGACCAATTCGTTGATGGCATCGCGCACAGCTTTGGTGATGGCTTCCGAGCCACCCGGGTTCATCATCACGTAGGAAACGCGGCTCATCAAATCTTCGCCAAAACGAATTTGCGGGTTCTGCATACCGGCGGAAGCGGCGACGCGGCCTGACAGCAGCGAGACAAGGTGCATGGCAATCGTTGTGGAACCAATATCGCAGGCTATGCCGTATGCTTCATTGTGCAGGCCCGGCCAAACGGCGATAATCTGCGCGGTCTCATCGTCCTCATCATTGTGGATGGCTGCGGTAACGCCCCAGTTCCCTTTGCGCAAAATCGATTGGATTTGTGGCAGAAGCGCGAAATCGACGTTGAGCTTTTTGTAGCCCCACTCCTTTTGCAGCGCGACTTTCAAACGGTCCAAATCGCCAAGCGGCTTGTGCATATCCGGCTCTTCGACCTCGACATAGCAGAGGTGGACAGCGGGATTGCGCTCGATAATCCGGTCACCGACGGCCTTGCGGATCACCTGCGCATTGATGACAGTATCTTGTGGTACGTCGATGACGAGATCGCCCTGCACGGTCGCGGAGCAGGACAGGCGTCGCACGGCTGCGATTTCACGCACTTCTGCGTAGCGCAGCTCTTTGGGACCGCGCTGCGAGATATGGTCGTTGGACGAGACGATTTTGTGCTTGGCAAAATTGCCTTCCTGCACTTCCACTTGGCAGCGCCCGCAGGTCGCCCGCCCGCCGCATACGCTTTCGACGTAGACTCCAAGCTGGCGCGCCGCTTCCAGCACTGTCGTGCCAACGGGGAAGCGCCCGCGTTTGCCGGATGGCATGAAAAGGACGAGGGGATCGGTGTTTTTGGTCACTTCTTTTTGCCTGTCAGCCGTTTGGCGTTGGCCGTCACTTTGATGCGCGATGGCTTTAGCGCTGCCGCAGTAACAGCATCGGCGGATTTCATAAAGTCCGGCATTTTGCCGAAAGCCATGCCTACCCATGCGTCTATCATTTGATGCGATAGTTCAACATTGGCGGCAATTAAGCCATCGCTTGCGGCCTTGGTTTTTTCATCCACCATGCGGCGGTCTTCCGCATGGTCGCCGCTGGTTTTCATATATTCAGGCAGCATCATTCGTGATAAACGTCGGGCAATGACCAAGGGGGCGTTGAGCCCGATGGAATCCAGTTCCGCTTTGGTCTTTTTCATGCGGCTATCCCACCCGCGCAGCGCGGCCACCGCGACGGCCACCGGCTGACGGCGCGGCGGCGGGAGCAGGGGCGACGCCCGGTGCGGTTGGTGCGTAATCGCGGTAGGTTTTGATCCACTGTTCGCACGACGGGTCTGTGCCGTTCAATACGTTGGCGGCTCGGACGGCTTCCATTTCTTGCGGGCGGCAAGGGTTCATAATTGCAGATGTCATACCAGCGCCTATGACCATCGGTATGAATCCGGCGTTGATGCCGTGGCGGTGCGGCAGGCCGAACGAGATGTTCGACAGGCCGCAGGTGGTGTTCACTTTCAGTTCGTTGCGCAGGCGATAGAGCAGGGCAAACACTTGGCGACCGGCATCGCCCAGCGCGCCAATCGGCATCACAAGCGGATCTACGATGATGTCATGCGGCTTGATGCCGTAATCCATAGCGCGTTCGACGATTTTTTTGGCGACAGCGAAGCGCACGTCCGGGTCCATCGAAATGCCGGTTTCATCGTTGGAAATCGCGACAACCGGCACGTCATATTTTTTACAGAGCGGGAGAATTGCTTCGAGCTTTTCTTCCTCGCCCGTAACGGAATTGACCAGCGGGCGGCCTTTGGCTACTTTCAGCGCGGCTTCGATGGCGGCTGATACTGACGAGTCGATTGACAGCGGCACGTCGACCAGACCTTGCACGATCATCATGGTTTGGACGAGCAGGCCCGGCTCGGTTTCATTGGGGTTTACGGAAGTAACCCCGGCGTTGACGTCCAGCATGGTTGCGCCAGCGGCGACCTGCTCCAGCGCGTCGCGAATGACAGTATCGAAGTTGCCAGCCTGCATTTCTGCGGCGAGCTTCTTGCGGCCAGTCGGGTTGATGCGCTCGCCGATAACGCAGAAAGGTTGGTCGAAACCGATAATGATTTCGCGGGTGGCCGAGGCAATAATGGTGCGCGTCATGACTATTCTCCGAAAGACATAAAGACTTTGTTATATGGTTATGCGATTGCAGGCAACCGCAAATAGTTTAACTTTGGCCAAGATGCGTGGCTTTTTCGGCCATGCGTTGCGGCGAAATCGCATCGCGGTGCAACAGCTGATCAAGGCGGTCTATGACCTGCTGCTCATCCTGCCGTGCTTCACGCTTCCATGGGCGGCGGCCTTTCAGAATACCACTGTCATGGACAATTTCGGCAACGAATTCTTCCTGCCGGTAGGCCATCACATGAGCGCCGTTGACGCCTTCGATTTCCTTGCATTCATTTAAAATATCAATGCAAATTTGCTTACCTTCGGCTTTTTGATCCTTTGCGCCTTCAAGGCGGGCAATGATGGAATCAGGAATATGCACGCCCGGCACATTGGAGCGCATCCAGCGGGCAGTTTTGGCCGAAGCCAGCGGGCCGACGCCGACCATAACGAAGCATTTTTCCGTCAGGCCCAAATCGCGCGATCGGGCCATGAAATCTTTAAACACCGGCACATCATAGCAATATTGGCTTTGCACAAACTGCGCACCGGCGGCGACTTTCTTGGCAAAATGCTGTGCACGGAACTCTTGCGGTGGCACGAAAGGATTGATCGCCGCGCCGATGAATACCGGAGGCGGCGTGGTCAATTTGCGACCGGACAGAAATTTTCCTTCGTCGCGCATTGTGCGGATGGTTTCCAGGAGTGACATGGAATCAAGATCAAACACAGGTTTGGCACCCGGTTGATCGCCCGCTTGCACACCATCGCCCGTGAGGCACAGAATGTTCTGCACGCCCATGGCCGAGCCACCGAGCACATCGCCTTGGATAGCAATGCGGTTTCTATCGCGGCAGGAAATCTGCATTATTGGCGCATAGCCCATGCGGGTGAGCAGGGCGCAGATGCCGACAGACGACATGTGACAGTTTGCACCAGATGCATCGACCGCATTGATACCATCGACCCAGCCGTCGAATATGCCGGCGCGTTCGTAGACATCTTCGGGGTTGGCGCTGTCCGGCGGGTTTAGCTCTGCGGTTACGGCAAACTCGCCGCGCCGCAGCACGCGCTCCAAGCGACCACGCGAGGAGTGTCCAGGCAGGGCGTCGAGCGGCAGGCTCGGGTCGTGTGGATGAATATCGGCGCTCATGCTGCTTTGCCCGTTGTTTTCTCGCGCATCAGGCGCAACCAGGAGGAGGTTTCCTTGATGGAATTATCGACCGGTTTTTGCACTTCAAAAATTTTGGTGTTGTCGCTCATGCCCTGTGCGCCTTCCCATGCTTTGACCCAAACGCAGGGCATATCGGCGATCACTTCGCAATTGCCATCGGCACGGACACCGCCGCAGGGGCCGTTGCGCAATTGCTTGGGACAGTTCATTGAACAGGACATGCCGGTAGACGATAGCGCGCATTTTCCGCACATGCGGCAATCAAACATCATGCCTTTGACTGAGCGTTCAAAGGCCGCGACTGGCTTTTCCAAGCGCTCGTAGCCGATTTTTTTCGCAAGAGGGGCGGCCAGCAAAATTGTCTTTTCAAAGAGATTGTAGAAGGTTTCGAGCGCACCGGAATGACGGATTGACCACTGTTTGATCGTCCACTTGCGGCGCTTGCGGCCATCGGCAGCAAATTGCACCGGGCCTGTTTCAGGCTTGGGTGCAGGTTTTTTTGGCGCCGGTTTCGGTGTGCTCGAAATGACTTCAGACATTGTTCCCCCCGGATTTCACCAGCGCCACAAGGCGCTCATGGGTATATTCGGCCTCAATCGCGGTCATTGCTTTGTCAGCCTCAGCCTCCAATTCATCGGAGACCGGCGTTGGTTCGCCTTTGCGCCATTCTTCCAAATAAGCGCCGCTTTCGGCAGCGCCTGTGCGCATCGCGGCCATGTCGATGGCTTCCGTAAAGCGCAGCGACAGCTCGCGCTTGGCGCTGGTGCGGCCTTTTTTGACGATGATTTGCGCCGGAATATCGCGCCAGAAAACGATGATGAGATCAGCCATAGATAACTCCAATAAGGTTTGAAAGTGCAGGGGATAGCGGCGCGTGGCTTGTTGTGCCACGACGCTGTTCAATCAAAATACGACGCCCGTATGCGACATGTCGCTTTGTTTGGATAGTGTACGAATTTTTATCTAAAAATATTGTTCAGATGGTGTGTGGCAGTGCCGACAACAGTGGCGAACACGGCAAGAAACCCTGCGCCAATCGCAAGTCCGGCCATTAGAAGCAGGCCATCGCGCTCCGAAAGCGACAGGCCCATGAGTACCATAGAAAACGCGGGTATCCAATTTGCACCTGGAATCGGCAAGATTACCAATATGGATAAAAGCGCACAAAGAACGCCGACAATTCGTTCTCCGATCATCGTCGAAAACGGCCAATAGCGGGGCCTGATATACTGCTCCATTTTTTGCAAGCGGGGCGTGACGAAATTCATGAGGCCTTGGAAACGCTCCGCAGAGATGGGCCTGTCCAAAATGAATTTTGGCAGCCACACTTTTTTCTGGCCGAATATCATCTGCACCGCGATTATCAACGGCGGGATGCCAAAAATAAGCGTGGTGCCGGGGGGCGTTATCGGTATGAGGTTGATCGACGAAAATAGTACCAACAACGCTGCAAATGCGCGATCACCCAGTGCGTCACGCAGATCAGCAAAGTTGATGTTACCCGTTGCACCCGTGGCAAATTCATCAAGAACTTGGGAAAGTGGTCTATGCTTGGGCTTTTGAATGTTGTCGCCGGACAACGTTTTGTCAGTCATGAGCACTTTTCCGTGTAGGGCTGTTATGTGAGAATCAGTGTGTCAAATGAATGTCACTTAAAGATGAATTTTATGAGGCTTTGTTACCGTTAAATGACGCGGCGTTGCGCAATAAATTCAAATTGCCTTTAGTGCGACCGTCAAATCGCCGTAGCCGGTGTACCGGTATTCATAATCCAGCCCGAGATAGTCCGCCGCCCATTTGGCCTTGGATTGCAGCGCCTCATCGTGGGTCTGCGCGAGATAGACGATTTTGGTATAATTGCCGAACACCATTTTGATAAGCTCAGGGTGCTCTTCAAATTTCATCGGCTCGATGACAAAAGTTTCAAATTGGCGGGCAAGAAGGTCTGTTAGATAGAATGCGGTAAACTCGTTTTCAGTTTCCGCCAGGAACTTTTCCGTGCCGGAGAAAAAGGCATAGCAATGCGGTCCGCTGATGCGTTCAATGCCTTCTTCCTCGCAAATTTTGTCCAATTCGCCCTGCGTGCCGCATTCGGCATAACCGATGAAAATGCGCTTGAACCCTTCAGCTTTGGCCTTGGCGATGGCGTCGCGCATTCCTGGCGCGATCTTTTGCGGGTAGACGTGCCAAATCGCGGGCAGGCACATCAGGTCGATGTGGCCAAGCTTGTTGGCTTCGCAAATTGCCAGCACCTCACGCGCAATTGCGCCGCAGGCGATGATTCGGATTGGTTCGGGTGCAAGGTTTAGTTCACTCATTGCGATATTTTCGCCCAATCTCTGTGGCTAGTTTTCTCTACATGATTCTTACCGGAGAACTATTCAACGACTATCACCCGCTTTTCAGCCGTTTTCGCCATCATTTGCGCCCTATTCGTTAGCTCCTGCGTCAACACTGTGCGCGGCATAGCGCATGATATTAGGGTTTGGACCAGTTAATTTTGATGAAATGGCAGGCGAATGGCGAAAATATGTCAGGAAAACAGTGCAGGGCGGGCCGGGCCCCGTTCAAACTGTTTGACGCCGCAGAGTGAAGCCAGTGGCTGTTCGCGCCAAGATCGGGCGCTTTCCGGCGGTTGCCATGTCGAATTGACTTGAAGTCGCAAAGGCTTGTCCCTCGAAGAGGCGATGGCAACATGCCCGCGTTTCCTGTGCCTTCGCTCCTGTGCCTTCGCTCCTGTGCCTTCGCTCCTGTGCCTTCGCTCTTGTGCCTTCGCGATTGGCACTCACAAAAAATCACCCTGACCATTTCGTCAAAATTAACACGTCCAGACCCCAAGGATATGGCAAATGCTGTTGAGGATGCTGCAAGTGGTTCGTAATCGTCGTCCAGCCATTCGTTTGCAGATGATTTGGCCCTTGAATTTTTGATCTATTATTTGCTGTGGGGTTTCGTTAATCCGTGTCGCCCACTAAAGCATCGCAAAACGCGGAAATGACATTAATATGCAAACTCCTGCTCTCACTATCATCTTGCCCAGTTATAATGAGGCCGCGAATATTCCGCTTATTGTTGATAAGATAGCGGCGGTGCTTGCGGGCGTGTCACACGAAATAATCGTGGTTGATGATAACAGCCCTGACGGCACTGCCGCCGTCACCCGCGAACTTTCGACTAAATACCCATATTTGCGCTGTATTCGCCGTGTCGGACGTCGCGGGCTTTCCGGAGCTTGTATTGAAGGCATGATGGCAGCGTCGGCGCCGGTTATCGTGGTTATGGACGCCGACATGCAACATGATGAGACAATTTTGCCAATTATGCTGGCTGAAATTAATGCTGGTGCTGATCTTGTTGTTGGAACCCGCTATAAGTCTGGCGGGTCAGCGGGGCAGGGATTTTCGTCC
Source organism: Phyllobacteriaceae bacterium (assembly GCA_043776635.1). Classification (GTDB taxonomy): domain Bacteria; phylum Pseudomonadota; class Alphaproteobacteria; order Rhizobiales; family Rhizobiaceae; genus JANMEX01. The sequence goes on from JAYVRA010000076.1 coordinate 8,665, forward strand.
ACCCGCGCCAGGGGCAGCGAATTGGCAACATGGCTTTCTGGCATGATTACCGGCAATCTGCTCTCCGATCCCATGAGTGGTTTTTTCATGTTGACGCGCAAGGTTGCGGACCGCGTGGCCAACGAAGCATCCGCACAAGGGTTCAAAATTCTATTCGATTTGGTGAGCCGGATTGGCTCATCATTAGTAATTAAGGAAGTGCCGTTTACGTTCAAGGAGCGTCAGCTTGGCGAAAGCAAATTAGGAACTTTGGTGACACTACAGTTTTTAGGCCTGTTGGTTTCGCGGCTTACGCGCGGGCTGGTTCCTGTGCAGTTTTTATTGTTTGCACTTGTGGGTTTGAGTGGCTTGGCCGTACACATGGGTGTTTTATACTATCTTACAGGTTATGCCGGTTGGGATTTTACCCGCAGCCAAATCGCCGCGACACTCGTGGCGATGACGACAAATTTTGTTATCAATAATAATCTGACCTATGCGCATAAGAAGCTACGCGGCATTAGCTTTTTCACCGGACTACTATCATTTTGCGCCGTATGCAGTCTCGGCGGATTGGCCAATATCAGTATTTCGACTCAAGTATTTCAGTGGAAATCATCCGTGGGTATAGCCGGGCTTGCGGGCGCTTTGATGAGTTCGGTGTTCAACTATTCAGTGACCAAGTTGGTTACGTGGCGCGACGCTTAGGGTCCGGCCCTGTTAATTTTGGCGAAAAGGTCGAGGTGATTTTTGGTGAGTGCAAGGAGCGAATGCACAGGAGCGAAGGCGCAGGGAATGCGGGCATATTGCTATCGCCTTTTCGAGTTGCAGGCCTTTGCAAGTTCAAGCCTTTTCGACTTCAAGCCAACAAGACATGGCAATCGCCGGTAAGCGTCAGATCTTGGCACGAACAGCCATCTGGCTTCACTCTACGGCGTCAAACAGTTTGAACGGGGCCCGGCCCGCCCTGCACTTTTTTCCTTGCATAGTTTCGCCATTCGCCTGCCATTTCATCAAAATTAACAGGCCCGGACCCTAACGATTTCGCACCGGGATCACACCAATATCAAACGCAGGAAACCCCAGTCTGGTTTGGGTAATGGTCCACATCTGGCCTGTCGCCTCATATCGTGATGCAAATGCGGCGCGTATTTCGGGCGCACGCGAATTAACGAGTCCCAGCGGTGCGTAGAAAACTACGTAGCCTTGATGGCGGTTTGCCAGTCTTGGATCACCCATAAACTGGAAATGGCGCGGGTCAGTGAGAGGCACTGCAACGGGCATATCCCGCCCCAGCGCATAAGCCGCACGGCCGCCCTCTGTCCAAATTGCAGGAACGATAAATGCGTCACCATTTTGCGCAATGCCGCGCTTGTCGAACTCATCTTTGAGTGCCGACCACGAAACCAGCTGCCAGTCAGCATCGAAACCCGGCGCGGACTGATAGACATAGCGCGTGAGAAATGCGGTGTGAGTTTGAGCGGCTATCAGTAATGCAAAGGCTGGAAGACCGATGCATAGTCCATGAAATATCCGCTTGGAGTATGTGTTCCATGTTTCAGCGAATGTTGACGTCGCAAGGCCAATGAGCGGAAACGCAAACAGGAAGCCGCTCATGGGCCAGTGAGGCAGGCTGGACTGACTTGTTAACGCTACAAAATCAAATATCGCGATGGGCAGGATGGCAATGATAGCCATCGTTCGCTCGCCTTGAGCGCAGGGTGAAATCAAGCCGCGCATTATGCCATAAAGCGCCAATACCCACGTGCCCGGCAGCAGATAGGCCAGTTGTCCACCTTGCATGAGCGCAAAATTTATCGGGTATAAAGCCAAGTCACTACCGGCACGACCTGATTGGAATTTGAACGAAATCCAATCGTGATTACTATTCCACAGCAACATCGGCGCGAGGCCTAATATGGCAATTATCAAGGCAAGCCACGGTCCCGGTGCAGCCAATGATTTTCGTGCGCGGGCGTCGACCAGCAGCGCTATTAAAATCGAGACACCGAACAGTATTGCCTGATATTTTGACATTAGTGCCAGTGCCATGGCAACGCCGAGCGCGCACCAGCGTTGGATCGTCATTGGCGTGTCACTGGTGAAAATTGGCAGGATCAGCCACATTGTGAGTGCCAGGAAGAAATTCAGCGGTCCATCGGGCACAACGAACATGCTTGATGAAATAAAGAAGAACGGTGCGACAGAATACCAGGCGACGGCCAGAAATGCAGGCTTTCCGCCAAATAGTTTTTCGGTAATTTTATAAAGAAACCAAGCTGTTAGCGAACCCGATAATACATGAGGAAGGCGCACAACAAGTGGTGCTTCGCTTCCCGCCAGCCAGGCAGCGGCGCGGGCAAAATCAAAGCCAAGCGGGGGATGATCGAAGTACGACAGCGAAGGGAAACGCGAAACAACTATAGCGTAGGTCTCGTCAATCGCCATTGGAAATACAGCAGAAATGACGAGCCTCATGATCAGAAAACTGACAATGAGTCTAATGGCGTTGCCGTCTTTAGCCTCAATAGGAAACAGGCGCTGTAGCCACGACGCCATTTGTTTCCCCTTGAATTCTCGGCTTAAAGTCCAGCCCGCTGGTTGTGCTTGCGCACCATATAGGCTTTTGCGGTTTCTACCGCTACCGCAGCATCGCGGCAATAAGCGTCAGCGCCGACGGCCTTGCCGAACTCTTCGTTTAGCGGCGCGCCGCCTACGAGGATGACATAATCATCGCGGATGCCTTTTTCCTTCAGCGTGTCGATAACGACCTTCATGTAAGGCATTGTGGTGGTGAGAAGCGCTGACATACCCAAAATATCCGGCTGATGCTCTTCAATCGCTGCAAGATATTTTTCGACCGGATTATTGATGCCAAGGTCGATCACGTCAAACCCGGCGCCTTCCATCATCATGCCAACGAGGTTTTTGCCGATGTCGTGAATGTCGCCCTTAACCGTACCGATCACCATTTTGCCCTGCTTTGGCGCGCCGGTGGCCGCCAAAAGCGGACGAAGGATAAACATGCCGGCCTTCATCGCGTTGGCGGAAAGAAGCACTTCCGGTACGAACAAAATACCATCGCGGAAATCTTCGCCGACGATACGCATGCCCTCAACCAAGGCCTTGGTAAGGACATCATAGGGTATCCAGCCGCGCCCCAGCAGAATATTCGTGCCTTCCTCGATTTCCTCTTTCAGGCCATCATAAAGATCATCGTGCATTTGCTGCACAAGTTCATCATCTGAGAGTTCAGAAAGAATAATTTCATCATCAGCCATAGTTATGTCCTTGCATGCGAAGCACCGGTGTTTGATCTGATATAACTATCTGACAGATAAATGAAAAGACAGTGCTTAAAAGCGACGAGTGTGGCGAAACTGGCGACATGGGTGATGTCGTGAATTGAGTGGCTCTATCTTTGTTGCGCCAGCACTCGCCGCTTGTGGAATTGCTGCTGGCATACCCTTCTTTAGAATGGCAAAAGAAAACTGTGATTTTGCGGATGCCCCGGTGTGTCCGGATGAAGGGTGCATGAGATGAGCGATGTGATTGACGTGGAAGCTCCGGCGGCAAGCGGTGGACGGCGCGGGGCGAGGAATTCCGGCGGTGCAGCGTCCCGGCGGGCGACGCGCGGTGCGGTCGGGCTTGGGCCGCAGCTGCCATACATTATGCGCAAAATGTCCAATTACGAAGTGCTGGATGAGGAAGGCCTCACTATTATCGAGCACAATGCTGATATTGTGCTCGAAGAGGTAGGCATTATTTTTCGTGATGATCCTGAAGCCATTGCCATGTGGAAGGATGCGGGCGCGGATATTAAGGGCGAGCATGTGCATTTCCCGAAGGGTCTGTGCCGTGAGCTATTGAAGACCGCGCCTTCCGTTTTTACCCAATATGCCCGCAACCCTGAGCGCAATGTGCAAATCGGTGGCAACGCAACTGTGTTTGCACCGGTTTATGGCCCTCCCTTTGTGCGTGATCTCGAAGGTGTGCGCCGCTACGCCACGATTGAGGATTTCCGCAACTTTGTGAAGCTGGCCTACATGGCTCCCAGCATTCACCATTCCGGGGGCACGGTTTGTGAGCCCGTCGACGTTCCGGTGAACAAGCGTCATTTGGATATGATTTACAGCCATATCAAATATTCGGATAAGCCATTTATGGGCTCGGTTACAGCGCCGGAGCGGGCGCAAGACACAATCGAAATGTGCCGCATCCTGTTTGGCAAAGAGTTTGTGGAGAAGAACACCGTCGTCATCAACCTTATCAATGCCAACTCGCCTATGGTCTTCGACGACACCATGCTGGGCGCGGCGAAGGCCTATGCACGAGCCAATCAGGCTTGCATCGTGACGCCGTTTATTCTGGCCGGCGCTATGTCTCCGGTGACAGTTGCCGGCACGCTAACCCAAGTGCTGGCCGAAGTTCTCGCAGGCGCAGCGTTTACGCAGCTTTGCCGCAAGGGTGCGCCTGTGCTGATGGGCACGTTTGCGGCGTCCATCTCCATGCAGTCCGGCGCGCCGACATTTGGCACGCCTGAGCCAGCTTTGGTTTCTTATGGTGCGGGGCAGCTGGCGCGGCGTTTGGGCTTGCCGTTCCGTACTGGCGGCTCGCTGTGTGGCTCGAAAGTTCCGGATGCGCAGGCGGCGTACGAGTCTGCCAACACGCTGAACTCCACCATTTTGGCAGGCACTAACTTTGTGCTGCACTCAGCCGGATGGCTCGAGGGCGGATTGGTGTCATCTTATGAAAAGTTCATCATGGATGTGGACCAGCTTGGCATGACGCAAAAGTTTGCCGGTGGTGTTGACCTTTCCGAAAATGGTCAAGCCATGAGCGCCATTCGCGAAGTCGGTCCGGGCAGCCATTATCTTGGCTGTGCGCACACGCTGGAAAATTTCCAAACCGCTTTTTATGCCTCGCCGCTTACTGATAATAACTCCTACGAACAGTGGGAAGCCGAAGGCGAAAAGCGCATGGAACAGCGCGGCAATGAGTTGGTGCGCAAGCTGCTCGATGCCTACGAAGCGCCGCATCTTGATCCGGTGATTGATGAAGCGTTGTTGGAATTCATCCGCAACAAGAAAGACTCTATGGCCGACGCCTTCACCTGAAAGGAGCCCGATACAGGCCGGGCTAAAGTGGCCAACATTATTCACGATGAAGTCTGGAAAAGCGCTTTCCGGGATTAGCACGTTTGAGGCAAAACCCGCGCCGCATGGGCGGGTTGAGATTTGTGGGGACAGATTAAATGAGGCGTGAACCCGATTTTGTTTTCCTGCGAAGTACCCTCGCTGTCCATGGCCTGATTGGTCACGGGTCGCTGAACTTCGCGTCTGGAGATCCACCGATTTTTGAGATCGACAGACACGCGAAGTTGCTTGTGTTGATCGGCCATGCCGGATCGAGCATTTGGCCGCACTTTACAGGTTGGCTTTGTGCGAATTACGCGTCGCTTCTGTATGACTTTCGAGCACACGGAGCATCATCTTCGAGCGACTTTCGACAGCTTTTGGACCCTCTTGATAGTTGGTCTAAAGAGGTAATTGGCGACATAGCCAAGACTTTTGGCGGGCGGGCGATTTATCCTTCTGACCAACCATACCATCCCTTTCAGCAATGGGCGATGGCAGCGACTGGTATGAAGCCTTCGCCTTTGGGGATTCTTATTCATCCCGTCTATGGCCTCTGGCACGCCTATCGCGCCGCGATAATTTTTGATCAGCTTAAGCACAGTCAGAAATCTGATGTTTTAAATCAGTCTGATGAAAAGTTGAGTCACCCTTGTGATAGTTGCGCGGAAAAACCTTGTCTAAGTGCTTGTCCTGTCGATGCTTTTTCCGATGGAGAGTATGACGTTAAGTCATGTCGTGCCCATGTGAAAAGCGACGGAGGGCTGGCCTGCCGCACCAAAGGTTGCCTCGCGCGGCGGGTTTGTCCCGTTGGCAAGGAGTTTGAATATGTGCCGGAGCAGATGGAGTTTCATATGAATGCGTTTGTAAAATAAATTTTATTCCGAACCAAAGGAATGTCATAGTCGCAACGTCTTAAAGTCAATAACACTTGTGTTTTAGCTGAAACGAGTTGCCGATGGATGCCGTTAACAGCCTGTTTTTGCTGGATGATTCCTCGCTGGTGCGTAAATGCCAAAGCGGGGATGGTTTAGCTTTCGGCACGCTGGTGGAGCGGCATTATGCGCTGGTGCACGGTTGTTCGTACCGCCGTGTTGGCAACCGTGCGGACGCCGAGGACATTGTGCAAGAGGTTATGGTGAAGCTCGGTTCTGCAATCAAATCCTTGCGTGAACCGGCGGCGCTGCGCGGGTTTTTGTTGCGCTTGACGATTAATGCAGTCACGGATCATTTTCGCAAAAAGACACGCGAAACGAAAGGGTTGGCGAGTTATTTTGTTGATCCAACTACAATGCAGCCTTGTGAATCCGAGGATCACAATTCAGCGCTTTGGGTCGCGGTCCGCAGATTACCGGACAAGCAGCGTGATGCGGTTTTGCTGGTTTATGGCGATGGAGCAACTCATCGCGAGGCGGCGGAAGCACTGAGCTGCGCAGAGGCCACCATATCTTTTCATGTTCACGAAGCCCGCAAGCGGCTTAAAGAAATGCTGAAGGAGGACGCGCAATGAGCGACCCCGAATTTGATTTTGACCATTTGTCCAAACTTCCGGTTCCAGAGCCTCGCCCGGTGGCAATTGCCGCTGCAAAGCGTGCTGCATTGGCTGCGTTTGAAAACTCTAAACAAAAACTTTTTGTACCAACCAAAGGATTTGATTTCACCGGGCGTCTTTCCCGTATTGCAACCAAACTATGGAGCTTTACGATGAATACCAGACTACTTTCCGGAACTGCCCTGGCCACGCTTTTGATCGCGCCTATTGCCGGGGTCACTGCTTATCAATTGATGCAGCAACGCGGTGTTTTTGCGCCGGTAACGACAGAGCAAATGGTCGCCGCGCATGAAGATTTGCCCCAAGGTGGACCCCAAGTGACGGCAGACACAAAGAACATTATCGCACCTGCCAAACCTGCCGTACCACAAGCAAGCCGTAACAACATTGGAATTGTCGGTAAGGCCAAGAATTCTGATACCATTGCCGACCTCAAAATGGAAAAAAGTGACGCTTTGGTTGCTTCCTCCAACGGCGTGCTTGCCTCTCCCAAGCCAGCGTCTCCCGTGACTACGCCTGCTCCGGTGGCAATGGATTCAATGGCAGATGCGCCAATGGAAGCGGCGAAGAGCGGCTATATTACTCAAAGCCCGGATATGCAGCGTCTCGAAAAGGAGAGCCGTGACAAGTTTACCGAAGTGAAATCCAACAGCGTTATCGCCGTTGCTATCCAGCCGGTATCGACTTTCTCCGTGGACGTTGACACGTCCGGCTATTCGTTGTTGCGCCGTATGTTGAACCAAGGCATTTTGCCCGAACATGATGCGGTGCGGTTGGAGGAAATGGTCAATTATTTCCCCTATGCTTATGCCGGACCTGATACTGCCACAGAGGCATTCAAAGCGAATGTGACTGTGACGCCGACGCCTTGGAACCAGAACACCAAGCTGTTGCACATTGGTATTAAGGGCTATGATTTGCCTGTTACTGAGCAGAAGGCGGCCAATCTTGTGTTCTTGTTGGATGTTTCCGGCTCCATGGATGAGCCGGACAAGTTGCCACTTTTGAAGGCTTCGTTCAGGCTTTTGGTCAATGAATTGAAGCCGACAGATACGGTTGCTATTGTCACCTATGCGGGCGATGCGGGCATTGTGCTTGAGCCTACCAAGGCGTCCGATAAGTCTAAGATATTGAATGCCATTGATAATCTGCAACCAGGCGGTTCGACCGCTGGCGAGGCGGGCATCAATGCGGCGTATAAGTTAGCGGAGCGGGCCTTCGTCAAAGACGGTGTCAACCGCATCATCTTGGCGACTGACGGCGACTTTAATGTCGGCGCTGCGAGCGACGAGGACCTGAAAAAACTGGTCGAAGACAAGCGCAAGTCCGGTGTGTTTTTGTCAGTCCTTGGCTTTGGCGAGGGTAATTATCAGGACAATCTGATGCAGACTTTGGCGCAGAATGGCAATGGAATTGCGGCCTATATTGATACGCTTGGCGAAGCTGAAAAAGTGCTGGTTCAGGAAGCAACCGCCTCGCTGTTTACTATTGCCAAGGATGTAAAAATCCAAGTCGAGTTCAATCCGGCTACCGTCTCTGAATATCGTCTTATTGGCTATGAAACCCGTCATTTGAACAATGAAGATTTTAACAATGACCGCGTGGATGCAGGCGATATTGGGTCCGGTCACACCGTTACGGCATTGTATGAAATGACGCCCAAGGGTGCGCCCGGTCAAACCAATGACCCGCTGCGCTACAGTACGGATGCAGTAAAGCGGGCAACGAATGACAGCGGCGAATATGCCTTTGTAAAAATCCGTTACAAGCTGCCGACTGAGGCGACAAGCCGCCTTGTGACGCAGCCGGTGACGAGCGCAAACGAGGTGAAAGACATGGCCGTTGCTCCGGAAGATGTGCGCTTTGGTATTGCGGTGGCAGCTTTTGGTGAGAAGCTGCGCGATGAAGATCAGGTTTCGAATTATCCTTACGCGAATATAGAGGCGCTGGCTGCATCTTCGCGTGGCACGGATGCCTTCGGGTATCGTGGAGAGTTTTTGAAATTGGTACGGCTGGCAGCAAGTCTAAATCCGTAGATTTATAAGGAATTATAGCGCTCCGGTATAGCTGCCGGGGCGGCGATTTCGTGCCAGCCATCGCCTTTGTTGCGGTGCAGCTTAACGCCGAAATAGCCGTGATTAAGCGCGGCGTATTTATAATCCGAGCGCGGATCATACAGCGCCGGCGTTACGTTATCGCCTCGAAACTCAACACCTGAAATCTCCCAAACTGCCTTGTTTCGCGAGGCAGTGGAAAGTCCTTTGCGTGTCGAAACCAATAATTTGTCGTTCATGATAAATTCCCCGATTATCCGCTTGATAGGGCTTGCAGCACAAACACTTCGCTATTTGATTCAACCGGATCGCTTAACCCTTTACGATCTTTGACTATTTCGCCGTCAATGATGATGCCCATGTGTTTGCGCAAAGCGAACTGCTTATCGGCGACATATGATTTGACGCGTGGGTTTCAGGTGAATATTTTTGTCAATTATTCATGCACCGTAGAACCCTGCACATCGACCGGGGACAGTTAACATGGCGGGTGAGATTGCCGGTGAACGTTACAATGGCCATGAATAATAATGGCGCAAGAAATGTGGCCTTGCAAGTTTGACTTCGTCACTTTTGAAATGTTGCATTGCAACATGGAAAAGCCTCAATTGAGGCGAAATCAATCGACTGCCAAATAACGCTATTTGAGAGTGCCAATGCCCAAATCCGCGCCCGAAATGAATGTGCTCGTGCTGCAAGGCGGTGGTGCGCTTGGCGCTTATCAGGCCGGTGCTTATGAGGCTCTAGCAGAAGAAGGCTTCCTGCCGGATTGGGTTGCGGGCATCTCTATTGGCGCGATTAACGGGTCGATTATAGCCGGTAACAGACCGGAAGATCGCGTTGCCAAACTGCGCCAGTTTTGGGAGAAAGTATCCTCTGGTTTACAGGGCACTATTCCGGCGTTTGAGGAATTTTTACGTCCATTTTTTAATGAAACAAGCGCCAATCTTGCCGCGTCATTTGGCGTGCCGGGCTTCTTCTCGCCACGCTTTCCCTCGCCCTATTTCCAGCCTGGCGGGACGCTTGAGGCCATCAGTCTTTACGATACCAAGCCGCTGGCTGAGACCTTGGCAGGGCTGGTGGATTTTGACTATTTGAAGCATCACGGGCCGCGTCTTAGTGTCGGTGCTGTTGATGTAGTCATGGGTAATTTCAAATATTTTGATACGACGAAGGATACGCTTGGTGTTAAGCACATTATGGCGTCCGGCGCTTTGCCGCCGGCATTTGCGCCTGTTGAAATCGACGGGCATTTCTATTGGGATGGAGGCATCGTTTCCAACACGCCGGTGGATTATGTGATGGAATTTGACGGTGTGCGTCAAGATATGTGCATTTTCCAAGTAGATGTTTTCCGCGCACGGGGAACTATGCCTAAGACACTTGGTGAGGTAACGGAGCGTGAAAAAGACATACGCTTTTCGAGCCGAACGCGCTTTAATTCCGATCATGTGAAGCAGTTGCAAGACATGCGCAACGCCGCCAGCCGCCTTGCAGCCAAGCTGCCGGACGAGTTGCGTGATGACCCTGATGCGCTGCTTTTGCGCGATTGGAGTTGCCAAGCGAACGTAACTTTGGCACATCTCATACGGCGCGATACGGGGATTGACAGTGGCACTAAGGATTATGAGTTTTCGAAGCTGTCAATTGAAGAGCATTGGGCATCCGGCCGTGATAATGTGCGCAAGGGTTTAAAATCCAAATATTGGATGAACCGCGATCGGAGTCTTCCCGGTGTGCAAGTGTTCGATTTGACGAAGTAGCAAGCAGGAAAATCATGAATATCGGTGACGTAAAATCCAAGGCTTTCGCGATGCCGCTGACCAGCCCGTCTTATCCGGTCGGGCCGTATCGCTTTATAAACCGCGAATTTATGATTATCACATACCGCACCGATATGGACGCGCTGCGTGCCGTGGTGCCGGAGCCGCTGGAAATTACTGACCCGATCGTCAAATATGAGTTTATCCGTATGCCGGATTCGACTGGATTTGGTGACTATACTGAGTCCGGCCAAGTCATTCCCGTTATGTTTAAGGGCCAGCACGGCGGCTATGTTCACTCGATGTATTTGAACGATGATGCACCGATAGCTGGCGGGCGCGAGATTTGGGGCTTTCCTAAAAAATTGGCTGAGCCATCGCTGCGAGTCGAAAAAGACACGCTGGTTGGCACGTTGGATTATGGTTCGCTGCGGGTGGCCAATGCGACCATGGGCTATAAGCATAGGGCGCTTGATAATGGCGCAGTGAAGGCATCGCTGGAAGCGCCGGGGTTTCTGCTGAAAATCATCCCGCATGTTGATGGAAGCCTGCGCATTTGCGAATTGGTGCGCTACTATCTCAAGGATATCACCGTCAAAGGCGCGTGGACCGGTCCCGCCGGGTTGGAACTTTTCGACCATGCGCTGGCGCCGGTGGCGGAACTTCCGGTGCGCGAAGTGATTTCCGCCACGCATATTCTCACCGATTTGACCCTTGGCCTTGGCGAGGTGGTTTATGATTATCTCGATCCCCAAAATAGCTAAATACGAAGGACGATATTTATGAAAATGAAAGACAAGGTTTGCATTGTTACCGGCGCAGCGAGCGGTATTGGTCGCGGCATTGCTGAAAAATTTGCTGCCGAAGGCGCGAAAATCGCTATCGCCGATCTCAATCTTGAGGGCGCGCAGCAGACGGCGAAGGAAATCACTGCTACACATAAAGGCCATGCAATCGGCATTGCGATGGACGTGACGAACGAGGACCAAGTCAACGCCGGCGTTGCCGCAGTCATCAAAAAGTGGGGCAGGGTGGATGTGCTGGTTTCCAATGCCGGCATCCAAATTGTGCACCCGCTCGAAGAGTATCCGTTCGCCGATTGGAAGAAGATGCTGGCCATCCATCTGGACGGCGCGTTCTTGACCTCCAAGGCCTGCCTGCCGCATATGTATCGACAAAATTCCGGCTCGATTATTTTCATGGGTTCTGTGCACTCCAAGGAAGCGTCCCCGCTGAAATCCGCATATGTGACTGCCAAGCACGGGCTGATCGGGTTGTCGAAAGTCATCTCCAAGGAAGGCGGCAAACACGGCGTTCGCTCCAATGTGATTTGTCCAGGCTTCGTGCGCACGCCGCTTGTTGAAAAGCAGATTCCGGAACAGGCCAAGGCGCTCGGCATTTCTGAGGATGAAGTCATCAAAAAGGTCATGCTTGGCCAAACAGTTGATGGCGAGTTCACAACAGTTGAGGATGTGGCCGAAGTGGCTCTGCTGTTTGCGGGGTTCCAGAGCAATGCGCTGACGGGGCAATCGCTGGTAGTCAGCCATGGCTGGTTTATGGAGTGAGTTATAAACCCGGCCCCGGCTTGATTTTGCTGCAATCGCTGAAGCGTGAAAATCTAAACCTTGTGAGATCGTATCCGGTTGAGTTTCCGGCCGCCAAATCTGCCACCACACGCCCTATGCCGGGGCCGTGGCAGCAATGTCTGCGGGCTTTTTTTAACCCGTATATGCCCGGCGACCATTATGCATATCCGGCGGTTTTTTAGTTCAAAATCGTCCGGTTTCAAAGAACACACACCCCCAACCCCGCCACGGAGTCCCCCCTCTGGCGATCTTCA
>JAYVRA010000077.1:0-5405 GCA_043776635.1 Phyllobacteriaceae bacterium
GGTGAACTCAATTCCTGTGCGCATAACCCTGAATCGCACATCCAGCAAAACAAGGGAATCCAAATCTGGACTCCTTCGTTGCGATCAATCCACTAGCAGGACGCTGATGAATGTAAGAAAGAGCCAAGTATTAGGTCCGGACCTAATCGGGATAAAGCCTCTTGAAGAGCACGGCTTGGCGGCAGTCGTGATCTGAGAAACTGGACGCGCAGCGCGGCGGCGCGACTATTGATTTTCAATACAAAATGTATATATGAATGATATGTTCGAATGGGATGAAGAAAAACGCAGGCTCAATATTGAGAAGCACAATCTCGATTTTTTGGATGCTGGTCTTTTATTCGATGGGCGACCGGTTATCACCGGAACGCCGGACAATGTGACTGAGGCCCGTTTTGTCACGGTTGGGCAGATTGGTCCAAAGTTTTATACCGTGATTTGGACGTGGCGGACGATGGCCCGCCGGTTAATTTCATTTAGGAGACCACGAGATGTCGAAGAGAGAGCATATCGTCAGACACACAGCTGAAGAAATACGCGTTATGACGGCGCGTGGGTTAAGCAAGAGCGACTGGTCGCGAGCTGGGGCAATGGCGTCTGCGGACATAGAGGCGGCAATCGCCACCGATGCCGACGAGGCTGGTATTGTTGTTGATTGGTCAACTGCAAGCCTTGCCTTGCCCGAATCCAAAGCTGTGCTCAACATGCGCGTTGACCGCGATGTCCTCGACTTTTTCAGGCGCCAAGGAAAAGGCTATCAGTCCCGTATCAATGCAGTGCTTCGCTCATTTGTTGAGCACCAAGCCGGTCGTTAAATTTAGTGCTAATGCGGTCCTGCACAGGATATTCGGGGCAGCAAAGTCGCACGATTTCGATTGTCGCACTGCGGTTGGTTTTGGCTGCGCGTGAAGTGTTGTTCTTAGGTGTTTCGATTCTGGTCATGATTGTCATCCTGTTTAATCAAACGCCCGAAGCTGATCCGGCTCTTGCCGGTCTTCCCTTCGGGTGCGGGATTATAGAATCGGGCAAGCGGTGAGACCCAAGGTCCAAAGACTGTGCGAAGAGCAAGGTGGATGTGCGTAAAACGAAGGCCTATCAGGCGTTTGGAGGGCGCGCGGCCGCCTTGGCGAGACGGACGGGTTTTGGCCGCCATGCGGCGCGAAGCGGCCTTGGATTGAGCAGCGACCGGTTCAGACCGCAACAAAACCGAAGGAAAGAACGGCATGAGCTGGGAAGAGATAACCATATTTGATGAAACAGGATGACAATGGTGGGCGGTATCAAAGGGCCACAAAGACGGGCGTGTGGCCAAACCGTCCGCTGCCGATAGGTGGCTTGCATTCCCTGCCTTGCCAGCAAACAAAGACCTTAAATGTCGATGAGGCCGCTTACTCGAACCAGCGACCCCATCAGTGCTATTAGGCGTATCACAATTGCGCTCATGCCGCTTGAAGGCTCAGCTCCCCGGCCATCACCTCCTCAAATACCGCATTGGCATGGGGGTGTTGTTTCAGCCAGCTGGCGGCAGCTTCATAGTTTGCGGCAAGATGCAAAAGCTCCATGCCCGTGCCATAGGGCGCAATGATGCGCACGGAACCTGAGGCCGGCGTTTAGATCACATCAAATTGCAAACACGTATCGATGCTGAAACTGCGCTGCATAACGACAAGAACAATACCGCCACTGGAAAGGTTACCCTGATGCAACGTGATGCTTGAAGGTAGTGGATAGTTACCGACAACTGTGCCCGCTGATTTGCGCACCAAGCGACCGGAGCCATTGCTGCGCGCCCACAGGTCAAGTTTCTTTGTGAATCGTGCCGGGGGCTTTGGCGTACCGTCGGCGTATTGAACCATGGAACCAAGCGTGGCGTTATCGAATATGTACTGCGCGGACATCTTGTCCTCCTATGTGAGTAATGGAAACAAAACCGCCGCCACTCTGTTCGAAGTGGCGGCGTCGATAGATTGTTTGTTGGTAATGGGGCGGCGCTATTCGGCGGCTATGGCATAAGGCTCATAGACGTCTTCATCGTCGGCATTGCCGCCCTCTGTGCTGGCCTCATCCGCTGACGGTTCAACCGAAGCGACTAGGCCGTCAGTGCTCGCTTCTTCGCTACCATCTGGCTCGCCTTCATATGCGCCGGACCAGTCTTGCTCCCGATTGCCCATCCAACCCGTGAGTTCATCAAATGTTGGTGCAAACAGCGCTGATGGATGAACAAAGTCGGCGTCAGCAAAGCACTTGGTAAGTGAGGCGCGCGTGTCCTTGACCTTCTGTAATATTGGAACAGATGCTGACTTGGCCGTGCCTTCCAGTGCTGCGCGCGACAGACAAGACAGAAACTCGTCCGTACCCATGTTGGGCAGAAAACTATTCGCACCAATCACCTGCCCAACCATCAGCGCGGCAACACCGCTATTTGTACGATTGACTTGGCAGGACAACACATGACGAAGAACAGACCTCGCAGTCTGTTGTAAAGTGTCCCTCTCCATAGTGAGCGTTCCATCATCCTTGATGAGGCCCGCAACCAACCGCGCCATAGTAGACTGGCTGTGATAATGGTTAGGCGACGCGCTTGTGACACTCACGTTGAGACTTGCGAAGGTAATCAATGTCAGGGCAAGCAAACTATCGTCTTCAATCGGTGCCCGTTCGAGCGCTTCATGCAGTGCGTTCGTGCGCAAATCACCGATAATTGCCTGACCTTTTCGGGTGACATCGGGCCGTTCGCGGCTTTGTGCTGCCATACCATCACTATTGCCATCACCATTGGCTGCAATCAGTGCCTTCTTGGGTTCCGGCAAACGATAGGCGACTGAACTTATCGCTCCCGTACGTTCATTGATAAACCAACCGGTATAGTGATCAGTGTCCGGACTGCCATAGGCCCGCCCGGCCTTTGGCGGCAATTTAGGCTGGCCCCACTGATCGCACTCCATCACAGACCCCTGCTCTGGCAGATTATTTGCCAGCCATTCGCGTTGGGCGCCAATGAAGCCTTCAACTTCATGAGTGAAACGGCCGTCCTCATCGCCTTGTGCAAACAGGTCCTCCAGCCAAACAATGCCGTAAGCTGCTGCGAGATCATCGCCAAAACGCGCGTGTTTGGCCTCCATCCGCTGTTTGGACAGTGCCCGTGCCACCTCATGCCATGCGACCTGCGGTGATGCCTTCTTTGGTTTGAAGCGCTTCCACACCTCTGACTGCTCACCGTGAGAGGCCGACGCAATTGTGCGCAGCTGCGTCTCATTGGGCATATCGCCCTTGGCCATTTGATCAAGCATGGCAGGCAATACATTAGCAAGGAGCCGCAGCTTCTTTACCTGCCGCACGTGAGTTGCCAGCGCCATGGCAATCGACTCTTCCGTCCATCCAAGCGCCGCCAATCGTTCAATCGCCTGCCACTGATCCACGGGGTTGAGCGGCTCGCGAACAATGTTCTCTGCAAACGCGCTCATGCCATGATCGGCCTCGCGCCTTGTCACAACAATAACATCAATCAGATCATGACCGGCAACAATCGCCTGCGCCACCCTTCTGTGACCAAAGTTGATGACATAGCCTTACCACCGTCATCAGCTTCAAACACCACCGGTGGCTGCACTATGCCAACAGCTGTAATCGATGCCAAGAGCAGCGCATCTGATTGCGGATTGCTTTTTGAACGGCGCAGTTTGTCAGGGCTTTCGAGCAGCGAGCGCGGGTCAACACGTTTTAATTCCATCGTCTTTATCCTTCATCAGGTTATGATGCCGTCGTTTCAGCATCCGTCTTCTTCTCGAAGACAATCCCCGAAAGGCGCAGACCGTTGATCCGGCGCAATTGCTGGCGAGCATCCCTGCCCTGCGCGCAAGCGGGGCTGACAACGTCAGCTCTGCGCGGCAAGCTGCGGCCGAGATTGCGAGATCAGCGATTGAGGGCTACCGGCGCTGGGTGAACGGTTTGAGCAAACGGGTTTTCTTTCCCATTTCTCGATTTGGATTCTAAGATCCTGCTTAGCAGCTTCTTTTCAAGAAGCGGGGTCACGAGGGATCGGTGCGACCGGCGCAATATCGTAGCGGGTAACTTCGCGATTCAGCGCTTGCCATTGCCGGGTCGAGTCCTTCTTTTGAGGTATAATGAAGATTGCTGTAACTCATATTTCGTGAAATAGTGAGTTATAGAAAGGTGTTCTATAACTCATGGCATGGAATTGGGAACAGGCCGACTGGCCGCATTTTAAATACGACAGAAAGGCATTGGAGCCGCTGGAACGCGAATTTTTGCTCCGATCCGGCGAGGTTTTAGGTGTCTTTCGCCATGTCGATATGAATGGCCGCGACCAAATACGTATCGAACTTATCAGCGAGGAGGCCCTGAAAACCACCGCGATTGAGGGGGAATACCTTGATCGTGCGAGCCTGCAAGCCTCCTTGCGCCAGCAACTTGGTTTGAGCGGCGACAGCAGGCGCATTGCCCCCGCTGAGCGCGGCATCACTGAGATGATGGCCGATGTCTACTTACATTTTGATGATTTGCTCTCGCATAAAGCCCTATTTGCTTGGCATAAGATGGTGATGTCAGGCGAACGGCGTATCGAGACGATTGGCAACTATCGCCAACATTCCGATGCCATGCAAATCGTTTCCAATCGGCTGGATGAGCCCAAAGTGCATTTCGAAGCGCCGCCTTCCGCATGTGTGAAAGCGGAAATGGGCGCCTTCACCATATGGTTCAACGCGACCTCGCCCTTTGGTAAAACACCGCTTCCGGCATTGACGCGAGCGGGAATTGCGCATCTTTATTTTGAGAGCATTCATCCGTTCGAGGATGGCAACGGCCGCATAGGACGCGCGCTGTGCGAAAAGGCACTGGCGCAAACCCTCGGCGAACCAACCCTCATTGCCCTTGCATACACAATCGAGAAGCATCGCAAAGCCTATTACGAGAACTTGGAAGCCAACAACAAGAGCAACATAATTACGGATTGGCTGCTCTACTTCGCCAAAACGATCCTTGAAGCACAGCGCGTGACGCTGTCACGTGTCGAATTCTCAGTCGCCAAGGCGAAATTTTACCAACACTACAGCAATCAATTCAACGAGCGGCAGGAAAAGGCGATCGCCCGGATGTTCCGTGAAGGTATAGAAGGGTTCAAGGGGGGCCTCAGTGCAGAAAATTACATCGCCATCACAAAGGCATCGCGCGCCACTGCAACCAGAGACTTAGCTGACCTCGTTTCCAAAGGCGCAATGACACGAACCGGCGAACGACGGTACGCACGTTACACGTTGACCGTTCTTGATCGCCGCGAGTGAACTGCCAAGAACAGGGACCTAGTGGATTGATTCCAACATTTGGAACCCCCGATTTCTGGCAGCGATGATTTCGTCTGGGTTTGCGCGCCATGTGAAGGGTTT
>JAYVRA010000078.1:0-20918 GCA_043776635.1 Phyllobacteriaceae bacterium
TGAATGCCACGCCACGCAAGTGCCTGGGCTACAAAACACCAGCCGAAGTGTTCCGGCAAAAGGTCATGGCAAGAATGCGGGCAACAGGCTAAAAGATGACCGCCGAAAGTCGCGCTTTAGCGTGAACTCACAATGTCCTGTATCTGCAAAGTTAGAATGTCACACGGATTTTTCGGTTCCAATAAACACCCTAACCCCAACGCACGAAGCCAATTATGGCCGAAACGGCATAAAACACCTGCAAGGCCAAGAATGCCCATTTCTTGTCGATGATGGCCCATGCGGCAAATAGGATGGCCGATGTCAACAAAAGCGCGAACGCGAGAAGTTCGTGTCCGGTGTTCGACGCAATCAACAAGGCATAGACCATACCGAGCACGGAGCCGATCCATTCAAATATAGTTATTAGTTTTTGCCGGTTCATTACAGCTTCCACCACCAAATTCTCTTGGGTGCAAGGATGGCACAGCGTCGCGTAAATGCCTATACCATGCGCTGAAACCATAAACGGATTGATCTCAAAGTGGCTACAATCGAAACCTCACAAGACATTTCACGCCTTTTGGAAATAATGGCCGCGCTGCGTGACCCTCAGACTGGCTGTCCTTGGGATGTAGTGCAGACCTTTGCAAGTATTGTGCCTTACACAATTGAGGAAGCGCATGAGGTGGCCGAGGCTATTGAGCGCAATGATATGGTGGATTTGACGGACGAGCTTGGTGATCTTTTGCTGCAAGTGGTGTTTCATGCGCGCATGGCTGAAGAAGCCGGGCATTTTGCTTTTGGTGATGTCGTTGAGGCCATAACTAAAAAGATGATCCGCCGCCACCCGCATGTGTTCGGTGATGAGCAAGCCCGTTCCAGCGGCATGGCCAAGGGTATGTGGAACAAGATTAAAGCTGAGGAGAAGGCCGGGCGCGCCGCCAAGCGCGCGGCTATGGGGCAAGCTGATGGCGCGAAGCCGAGCTTCCTTGACGATGTGCCGCGCACCCTGCCCGCCGTTATTCAGGCTGTGAAACTGCAAGATCGTGCTGCAAAAGTCGGGTTTGATTGGGCCACTGCCGCGCCGATATTGGATAAAATTGAGGAGGAAATTGCCGAGCTGCGTATGGCAATGCAAGGCGGTGATGAGGCAAAAATCAAAGATGAATATGGAGATATTCTCTTTGCCATGACCAACTTAGGGCGACGGCTTGAGATTGACCCGGATGCAGCGCTGCGCGGTACAAATGTGAAGTTCCGTACGCGCTTTGCTTATATCGAGCGCGGCCTGCATGCGCGGGATATCCGGTTGGAGGATGCGGGTCTCACTATAATGGAGCAACTCTGGCAGGCGGCAAAAAACCATTCGTGACTTGATGACAATTATTGCCCTGTCCCGAATTTTGAGCTTTTTACGTTCTAACAAAATCAGAATTCAAACCAAAAACAATACGATTACTGTTGAACTCCAATCCGTCCAATAGACAAGCACTCTAACCGTGTGGCGGTTTCATGAAATTCGGGAAATATTGTACCAGATCGTCAAACTGTAAGCCTTTAGCAATTGCAAACCAGTAAAAACCGGCAAATATCAAACATGCAATTGACGTTGTTAATCCTATTACAAGCAAAAAACGTGGTTTTGCGGGTGCGCTGGCGTGTGTTCCCGGCACGATTTCGCCCTCATCTTGCTGCGTACGCAAGCCAAAAGGCAGCACGGCGAAAAGTGTGGTCCACCAAATTATAAAATAAGCAGCGAAGGCGGAAATCGGGTTCATGGCTACATCTGTTCCAATTCAATCAACGTGCCGAAGAAATCCTTCGGGTGAAGGAATAATACCGGCTTACCGTGGGCACCAATTTTTGGTGTGCCATTGCCCAAAACCCGTGCGCCAGTCGCCTCAAGAGCGGCTCTGGCGGCAGCAAGATTGTTCACTTCATAACATAAATGGTGCATCCCGCCGGATGGATTTTTTGCGAGGAATGCTGCAATTGCCGACCCCTCGCCTAGAGGCTCTAACAGCTCAATCTTAGTGTTGCCAACATCAATGAAAACCACGGTCACACCATGCTCTGGCAAAGCCAGCGGCGCACTGATTTTCGCGCCGAGACTTGATCTGTACAGCGTGACTGCCGCATCCATATCGGAGACGGCGAGCGCTACATGGTTGAGACGGCCAAGCATAGATTAAATCTGGTTCAGGAAAACAGTAACGACTGGTTTCTTACCCCACATTTGCTCTGCCGACGAGCGGACAGCGCGGCGCACCGCCTCGCGAAGCACTTCTAAATCCTTGCGGCGGGCTTTGGGAATGCTGTCAATTGCTGCGAGCGCTGCATCAAACATTTGGTCGTCGATCTCATCACCATCCCGATCAAACTCCGGCAAACCAATCGACTCAAGTTCCGGCTCGCCAGTGATTTCAAACTTGGAATCCACCAGAATGCATACCGACACATGGCCGGCAAACGACAGCTTCTTGCGCTCACCTATGCCCACTTCATCATAAGTGCCGATCAGCTTGCCATCCTTGTAGACGCGGCCAAACGGTGCTTCATCGATGATCTCGGCCTTACCGGGCGCAATGCGAAGCATATCGCCATCGCGCACTTGCGCGATTTCCGGTATGCCTTCCATCGCCCCAAGCGAGCCCTGCGCCACCAAATGGGCGGCTTCACCATGCACCGGAACCAGTATGCGCGGACGCACCCAAGAATACATTTTCTTCAATTCATTGCGGCGCGGGTGGCCCGAAACGTGGACCAAAGCCTGATCATCGGAGATGATCTTGATGCCAAGATCAATCAGTCTGTTCTTAATCTCAAGAATTGGCTTTTCATTGCCTGGAATGGTGCGCGACGAGAAAATTACCGTATCACCCGGCGTCAAAGCAATAGAGCGCATTTCCTGATTAGCGATTTTGGCCAATGCTGCGCGGGATTCGCCTTGGGAACCCGTCAGCAAAATGACAAGATTTTTGCGCGGGATGGAGACAAAATCCTCCTCGCCCAAAAACTCCGGCAGGCCGTCTAAATAGCCAAGTTCGGAAGCCACATCAATGACGCGCTTCATGGAACGGCCAAGAACCAGCACGCTGCGGCCCGCCTCTTGCGCCGCCATGGCGATGGAGCGGATGCGGCCAACATTGGACGAGAAAGACGTGATGGCAACACGGCCCGGCGCTTCGGCTATCAGCTTGGCCAAGTTCTTACTGACTTCTTCCTCAGACGGTGAGTCACCCTCGCGCAAAGCATTGGTGCTGTCGCACATCAGAGCCACGACGCCCGCATCGCCATAGGCACGGAATTTGGCTTCGTCGATTAGTGCACCAATGGTTGGCGCTGTATCGATCTTCCAGTCGCCGGTATGAATTGCCGTGCCCAGCGGCGTGGTAATGGCGAGCGATACCGGCTCTGGAATGGAGTGTGTAACGCCAATGGCTTCGACTTTAAACTGGCCGATTTGGAACGTTTCGCCTGCATTATAAATCGTCACCGGCACTTTACTGGCTTCAGTTTCAGACTTGTATTTTGCCGACAAAAGCCCGGCCGTGAACGGCGTGCAATAGAGCGGCACTTTAATCTGCGGCCACAAATCCATCACCGCACCATAATGGTCTTCATGGGCATGAGTAATTATCATGGCTTTAATTGAGGCGCGGTTTTCAAGGATGAAGCGAATATCCGGCAGCACCAAATCGACACCCGGCAGGTCCGGCCCCGGGAAAGTCACGCCGCAATCGACGATGATCCACTCACGGTTAGTCGGGGTGCCATAGCCATATAGCGCCAAATTCATGCCGATTTCGCCGACCCCGCCGAGTGGCAAAAAGATGAACTCATTATTGTCTTTAATCACGAAGTCGCTCCTGACTGCGCCGGAAAGAATACATCGCCGGCTGAAATTAATTGTTTGTGACCGTTTGCCAGCGCCAGAATGAGGCAGCCGTCCCGGTCTATGTCTTCAAATATGCCGTCTATACGAGTTCCGGCAAGGTTCACACTAATCATTTCGCCAATACCCTTGGCGTGGCGCAACCATTCTGTGCGGATAGCATCAAAGCCGCGCCCGCGATTCCAGATGGTAAGCACCGCATCAAAATTTACAGCCAGTTGTGCAAATAGCGCTTCCGGCGAAATATCCAATCCGAAGGTTTTAAGGTCCGTAGCCTTATATAGCACAGGATCCGGATGATGCGCGGCATTTATGCCGAAACCACAGGCTACGGCGATTTTGCCATTGGGAAGCGCGGAGCTTTCCAGCAAAATGCCGCTGATTTTGGCATTGTTTATCAAAACATCATTTGGCCATTTGATTTGGACGTTATGCGATTTCAAAGACTTTAATTCGGCCAGTGTTGCATAAAGTGCGCAGGCCGCAACGAAGGGAAGCGTGCCAAGCCTCGACATTGGTGCCGGATCAATCAGCAGCGC
Source organism: Phyllobacteriaceae bacterium (assembly GCA_043776635.1). Lineage (GTDB taxonomy): Bacteria > Pseudomonadota > Alphaproteobacteria > Rhizobiales > Rhizobiaceae > JANMEX01. Next base: position 4,417 of record JAYVRA010000078.1, read on the forward strand.
TGAGGCGTAAAGATTGCCGGGTTCTGAAACCCAGACACGTCCCTGCCTGCCACGACCAGAAAGCTGGCGGGACGCTGTGATCCAGAGCTTGCCGTCATCGCTCTCGCGGGCTGCAGTCAGAACGTCGCTATTGGTCGAACCTGTTTGGTCCACATGGCTATGCCGCCATCCAACGGGATTATGAAGTGGTTCCGCCAGTGTCACGTTTCTTTAGAAAAACGTCTTGGCCGCAGCAGCGGCCAGCGCTTCAACTGGACCAGCCACTAAAACATAGAACAGCACAAAAGCACCGGAAATGCCCATGACGCCCGTGAGAATGGCAGACGGGGCAACAAAACCTTCATTCGGCTCATCGAACCACATGATTTTGATTATGCGCAAATAGTAGAACGCTCCAACTACCGATGCCAGTACGCCGATTATGGAAAGCGTTAGCAAATTGCCCTGAATGGCAGCGAGGAAGACATACCATTTGCCCCAAAAGCCAGCCAAAGGCGGAATGCCGGCCAGCGAGAACATCAGAATTGTCAGCACTATTGCCATGAACGGGTTAGTCTTGGATATACCTGTGAGGTCCGCAATAGTTTCGACCTGAGCGTCTTTGGTGCGCATTGCCAATATCACAGCAAATGTGCCGAGCGTCATGGCAAGGTAGATCGCCATATAGATCGCCACACCGCGCACGCCCGCCTCAGACCCTGCGGCCAAGCCTACCAGTGCAAAGCCGACATGGCCGATAGATGAATAGGCCATCAGGCGTTTGATATTGGTTTGTCCAATCGCGGCAAACGCCCCGAGAACCATCGAGGCAATTGATATGAATACTATGACTTGTTGCCAATCAACCGCTACAGGTTTGAAGCCGGACATGACCACACGTACCAGCATCGCCATTGCCGCCATTTTCGGCGCAGCGGCAAAGAAGGCGGTTACGGGTGTCGGTGCTCCCTCGTAAACGTCAGGTGTCCACATGTGGAACGGCACAGCAGAAATTTTGAATGAGAGACCGGCGAGGATGAATACCAAGCCGAACAGAAGGCCGATTTGACGTTCCGAACCGGCGAGCGCAGTGGCGATTTGGGCAAAGCCAATCTGACCCGTGAAACCATAAACCAACGAAATGCCATACAGCAACATGCCTGATGACAGCGCTCCGAGTACGAAATATTTCAGTCCGGCTTCCGATGAGCGGGCATCATCACGCTTGATGGCGGCAATGACGTAAAGTGCCAGCGACTGCAATTCGAGGCCCATATATAACGCAAGAAGATTATTGGACGAAACCATAAGCATCATGCCGAGCGTTGCCAGCAAGATCAGCACTGGGAACTCAAACATATCAAAGCCTTCGCGCTTGGCGAACTCCATCGACATTGCAAGCGTTACCAGTGCGCCGCCTACGGTGAGAAGCTTCATAAAGACGGCGAAGGGATCATTGATATAGCCGCCGCCGAACACTGTGCCTGTAGTTGAATTATAGATAAGAAATGCCACCACGGCCAGCAAAGCGACGGCAAGCCAAGACACTAGAGACCCGGATTTACCGCCGGCAAAAACGCCCAGCATTAGCAGGACAAGCGCCCCCAGTCCGACGAGAATTTCGGGCGTGGCAAGGGTTAGTGCGGCGATCAGTCCGGCTGGCATTTCGTGCCTTCCTTTGTCTTACTTGGCCAGCGCAGATTGCGCGGCAGTATAATTGTTAACAAGATTATCCACGGAAGCAGCTGTCACATTCAGCACGGGCGCCGGATAAACGCCAAAGAAAATGACCAGCACAAGCAATGGGTAGAGGATGGTTTTTTCGCGGGTCGACAAATCAACAAGACCTTTGAGAGAGTCTTTGTCCAGCACACCGAATATAACGCGGCGATAGAGATAAAGTGCGTAACAGGCCGATAAAATCACGCCGGTGGTTGCAAAAAAGGCAACCCATGTGTTGGCACGGAACGCGCCCATCAACGTCAAGAATTCACCCACGAAACCCGATGTGCCCGGCAGACCGACATTGGCCATTGTGAACACCAGGAACACCACGGCATATTTTGGCATGTTGTTCACAAGGCCGCCGTAGGCTGCAATTTCCCGGGTGTGCATCCGGTCGTAAACAACGCCGACACAAAGGAACAGCGCCCCGGAGACGAGACCATGCGACAGCATTTGAAATACTGCACCCTGTACGCCCTGCGTATTGGCGGCGAAGATGCCCATCGTCACAAAGCCCATGTGAGCGACCGAAGAGTAAGCGATGAGTTTTTTGATGTCTTCCTGCATCAAGGCTACCAGCGAGGTGTAAACAATGGCGATGCAGGACATCGCAAACACCAGCGGTGCAAGATCGGCGGATGCTAACGGGAACATTGGGAGCGAGAAACGTAGAAATCCGTAACCACCCATCTTCAAAAGGATCGCAGCCAGAATAACCGAACCGGCTGTCGGCGCTTCAACATGCGCATCCGGCAGCCATGTGTGAACGGGCCACATTGGCATTTTCACCGCAAATGACGCAAAGAACGCCAGCCACAGCCAGAACTGCATTGTGGCCGGGAATTTGTAAGCCATCAGTGTAGGAATATCGCTGGTTCCAGCCTGCCAATACATTGCCATTATCGCAAGCAGCATCAGAACCGAACCGAGCAGCGTGTAGAGGAAGAACTTGAACGAGGCATAGACGCGGCGTTTGCCGCCCCACACGCCTATGATGATGAACATCGGAATGAGACCTGCCTCGAAGTAGAGGTAGAAGACAACGATATCGAGTGCCGTAAACACGCCGACCATCAGCATTTCCAAAATCAAGAACGCAATCATATAGGCCTTGATGCGCTTTTCAACGGACTCCCATGAAGCCAGAATACAGAACGGCATAAGGAAGGTTGTCAAAATTACGAACAGCATTGAAATACCGTCAACGCCGACATGGTAGGAAATGCCGCTTGGCAGCCAGTTATGCTTTTCTTCAAACTGAAAAGCGGCAGAGGCGCTATCAAAATGCGTCCACAATGGAATTGAAACGATGAAGGTCACAATGGTGGTGATGAGCGCAATCATCTTAATGTTGCGGTTTGCGGCGGCGCTCTCACCGCCAATGAAAGCGATCAGAAGTATGCCGACAAGAGGCAAAAATGTGATGGTGGAAATGAGGGGCCAGTCGGACATTTTTTTAAACAGAGCTCCCGATCATCATCCACGTTACAAGCGCTGCAACGCCGATCAACATGGCAAAGGCATAGTGATATAAATAGCCTGTTTGCAGTTTGGTGACGCGGTTGGTCACATCGACAACGCGCGAAGAAATTCCATCCGGACCGAAGCCATCGATGACCATGCCGTCGCCCTTTTTCCACAGGAATGTGCCGAAGCGCATCGCCGGACGGACGAAAAGGAAGTCATAAAGTTCATCAAAGTACCACTTGTTCAAGAGAAACTGGTACAGGCCACGATGCTGCGCAGCCAAATTTTTTGGCGTTTGCGGAGAGCGGATGTAAAACTGATAGGACAACAGGAAGCCGGAAGCCATGGCAATGAATGGTGTCCATGAAACCAGTATTGGCACGTCGTGGAACTGGTGCAGGATTTCATTTTCCTTGCCAGTGAACAGCGAACCCTTCCAGAACCCAGCATATTCAGGGCCGAAGAAATGACCTTCAAAAACAACGCCTGCAAACAGTGCCCCTGCCCCGAGAACGATCAAGGGAACCAGCATCACTAAAGGCGATTCATGCACATGGTGCATCACATCATGGCTGGCACGTTCCTTGCCGTGAAATGTCATGAAAATCAGACGCCATGAGTAGAACGATGTGAAGAAAGCTGCGATGGCCAGCAGTACAAACGCATACCCATGCGCCGAATTGTGACTGGCATAGGCACTCTCGATGATAATGTCCTTGGAGAAAAATCCGGCCGTACCGATCATGGTGCCTGGAATGCCGAGACCGGTAAGTGCCACTGTGCCAATAACCATCATCCAATAAGTGGTCGGGATATATTTTTTAAGACCACCCATATTACGCATGTCCTGCTCGTTCGACACGGCATGAATGACCGAGCCTGCACCAAGGAACAGAAGCGCTTTGAAGAAGGCATGGGTGAACAAGTGGAAAATGCCTGCGCCATAAGCGCCAACGCCGAGCGCCACGAACATGTATCCGAGCTGCGAACAGGTGGAGTAAGCAATCACGCGCTTGATGTCGTTTTGCACGAGGCCAACTGTGGCGGCGAAAAAGGCTGTAGTCGCGCCAATGATGGTGATGAAAGTCAGTGCAGTTTGCGACAATTCAAATATTGGAGAAAGACGAGCGACCATGAACACACCAGCCGTCACCATCGTGGCGGCATGGATGAGCGCGGACACTGGTGTGGGACCTTCCATCGCATCGGGCAACCATGTGTGCAGCATGAATTGCGCGGATTTACCCATCGCGCCCATGAACAAAAGCAACGCAACGATTGTCACAGCTGATTGCTTATCCAGCGCATAGCCGAGGAAATTCAACACAACATCAGTGCCCGGTGCGCCTTCAGCAGGCAAAAAGGTGGCGGCGTTGGCAAAAATCGTTTCAAAGCCCACCGAGCCGAACAGTACGAACACACCGAAAATACCGAGTGCATAACCAAAGTCACCCACACGATTTACGACGAATGCTTTCATGGCAGCGGCATTGGCTGATGGCTTTTTGAACCAGAAACCGATCAACAAATATGACGCAAGGCCTACGCCTTCCCAGCCGAAGAACATCTGCACCAGATTATCAGACGTTACCAACATCAACATCGCAAATGTAAAGAGCGAAAGGTAGGCGAAGAAGCGCGGCCGGCTCGGGTCATGATGCATGTAGCCAATGGAATAGATGTGCACGAGACATGAAACGGTATTGACCACGACCAGCATGACGGCGGTGAGCGCATCGACACGCAGTGCCCAATCGACCGACAACGCGCCGGATTCAATAAACTTCAACACCGGCGTGACCGTGGCCTCATGGTCGCCCCAGGCATAGGACGAGAACAAAACCCATGACAGCGCAGCGGCGATGAGCATAAAGCCGCACGTGACATATTCAGATGCTTTGGCACCGATTGCATTGCCAAAAAGTCCTGCAATCAAAAAGCCGAGCAGCGGCAAAAAGACGATGGCGTTTATCATGGGACCGCTTAGCCCTTCATCATGTTTACGTCATCGACCGCGATGGAACCACGGTTGCGGAAGAAGACGACGAGAATGGCAAGACCAATCGCCGCTTCCGCAGCAGCAACAGTCAAAACGAACAGTGCAAAAATTTGCCCTGTGAGATCATTGAGCGCGGCGGAGAACGCCACGAAATTGAGGTTTACGGCGAGCAAAATAAGCTCAACCGACATCAAAATAACGATGACATTCTTGCGGTTTAAGAACACGCCGAACACGCCGATTGTAAACAGGATTGCTGAGACAGCGAGGTAATGTGCGATGCCGATGGTAAACATACTAAAGCCCCTTGCCTGACTCAACTTGCTTAATTTCAATTGCTGTTCCCGGATTGCGGGCAACCTGTGTGGCGATATTTTGGCGCTTCACTCCTTCCTTGTGGCGAAGCGTCAGCACGATCGCGCCAATCATTGCCACCAGCAAAACGAGGCCTGCGATTTGGAAATAGAAAGCGTAATCTGTGTAAAGAACATCGCCAAGCGCCGCGGTGTTATTACGAACGGCAGGGTCTGGAATGGCCTGCGCGGCAACGGCCGGAAGGCTTGGCTTGAAAATAGACCCACTGAGCACCGCGATCAATTCCGCCGCCAAAATGAGACCTACAAGCGCGCCAACCGGTGCATATTGCAAAGCGCCTTTTTTCAATTCCGCAAAGTCAACGTCGAGCATCATTACAACGAAGAGGAACAGAACCGCTACCGCGCCGACATAGACGACAAGCAATATCATGGCCAGGAATTCAGCACCTGTCAGCAGAAAGAGAGCTGCGGCATTAAAAAATGTGAGAATGAGGAACAAAACCGAGTGCACGGGATTGCGCGCTGCGATCACCATAAAGGCGCTCGCAATCGCAATGAAGGCGAATAGATAGAAAAACGCCGCTTGCAAACCTATCAACATGGGTTCCCCCAGTTCCTTCCCTGGCGAAAAAGCGTCCCCGCTTTGCCATTGTAGCGCCTCCCCGACTCTGCCGATGAACGCCGCTGTCCTTTAAGACAGGCAATACCGCCCGTCCATAGTTTAGTTAGTCGACCCACCCGTTTCCGGATGAAAACACATCACCTGTACGGCGCATCCATCGAAATGTTCTGTGCGATTTCGCGCTCCCACCGGTCGCCATTGGCGAGCAGCTTGTTCTTGTCATAGTAAAGCTCTTCGCGTGTCTCGGTAGCGAACTCGAAGTTAGGGCCTTCAACAATCGCGTCCACCGGACAGGCTTCCTGGCAAAAACCGCAATAGATGCACTTCACCATATCGATATCGTAGCGTACGGTACGGCGCGTGCCGTCATTGCCGCGCGGACCGGCTTCAATTGTTATGGCTTGCGCAGGGCAAATCGCTTCGCACAGCTTGCAAGCGATGCAGCGCTCTTCGCCATTCGGGTAGCGGCGCAGCGCATGTTCACCCCGAAAGCGCGGGCTAATCGGCCCCTTTTCATTGGGGTAATTCAGCGTGGCTTTCGGCGCAAAAAATTGGCGCATCGAGAGGAAAAACGCGCTGACAAATTCGGTCAGCAACAGTGACTTTGCGGCTTGCGTAAAGGTTCCCATAGTCTTCGCTCCCTATGCCATACCGGTAAATTTTAAGAATGCTGCGGTCGCAACGACCATGAAAAGCGAGATCGGCAGAAACACTTTCCAGCCTAAACGCATCAATTGGTCATACCGGTAGCGCGGCACGAAGGCCTTAACCATCGCGATCATGAAAAACACAAACGACACTTTCAACACAAACCAAATCACGCCCGGTACCCAGGTGAACGGTGCACAGTCAAACGGAGGAAGCCAACCGCCCAGGAATAAAATGGTAGTCAAAGCGCACATCAAAACGATGGCGACATATTCGCCCAAAAAGAACAAAAGGAACGGTGTTGACGAATATTCAATCATGTGTCCGGCAACAAGCTCAGATTCCGCCTCCACAAGATCAAATGGCGGACGGTTGGTTTCGGCCAATGCTGAGATGAAGAAAATCACAAACATCGGAAACAAAGACAGCCAATGCCAATCAAGCAACGAGGAGCCGAGGCCGAGGCGCGTGCCGATTCCGTCTTTTTGTGCCAGCACAATGTCCGTCAAATTCAGTGAACCCACACAGAGCAAGACAGTGACAATCACGAAGCCGATGGAAACTTCATACGAAACCATTTGCGCGGCAGAACGGAGCGCACCGAGGAACGGATATTTCGAGTTGGACGCCCAACCGCCCATGATAACGCCGTAAACTTCCAGCGAGGAAATGGCGAAAACATACAATATGCCGACGTTTACATTGGCGATCGCCCAGCCCTGATTGACAGGAATTACCGCCCAGGCCGCCATCGAAAGCACGGCTGCCACCAGCGGCGCCAGTAGGAACACGCCTTTGTTTGCGCCAGCCGGAATGATCGGTTCTTTGAACACAAACTTCAAAAGATCGGCAAATGATTGCAACAGGCCGAAAGGGCCAACCACATTCGGACCACGACGGAGCTGCACTGCGGCCCAAATTTTACGGTCGGCAAGCAGGATGAAGGCAACGAAAATCAGCAAAGCAACAAGCAGCAACACCGATTGTCCAAGCATGATTAAGCCGGGAAGGACATAGATCGAAAAAATGCTGTCCATCAGTTACATCCCTCAAATTTCATAGAGCCGCTCATTCGGCAGCCTGCCTAAACCCGCCAGCCAGCGTCTTTTTAGCAAGTGCCGAACATTCGGCCATAACCGCCGATGCGCGTGCAATCGGGTTTGTCAGATAAAAATCAGCGACAGCGCTTTTAAAAGCCGCCTTGGTTAGGCGACCGCCAAGCTTTGCAGCGTTCTTGACGTCATCCGGTGAAGCGGGCTTCACGCCGTCAATGTGTGCCAGATGCGGATATTCTGCATACAGTGCGGCACGGAGCTGAGCCAGCGAATCGAACGGCAGTTTTTTGCCCAAAACATCGGACAAAGCGCGGATAATCGCCCAGTCTTCTTTGGCCTGCCCCGGCGCGAAGCCAGCGCGGGTGGTCATTTGCACGCGGCCTTCGGTATTCACATAAGTGCCTGATTTTTCGGTATAAGCCGAGCCCGGCAAAATCACATCAGCGCGGTGGGCCCCAGCGTCGCCGTGGGTGCCGATGTAGACCACGAAAGCATCACCGATTTTCGCCGTATCAAACTCATCAGCACCTGCGAGGAAGAGAACGTCCATCGCGCCCATCATGCCGGAAACATCCTTGCCGCTTTTTGCAGGAACAAAGCCGATATCTAGTGCACCGACACGGCCAGCCGCAGTATGCAGTACAGCAAAACCGTTCCACTCAGCGCTTACGGCATTGATGTCAGTTGCCAATTTCGCTGCCAAACCAAGCACCGCTGCGCCATCAGAACGGACCAGTGCTCCCTGCCCGATGATAATCAGAGGCTTCTTGGCTTTCTTCAAAACGCTGAAAAACTTGCCCTTGCCACCGGCAAGTTCTGCAAGTGTTTCAGTGCCTGCGCCGAGCAAGTCATAGTCATAATGCAGCTCGCCGCCTTCGCCAATCACGCCGATTGGCATATTGCTCACGCGCCACGCTTTGCGAATGCGGGCATTCAAAATTGCAGCTTCTTTGCGCGGGTTAGAGCCGATGATGAGCACGGCGTCTGCCTCTTCGATGCGCTCAATACCTGCGTTGAAAATATAGGAACCACGGCCAAGCGACGGGTCCAGCGCTGCGCCGTCCTGGCGGCAGTCGATGTTGGACGAGCCGAGAGCTGTCATCAAGTGCTTCAAAGCGTAAAGCTCTTCCACGGCCGACAAATCACCGGCAATCGCGCCGATTTTATCGCCGGAAGTTTTAGCAACAGCCTTGGCAATCGCGTCGAAAGCCTCACCCCACGTGGCCGGAGCCAAATTTTTGCCCTTGCGAACATACGGTTGGTCCAAGCGCTGCGTGCGCAGGCCATCCCAAATGAAGCGGGTTTTGTCGGAAATCCACTCTTCGTTCACCGCCTCGTTAACTCGTGGCAAAACGCGCATGACTTCGCGGCCACGGGTATCCACGCGGATGGCGGAACCCACAGCGTCCATAACGTCGATGGACTCAGTTTTATTCAATTCCCACGGACGGGCTTGAAAAGCGTAAGGTTTTGATGTCAACGCGCCGACCGGACACAAGTCAATAACATTGCCCTGAAGCTCGGAAGTCATGGCTTTTTCGAGATAGGTTGTGATCTCGGCATCCTCACCGCGACCAAGCAAACCAAGCTCGGTAACGCCCGCAACTTCGGTGGAAAAACGGACGCAACGTGTGCAATGGATGCAGCGCGTCATGACTGTTTTCACCAGCGGCCCGATGTTTTTGTCTTCGACCGAGCGCTTGTTTTCCTTGTATCGGGTGGAATCGCCGCCAAAAGCCATGGCTTGGTCCTGCAAATCACATTCGCCACCTTGGTCGCATATCGGGCAATCCAGCGGGTGGTTGATGAGCAAAAATTCCATCACACCTTCGCGGGCCTTTTTGACCATTGGCGTGTTGGTGAACATTTCAGGCACTTCGCCATTTGGACCGGGGCGCAAATCGCGCACACCAATTGCGCAAGAGGCCTGCGGCTTTGGCGGACCGCCCTTTACTTCGACAAGGCACATGCGGCAATTGCCGGCAACCGACAAGCGCTCATGGAAACAAAAGCGCGGCACTTCCACGCCGGCCGTTTCAGCGGCCTGCAACAGGGTGTAGTGATCGGGAACTTCGATCTCTTTACCGTCAACTTTGATCTTTGCCATGTGCCGTCTTTCTCAATTCGTCTTCAGCCGCAGCGTTGCGTTTGCCACAATTTTACATGTGGCAGGTGCGACCAATTAAAGGCGTAGTCCGCATTACCGTTTGCGTCTAAATGCTCAAGCCGCTCTTTGGCTTCCAACAAGGTCGGGTGGTAGCCTTGTTCCACTTCCCACATCACAAAATGATGGGATTTCATAGCGTTAAACCACTCGGCTTTGCGATTGTAAAAACGCTTATGGACAGTGTTCCACACAAAATGTTCAAGTTGCTCCGCGCTTTCCCACACGCTCATATTAGCGGCGGCTGTTGGCCATGGCGTGATCTGATTCATGGCGTGGCCAGACTCGTCTTTGTGCATCCACACAAACCCGTGCATTGACTGCGCCAGACCATTGATAAGACTAAGATTGTTCATGAAATCGGCAATTCGCGGATCATCGAGCGGGTATTTCGGGACGGCAATGTTCAGCTCAGCGAGATGCATAGTTGCCTCCCGAAAGCTGACGGGCGATTTCCACCCAATTGTCACGGGCGACGCGTCCATCAAGACCCAAATCCGCGTCAATTTTTACAACGGCTTCAGCGCTCAAACCTGCAACGTCGATTACAGAACTGATGCCATAGGCCTTCAACCGGGCTTCAAGTTTTGGTCCGATGCCTGAGATCAATTTTAGATCGTCAAACGCTGGCGCGCTGGATATTGGCGCTACAGGCGGGCTTGCGGCTGATGTTGCTTTCGTCTCAGCGTCCCGCACCGGAATAAAGGTGCGCGTCGCTGCTTCCATCAATTTTACTGTCGCTTCCAAGCCAGCCAAAGACAGCTTCACGCCCGCTGAAATCCATTCAGCGTAAAACGTGGAAGCCATGTCTTTGTTTGGCTTGTCAGCAACCATCAACATTCACTCCGCCGCTACGAGCATTGGCGCTGCACGATGCGCGTTGCGGGAGAATTCGTCGATGCGTCGCTCAATTTCAGGGCGGAAATGGCGAATAAGGCCTTGGATTGGCCATGCGGCCGCATCACCAAGGGCGCAAATAGTGTGGCCTTCGACCTGCTTGGTGACATCCAAAAGCATATCAATTTCGCGCTTTTGCGCTTCACCGCGCACCAGACGTTCCATCACGCGCCACATCCAGCCTGTGCCTTCGCGGCATGGCGTACACTGGCCGCAGCTTTCGTGCTTATAGAAATAAGACAGGCGGGAGATAGCTTTGACGATGTCGGTGGACTTGTCCATGACGATGACGGCAGCAGTACCGAGGCCGGAGCGCAGGTCACGCAGCGCGTCAAAATCCATCGGTGTATCAATAATCTGAGCAGCTGGTACCAGCGGCACGGAAGAGCCACCGGGAATAACCGCCAGCAAATTATCCCAGCCGCCGCGAATGCCACCGCAATGAGTTTCGATCAGTTCGCGGAATGTCAGGCTCATCGCCTCCTCCACAGTACACGGATTATTCACATGGCCGGAAATGCAAAACAGCTTTGTTCCAACATTATTAGGACGGCCGAATGATGAGAACCAACCTGCGCCACGGCGCAAAATCGTCGGCGCAACGGCGATGGATTCGACATTGTTTACAGTTGTCGGGCAGCCATAGAGGCCCATGTTGGCTGGGAAAGGCGGTTTCAGGCGCGGCTGGCCCTTTTTGCCCTCGAGGCTTTCCAGCAGCGCGGTTTCTTCGCCGCAAATATAGGCACCAGCGCCATGGTGAACGTAGATGTCATAGTCCCAGCCGTTGATATTGTTCTTGCCGAGCAATTTAGCATCATAGGCTTCGTCAATTGCGCGTTGCAGGGCTTCGCGCTCCCGAATGTATTCGCCGCGCACATATATGTAGCAGGCGTTTGCGCCCATAGCGAAACCGGCAATCAGGCAACCCTCTATCAGCGTATGCGGGTCATGGCGCATAATTTCGCGGTCTTTGCAGGTACCTGGCTCAGACTCATCAGCATTAATCACCAAATAATGCGGGCGACCATCCGAGACCTTTGGCATGAACGACCATTTGAGTCCTGTCGGAAAGCCGGCGCCACCGCGACCGCGAAGGCCGGATGCCTTCATTTCATTGATGATCCAGTCTTTGCCCTTGGCAATCAGCCCCTTGGTATCATCCCAATGGCCACGCGACATCGCGCCGGCCAATGACTTGTCATACTGGCCGTAGATATTGGTAAAGATGCGGTCTCTATCATGCAGCATTATCTATCCCTAAACCGGCTTGTCGCCAACAGAGTTGCTCGGACGCCAGCCTTTGGCCAGTTTTTTGGATTGTTTTACCCATTCATCGCGTGACGCGCGGCCTTTGAAGCCTATGAGGCGATCATCAACCCAATTGAGTTCGGCTTTGCCACATGCGGCAATTTGCGAAAAATGCCAGATACCCATGTCGTTCAGCATTTTGGCGAGCTTTGGCCCTACGCCCCAAATCAATTCCAAATCATCTGGTGTCCCGCGCGGCGCTTTGAGCAACTCAGGCTCTTGTTCAACAGGCACTTTTTTCGCTGAAAATTTAGCCGCAGGTTTTGCAGCATCAGCTTTTGCCGCAGGTGCTTTGGCCTTTGCAGGCTTTGTAGCCGTCAAGAGCGCCGACGGTGCAGCGGGCGCAGAGGCGACAGGCGCAGGTGTTTCGGCAGCTGGCGTTGCAGGCGCGGCAGCTGCTGTGGCAGCAGCGAGAGCGGCCTTTGCAGCCTCTTCCTTGGCAAATTCCTTTGCGAGGCGCTGGCGCTCCGCCTTTGAGATGGCTTTTTTGTCTTGCAACGTCGTGTAGCCGGATGAGGGAGCGGCGAAAACGCGCTTGATTTGCGGTCCGGTCGGCACGGAAGCGCCCTTGCCCTGCTCGAACAAATCAATTATTTCCTCGAGGCGTTGCGGCGTCAAATCTTCGTAAGTATCTTTGAAAACCATAACCATCGGCGCGTTGACACAAACGCCAAGGCATTCCACCTCTTCCCAAGAGAGGGTGCCAGACGCATTCAAATGGAACTGGTCATGGTGGATTTTGGATTTGCAGACATCCATCAACGCTTCCGATCCGCGTAACATGCATGGAGTCGTGCCGCAAACTTGAACATGTGCGCGCATGCCAACAGGGCCGAGCTGGAACTGGGTGTAAAATGTTGCCACTTCAAGAACGCGGATATAGGGCATATCCAGCATCTGACCGATATGCTCAATCGACGGCTTGGTGACCCAGCCCTCTTGCTCCTGCGCGAGCATGAGCAACGGGATAACGGCGGACTGCTCGCGGCCCTTCGGGTATTTTTTAATCCAAACCTTAGCCTGGGCGCCAAGCGCACGGTTGAACGCGAAGCTCTTCGGCTGAACTTTATCTTCTGCAAGACGACGAACGGACATTAACGGTCAACCTCACCAAAGACGATATCAAGAGAACCAAGAATAGCGGAAACATCCGCAAGCATGTGACCACGGCACAAGAAATCCATTGCCTGCAAATGGGCAAAGCCTGGCGCACGCAGCTTGCAGCGATAAGGCTTGTTAGAGCCATCAGACACTAAATAGACGCCAAACTCACCCTTTGGCGCTTCCACGGCGGCATAAACTTCGCCTTCAGGCACTTTGTAGCCTTCTGTGTATAGTTTGAAATGGTGGATCAGCGCTTCCATCGAGCGCTTCATTTCGCTGCGCGAGGGCGGCACAATCTTACCGTCCATTGACGACACAGGGCCGGTTTTTTCCTTGCCAAGTAGCGCATTGACGCACTGGCGCATGATGCTGGCGGATTGGCGCATTTCTTCCATGCGAATCAAATAACGGTCATAGCAATCGCCGTTCTTGCCGATAGGAATGTCAAATTCCATTTCAGAATAACACTCGTAAGGCTGGCTCTTACGCAGATCCCATGCCGCGCCGGAACCACGGACCATGACGCCCGAGAAGCCCCAAGCCCAAGCGTCTTTGATATCGACCACGCCAATATCAACGTTACGCTGCTTGAAAATACGGTTGCCGGTCAAAAGGCTATCGAGATTATCAACGGTGATGTGGAACTGGTCCACCCATTTTCCGATGTCTTCAATCAGCTGTTCCGGCAAATCCTGGTGAACGCCACCCGGTCGGAAATAGGCGGCGTGCATACGTGCGCCACAGGCGCGCTCGTAAAACACCATCAGCTTTTCGCGCTCTTCAAAGCCCCAAAGCGGCGGCGTCAAAGCGCCAACGTCCATGGCTTGTGTCGTCACGTTCAAAAGATGCGAGAGAATACGGCCTATTTCTGAGAACAGCACACGGATAAGCTGGCCGCGCTTGGGAACGGTGATGCCCATCAACTTTTCAACAGCCAGCGCGAAGGCATGCTCCTGGTTCATCGGCGCGACGTAATCCAAGCGGTCGAAATAGGGTACAGCTTGGAGGTAGGTTTTTGTTTCAATCAGCTTTTCAGTGCCGCGATGAAGCAAGCCGATATGCGGGTCAACACGGTCGACCACTTCGCCGTCCAACTCAAGCACGAGGCGTAACACGCCGTGCGCCGCCGGATGCTGGGGCCCGAAGTTGATGTTGAAATTACGAACGGAAGTTTCAGCCATTATTGCTTCGCCTTTTCATCGCCGGGAAGCACATAGTCTGTGCCTTCCCAAGGGCTTAAGAAATCAAACTGGCGGAATTCCTGACGCAGTTCCACGGGCTCATAAACCACGCGCTTTACTTCATCATCATAACGCACTTCAACGAAGCCAGTGGTCGGGAAGTCCTTGCGCAGAGGATGGCCCTCAAAGCCGTAGTCAGTCAACAAACGGCGCAGATCCGGATGGCCGGTAAACAGGATCCCGTACATGTCATAGGCTTCGCGTTCAAACCAATCTGCACCGGCAAACACGCCCGTGACTGATGGAACAGTCGAATCTTCGTCAGTCGCCAGCTTCACGCGTATGCGCGTGTTGTGCGTCGGCGACATCAAATGGTAGATAACTTCGAAACGATTGGCGCGAGACGGATAGTCTGCACCGGCAATATCAATGAACGAAAAAAAAGCGCACTTTTCGTCATCGCGCAGGAAAGTCAGCACGTCAACAATGGAGTTGACAGATGTCAACAAAGCCAGCTCTCCCAAAGTTACACTGGAACCGGACATCTTCGCGCCCAGTTCTTTCGTAATGTACTCAGATAATTTGGTAAGATCAGCACTCATGATTTTGCCCTGCCCTTACCGTTCAATTGTGCCGGTGCGGCGGATTTTCTTCTGTAAAAGTAGAATGCCGTAGAGCAACGCTTCAGCTGTTGGCGGGCAGCCAGGGATGTAAATATCCACAGGAACAACACGGTCGCACCCACGAACTACAGAATAAGAATAGTGGTAATAGCCACCCCCGTTTGCACAAGATCCCATGGAGATCACATAGCGCGGCTCCGGCATTTGGTCGTAAACCTTGCGCAGGGCGGGCGCCATTTTGTTAGTCAGCGTGCCGGCAACGATCATCACATCGGATTGGCGCGGGCTGGCGCGGGGCGCAATGCCGAAACGCTCGGCATCGTAGCGCGGCATGGACATGTGCATCATCTCGACAGCACAGCAGGCTAAACCAAAGGTCATCCACATCAGCGAACCGGTTCGCGCCCATGTTACCAGCGAATCAACCGAAGTAATCAAGAAGCCCTTATCGGCGAGCTCATCGTTAAGTTCGCCGTAAAATACATCATCTTGACCGATTAATTTGCCTGTATTGGGATCAATAATCCCTCTAGGCTGCGGTGCAACGAGTGTCGAAGAATTGTCGATCAATCCCATTCGAGAGCTCCCTTCTTCCACTCATAAATAAAACCAATTGTCAAAACACACAAGAATACCATCATTGACCAGAAACCAAACATGCCGATTTTGCTGAACGAAACTGCCCACGGGAACAGAAACGCCACCTCAAGATCAAAAATAATGAATAAAATCGACACTAAATAGAAACGAATATCAAATTTCATGCGGGCATCATCAAAAGCATTGAATCCGCATTCATATGCGGAAAGCTTTTCCGGGTCCGGGGCACGGTAGGCGACCAGAAACGGCGCCACCATCAAGGCCAAGCCAATTATGAGCGCGACGCCAATGAATATGACAATCGGCAAATAAGATATCAACAGTTGATTCATACTATACCCGCCAAGCATAATTCGCCATGTATGCGCTTCCTGAACAATATCAGGACCATAATCAGGCGGTACAAGCAGTTGCACATCAGGTCAAGGACCATGCGGCAACGTATAACTGAATTAGCGCCTTACGGGTTATGAAGCAAGTGCGGCATCGGGTTTGGCGGATCAAAATACGGCAAAAATATGCGCGGCAAACTGTCCGCGCCTGCCACAACAAGCTGGATTAATAAAGTCAGGTAAAGATTTGAGAAACAAAGGAAATGGCGCGAGTGACGGGACTCGAACCCGCGACCTCCAGCGTGACAGGCGGGCGCTCTAACCAACTGAGCTACACTCGCACACTTCCGTAACCATACAGCAAGCTGACTGGCATAAACGATCGTTTAGGGGGTTCACCATTGGGTGTCAAGCACACTTTAGCGCATTTCCGGCCTATTTGATTCCCAATTCGGCTACATATTCATACTTGCCGCTACCA
>JAYVRA010000079.1:0-20380 GCA_043776635.1 Phyllobacteriaceae bacterium
CGAAGCCAAACCCTTCACATGGCGCGCAAACCCAGACGAAATCATCGCTGCCAGAAATCGGGGGTTCCAAATGTTGGAATCAATCCACTAGGGTCTGGATCCTACAGCATATTTCGCAAAAGTGTGTGCGGTTTTGCGCTAAAACGATGCGACAAAACAAGGACTTAGAGCAATGGGCCGATCCTATATAGGCGACCGGTGCTCTAAAAAGCCGGGTTGGAACGAGATTTTTCCAACCCACTGCTTTAACCAATAAAATCTTAGCCGTTGGAGCCGCAGAAGTGATTGCTTTATTTTGCCCCTGATCCCCATGGCCCATGATGGCCATCACCGCCACCATCCGTCCGCTCAAAACCATGCGCTCCGAAGAAATCTCGCTGGGCTTGAATGAGGTTGGCGATGCCGCGACCTTGGCGGTAGCCATCGAAATAGCCGAGCGCGGACGCCAGCGCCGGAACCGGAATGCCCGCTTCCGCCGCCATGGCGACAGTCTTGCGCAACGGGCCGTGAGCCTGTTTCATGGATTTGATAAAGCTTGGCGCAACCAGCAAATTCACCGGTTTTTCCTTCTTGCGGAATGACGAGGCAATTGTATCCAAAAACTGCGAGCGGATGATGCACCCCGCACGCCAGATTTTGGCGATTGTTGCCATCGGCAGGTTCCACTTGAATTCTTGGGATGCAGATTCCATTACCGCGAAACCTTGCGCATAGGCGCAGATTTTACCTGCAAACAGTGCAAGCTCAAGCTGACGCAGCAAGGCATCGCCCGCCTTGCCCTTAAACTTGGTCTTGAGCGATCCATAAGCCAGTTCGGCCGCCAAACGCTCATTCTTAAACGATGAAAGACTACGCGCAGCAACAGCCGCCTCAATCGCCGTAGCCGGAACGCCCATCATTTGCGCTTCTATAACCGACCATTTTCCCGTGCCCTTTTGGCCTGCGCGATCAACGATCATATCAACCATGGCCCTCTTGGACATGGGATCATGGGCCTTTAATACAGCCGCTGAAATCTCGATCAAATAGGAATTCAACAGGCCGGTGTTCCACTTTTCAAACACCGCGCCAATTTCGCCGGCGCTCATGCCAAGCCCATCGCGCAGGATGCCATAGATTTCGCCAATCATTTCCATATCGGCATATTCGATGCCGTTGTGGATGGTCTTCACGAAATGGCCAGCGCCATCTGTGCCGAGCCATGCGGCGCAGGATTCGTCTTTGTACTTTGCAGAAATGGCATGAAGCACTTTTTCCACGCGCTTCCATGAGGCATTTGTGCCGCCAACCATGATGGACGGGCCGTGGCGCGCGCCTTCTTCACCGCCGGAAACGCCCATGCCAATGAAGGTGAGGCCCGAACCGTTCAGTTCAGCAAAGCGGTGCACTGTGTCGCGGAAGTTGGCGTTGCCAGCGTCAATGATGATGTCGTTCTTGGAAAGCAGCTTGCGCAATACACCAATTTGCTCATCCACCGCTTCACCGGCTTTCACCATGATAATAACAGGGCGCGGCGGGCGGATGGCGGCGACGAATTCAGCCTCTGTGAGGCAGGGAATAATATTCTTTTGCAGTGCGCCGGCGCCAGCGTGAAACGCCGTGGTTTTATCGCCGGTGCGGTTCCACACCGCAATCGGAAAACCTTTTTCTGCGATATTCAGTGCAAGGTTTGACCCCATCACTCCAAGGCCGATCAAACCAATCTCTGCTTGCGCAACTGCACTGCTCATTTGTCTCTCCCTAAATCACCGAACCCTGTGGTGCGGGCGGAAGATAGAACGCAAAATAAGAGTCGTAAACCGCAAACGTGCAATTAATTCACGGTGAATAACAGCTTATTCATCGTAGCCGACGATGCCTTTGATTTCGAGGAAATCATGGATGCCAAAGTCGGCATATTCGCGCCCGTTGCCGGATTGCTTGTAACCACCGAACGGCGCGAAGACATCCCATGACGGATGGTTGATCTCAACCCGACCGGCACGAATCTGCCGCGCGACTTTGCGGGCCCGTTCCAAATTGCTGGATTGCACATAACCGGCCAAACCATAAACCGTGTCGTTGGCAATTTCGATTGCCTCGGCCTCATTCTTATACGGCATAATCGCCAGCACTGGCCCGAACACTTCTTCCTTGGCAATCACCATATCCGATGTCACGCCGCCAAAAATGGTTGGACGCACATAATAGCCACGATTGAGGCCGGCCGGACGGCCAACACCGCCAGCAACCACCGTCGCGCCATCATCAATACCGGCTTGGATCAGCCCTTGGATTTTGTTGAACTGCGCTTCGGAAACCACTGGACCGAGATTCGTAGTTGCATCACGCGGATCGCCTGTCACCAGCTTGGCGACCGCTTTCGCCGCAATAGCCAACGCCTCGTCGTGGCGCTCCTGCGGGACCAGCATACGCGTCGGCGCATTGCAGCTTTGGCCGCTATTGCTCATGATGCTGTTGACGCCCTTGGTAACGGCTTTGCCCAAATCCGCATCGTCCAAAATAATGTTCGGCGATTTGCCGCCCAACTCTTGTGACACGCGCTTCACCGTATCCGCAGCCGCTTTTGCAACGATAATCCCTGCCCGCGTCGAGCCGGTGAAGGAAACCATGTCCACTTGCGGATGTGAGGCAATCACCTGCCCCACGGACGGACCATCTCCATTCACCAGATTGAACACACCGGCAGGGACACCAGCCTCATGCATAATGTCGGCAAAAATCATGGCATTGGTGGGTGCAAGTTCGGAAGGCTTCAGCACCATCGTGCAGCCCGCGGCAATCGCAGGCGCGACTTTGGTGACAATTTGGTTCATCGGCCAATTCCACGGTGTGATAAGCGCGGCAACGCCAATTCCTTCGTGAACGACCCGCGTTGTGCCGCGCATAGACTCAAATTCAAACGCCTCCAGCGCGGCAATTGTTGACATCAGATGTTCCGTGCCGCAAGCCGCTTGGCTGTCTTTTGCCATAATCAGCGGTGCGCCCATTTCATTGGAGATGACTTCTGCCATCTCATCAAGACGGCTGTTGTAAACATCTAAAATGCGTTTCAGCAGCGCAAGGCGCTCGGCCTTGGTGGTCTGCGAAAAACTGGCGAATGCCTTGCGGGCGGCCAGCACAGCGCGGTTGGCATCCTCCGCGCTACCAGCGGATATCGTCGCGCAGACCTCTTCCGTAGCAGGGTTAATCACGTTAATCGTAGCCGCAATGACAGGCGCGACCCATTTTCCATCGATGTAAAATTTCAACATGTCCATGGTCGCATTCCTCATTCAAAATTCAATTTACAGTCAATATGACATGCCAAATAGATAAATGACTGCAAAAAAAGCGCCGTGATTGTTAAATTGAACGCGCCGCGCTAGGGTTTTGCGAAGCGGGAGCCGTGAATGACTGACTTTGCAAAAACCAAGAACCTGTTTCATCTGTTAGAAAATATAACCTATTTGGACGGCAATTCGCTTGGGCCCCTGCCAAAGGCGGCGCAGGCGACAATGAACCGCGCCATGCAAGCCGAGTGGGGCGACATGCTCATCAGCGCTTGGAACAAGGCGGGCTGGATTGACCAGTCACGCAGGCTTGGCGACCGGATTGCATGGCTTGTCGGCGCTGGGAAGGGCACGATTATCGTCGGCGATACGCTGTCGCTCAAAGTCTATCAGGCACTGTCGTCAGCGCTGGAAATGCGAGCGGACCGAAAGGTCATTCTCTCTGACAACGGCAATTTCCCAAGCGATCTCTACATGGCCCAAGGGCTGATTGAGAGCCTGGGGCGCCGGCACATTTTGAAAACACCAAAGCCGGAGGATGTGGCGCAGCACATTGATGAAACCGTCGCCGTGCTGATGATTACTGAGGTCGACTACCGCACGGGCCGCAAGCATGATATGGCAAGCCTTATTACGAAAGCCCATGCGGCAGGCGCACTGGTGATCTGGGATTTGGCCCATTCGGCAGGCGCGTTTGAAGTGGAGCTCACAGCAAGCAAAGTCGATTTTGCCGCTGGCTGTACGTATAAATATCTCAACGGCGGCCCCGGCGCCCCGGCCTTTATCTATGTCCGGAAGGACCATATTGACTATGCCCGCCCCGCTCTTTCCGGCTGGCTGGGTCATGCCGCGCCCTTTGCATTTGATCATGATTACCGCCCCGCCAAAGGCATAGACCGGATGCGCATTGGCACGCCCGCGATATTGCAAATGGCAGCGCTTGAGGCCTCTCTGGATGTTTGGGACGGCGTGGATATGGCAGCGTTGCGAAAGCAGTCCATCGCGCTTACGGAAACATTTATCCAAGGTGTCGAGGCCGCCTGCCCCGAACTGACACTCGCCAGTCCGCGTGATGCCCACCAGCGGGGCAGCCAAGTCTCATTCCACTTTGAACATGGTTATGCCGCCATGCAGGCGCTGATTGACATTGGTGTAATTGGCGATTTCCGCGCGCCGGATATTATGCGCTTCGGCTTCGCGCCGCTCTATAATGATGCGGACGACGTCGCGCGGGCAATTAAACTAATCGCGAGGGTGATGAATGAGCGACTGTGGGCACAGCCGGAATATCAAGTGAAAAGCGATGTGACATGAGCACTTCCCATCGCGCTCATCTCTTGGCACTATCCAGCAAAATATACAGGATTCTCACATGACAACGCCGACCTATTTCGCCCCGCATGGCGGTCACCCGCCGCAGTCGGATATTCTGACCGGACGAGCAGTTTTTACGCAGGCCTATGCGGTCATCCCCAAGGGCGTGATGCGCGATATTGTGACCAGCTATCTGCCGCATTGGGATAAAACCCGCGCATGGATTATTGCCCGTCCGCTGTCTGGATTTGCCGAAACTTTTTCGCAATACATAATGGAAGTCGCGCCCCAAGGCGGCAGCGTGAGGCCCGAACCGGACGCAAAGGCAGAAGGCGTGTTATTCATCGTCGATGGCGAACTTACACTTACCCTTGATGACAAAACATACACAATGAAGCCAGGCGGCTACGCCTTCCTGCCACCTTCCGCAAAATGGACAGTGCTCAACACCAGCGCTTCGCCGGTGCGCTTCCATTGGGTACGTAAACAATATGAACCGGTTGACGGCATCGCCGCGCCTGACGCCTTTGTGACCAACGAGCAAGATGTCACGCCTAACGCAATGCCCGGAACGGATGGCAAATGGGCCACCACCCGCTTCGTCGATCCCGCCGATATGTGCCACGACATGCATGTCAGCATCGTCACATTCGAGCCCGGCGTCGTCATTCCCTTTGCGGAAACCCATGTGATGGAACACGGACTTTATGTGCTGGAAGGCAAAGCGGTTTACCGGCTCAATCAAGATTGGGTGGAAGTGGAAGCCGGAGATTTCATCTGGCTGCGCGCTTTTTGTCCTCAAGCCTGCTATGCGGGGGGCCCGGGAAAATTCCGCTATCTGCTGTATAAAGACGTAAACCGCCACGCCAAACTTGGCAGGTTTAACCAGCCTTAGTCATTTGCCTTTGCCGCCCAAGTCCCTCAATGCATAGTTCCATCACATCACCTGCCTTTAGGTAATGAGGAGGCTTTTGGCCCATGCCAACACCGGGAGGTGTACCAGTGGAAATAATGTCACCCGGATGCAGACTCATAAATTGTGAGAGATAAGCGACCAAAAATTTAACACCATAGACCATCGTAGCCGTTGAGCCATTCTGATACCGCTTGCCGTTGACATCCAGCCACATTTTCAGATTTTGCGGGTCGGGAATTTCGTCTTTGGTCACAAGCCACGGACCAGTTGGGCCGAATGTATCGGCAGACTTGCCCTTGGTCCATTGGCCGGAACGTTCAATCTGAAATTCGCGCTCAGACAAATCATTGATCACACAAAAACCTGCAACATGATCCATAGCGTTTTCTTCAGTAACATATTTTGCGTGGCTGCCGATGATGACGCCCAGTTCAACTTCCCAATCTGTTTTTACTGACTTACGCGGTATTTCCACATCATCGTAGGGACCGGCAATCGCCGAAGTTGCCTTCATGAAAATTACCGGTTCCGGCGGAACGGCCATACCGGATTCGGCGGCATGATCAGCATAGTTCAGGCCGATGCAGATGAACTTGCCAGATCCTGAAACGCACGGACCCAAGCGCGGATTTCCAGAAACCAGCGGCAGATCATCAACATTTAGCTTGGCAAGCTTTGCTAAAGAACGCGGCGAAATCGCCTCACCAGCCACATCATCAATATGTGCTGAAAGATCACGAATGTTTCCGTGACCATCAATAATCCCAGGCTTTTCTGATCCGGCTTTGCCATAACGAACAAGTTTCAAAATATTATCTCCAAATTGGTCAAAGTGTAAAAATCAGCCCGGTATATTCGTGAATTAAAGCGACATACCGCCATCAATAATGTGAACTTGTCCCGTGGTATAAGAGGCGGTTGCCAAGTAAAGCGCAAGCTCTGCAATTTCTTGTGGCCTACCCAAACGGCCCAAGGGCTGACGTGCTACAAACGCTTTCATAGCAGTGTCGTAGTCTCCGGTGGCATGAAGGCGATCATCAAGCGAAGGGCTTTCCACTGTGCCCGGACAAATCGCATTGCAACGAATTCCTTTTGTCACATAATCGGCAGCAATAGATTTTGTCAGACCAATCACCGCAGCTTTCGTCAGACTATATACAAACCTGTTTGGAACACCTTTTATAGACGACGCAACCGACGCAACATTTATAATCGAGCCACCGCCACGTTCCAACATTGCTGGTAACACGGCTTTGATGGTGCGAACCATTGAACGCACATTCAAATCAACAGCAAAATCAAAATCCTTTTCGCTTGCCTCCAAAATTGAACCGGAATGCACAAAGCCGGCACAGTTAAACAGAATGTCGATAGGACCAACTCCGGCAGTCAACGCATTGACAGCCTGAGTGTCCAAAACATCCAGATGCAAAGCTGTAATGCCCTCTTCAAGACCTAGCGAACTCAACGCTTCCTCGTTGATATCAGTTGCGATCACATGCACGCCAGCGCCTGCGAACGCAATTGCAGTCGCACGCCCGATACCCTGACCTGCTGCGGTAATTAGAGCAGTTTTACCTCGTAAAGATTGCACGCTTTCAAAGCCCTTTTCGATAAAATAAATCAGAATAAACGACTGTAGCTGGTAATCGCACGATGTGAAAATGCTACAGCATTACGCGCAAAAGTGTAAGCGGCTTTCTTCACAGAAATGAGGCAGATCAGAAATTTCGTTCACGCTCTGGCCTGGTTTTAGACCATTACGCCGGAACAATTTCTCTTAGTGATCTCAAATTTCTGTTTGCCAAATGGACACGGCTTGGGGTTTCAAAATTTGTTCGCCCAAAAGCATCGCATTATTAGCCGGAATCGTCCAATTCGTGGTGCCATAATTAAAGGCAAAACTGAGTTTATCGCGTTGTCTGATACGGATATAATCAGGCAGCTCTATGGTTTTAAGTTTTGCTTTGTCAGATAATAGTGCAATCGTGCTATTCAGCAATTTCATATCCGGCCAACATGCCAAATAATGGTGATTATTTTTTGCTGTGAATGCCGCATCCTTGTTGGAGAAGTAGCTAAGAATAGTTGCATCTGTCTCAACATATTCGCGCCAGCGCTCAGCGTAGCCTGTCACTTTACCGTTGACGGGATCAATCACGCCCGGACGCAACGAAGATACTTGAGTGACCCTTAAACCCAAAAGCGCCCGTAATGGTCCGGGCGATAGGCCTTCGGGTATGGAAAAATGGCGGCTTTTCGAGCCGGTTCGTGGACCGTAAAGAACCATGCCTTTTGCGCCCTCAAAAGCGCTCATTGCGCTTTCGCTAACATGGGGCAAGCTTGGAACCAGCACCAATTCATAGCCATCAAGAGGATGGCCCGGGGCAACAAAATCGACATCCAAACCCAAGCGCCGCACCGCTTCATACCAGCGGAATACCAGTTCGAAATATCTAAAATCTTTGGCTTGAGGCTGTATCGTGGTTATCCACGATGCCTCATAATCATAGACAATTGCCACCTTGGCTTGGTGTGAGGCCGGCAGCGTATCCAGCCTGTTAAGCTCCTCGCCCACTCGCAGCGCTTCGCGCCCGCCGACAGACAATTCCGAAAGTCCGGCAAGGTTTAGTCCTGCGTGATTTTGTTCCTGAGCAAACGGTGCTTGCCGCCAGCGAAAATAGCTCACAACTTCTGCGCCATGGGCTAATGCTTCCCATGTCCACAGCCTGATCATACCCGGCTTTGGTACGGGGTTCCACGGCGCCCAGTTTACGGGGCCTGGCTGCTGCTCCATCACCCAGAACCTGCCACGACCGACGCCACGATATAAATCATGGTGGAATGAGGCTATATCAGGGTGTGCGGTTTCGGCCCATTTGATGTGCTCATCTTCGCTAAACGGAAATTGCTCCGTGAAGCCCACAGGGTACGAATCCCACGAGGCAATATCGAGGTTCTCGCCCAGTTTCCAATGGTCGAACTCATTGAAAAATCCCATGAAATTATGGGTAATAAACCGGTCGGGTGAATGTTTACGGATGATATCGCATTGCATCCGGTCATAAGCTGCCACTTGATTTGATTGAAACCGCCAAAAATCCAGCCGCGCAGCAGGGTTGGATTCGGTAACGGTGAGGTTAGGCAAACTCACCTCATCAAAGGTATTGACTTCCATTGACCAAAAAACATTGCCCCACGCTTCGTTCAACTGGTCGGTAGTCTGATAGGTTTTGCGCAGCCAATTGCGGAATGCTTTAAGGTCTTCAGCGCCCCATGACAGCACAGTTAGATGGCAGCCATATTCATTGTCGGTTTGCCAGCCCGCAAGCGCCGGATGCTTGCCATATCGCTTGGCCAGAACTTCAACAATGATGCGGGTTTCGCGCCAATATGTTTCCGATGAAAACGAATAGTGCCGGCGCGAGCCAAACCCGCGCGGCCTTCCCTGCTCATCAACAGGCGCAATCTCCGGATGCTCGTCCATCAGCCATTTTGGCGGTGTGGCAGTCGGAGTGCCGAGCACGACTTTGAGCCCGGCTTTGCCCAACGCGTCGATAGCGCGGTCCAACCAGCCAAAGTCGTAAGCGCCGCGCTTTGGCTCAAGCCGTGACCACGCAAATTCGCCAATGCGCACGAAGCTAATGCCGAGCTCTCGCATCCGGCGCGCATCTTCAGCCCAGATCGTCTCGTTCCAATGTTCAGGATAATAACAAACGCCAAGCATTATTTTAACAGATCGCCATTCAAAATTGTCATGCCTTTATCATCGAACAAATGACAAGCTTTTGCAGGCAAACCAAATTTAATGTCCGCTCCAGTCTTGGCTGTCATCAGTCCGTCAGCCTTCACGGATAAGTCAGTGCCGTCCGCCAAACTGGCATAAAACATCGTTTCCGAGCCTAAATATTCTGCAATACGTACATTGCCGTTGACTTCACCGTCGTTGTTCACGCCGATTGTGATATGCTCCGGTCTGACACCAAGCGTGACCTGCTGGTCCGCGATTACTTTTTTGCCTTGGTCATTCAGCACAATTTTTGTACCGCCCGGTAATGAAACGATGATCTTGCCGCCCGCAACTGGAGACGCCACCGCCTTGATGAAATTCATTTTAGGCGAGCCTATAAATCCCGCCACAAACATGTTGTCCGGGCGATGGTACAGATCAAGCGGTGAGCCCGTTTGTTCAACGATACCGGCGTGAAGCACCACGATCTTATCAGCCATCGTCATGGCTTCGACCTGATCGTGAGTTACGTAGATCATGGTGGATTTTAAATCTTGGTGCAGCTTGATAATTTCAATACGCATCTGCACACGTAAGTTTGCGTCTAGATTGGAAAGCGGCTCGTCAAACAAAAACACTTCAGGTTCACGCACAATTGCGCGGCCAATAGCAACACGCTGACGCTGGCCACCCGAAAGTTGTGAGGGTTTGCGGTCAAGATGCGTATCAAGCTGAAGCATGCCAGTCGCGCGATTCACAAGCCTATCTATTTTGTCTTGCGGGGTTTTGGCCATACGCAGACCAAATGATATATTTTCTTTCACGCTCATGTGCGGATAAAGCGCGTAGGACTGGAATACCATAGCCACGCCACGATCAGCAGATTGTACACTCGCCATCTCCTTGCCACCAATTTGCAAAGTGCCGGATGTGATCTCTTCCAAGCCTGCGATCATGCGCAGCAACGTGGATTTGCCGCAACCTGACGGCCCCACAAATACGCAAAACTCACCATTAGCGATTTCAAGGTTTACGCCCTTGATAATATCAATAGGGCCAAACGACTTGCGAACATTGTTCAAAGTAACATTAGCCATGGTTGGGCGTTCTTTCTGATTTTATTTCGAGAAGAATTGCTGTTTCCGGATAAAGAATAGGAAGCGGAATGCCATGAGAGGCAATCAGATTGCCGGAGATTTTTTGTTCACCCGTCAAAATAGCGTGTTGCGAGGCAATGCTGCGCGCAAACTTATATTTCACAGGTCCAATCTCGCGCACAGTGTATGAACTATTGCCATTGTACAGCGGCAAGCGCAGCGGCGCTGGCTGCTCGCGTTTGGGGTGTGGACCTTGTGCGACAGCCACAATCATATGTTCATGGCGAGTCTCATCATCATGCAGCGTCACACCAAAAACATACCGGCCATCAACTACAGGCAAATCAAAACTGGTTGCCTCAGGTGCGTGCAAAATGGGACGCAAAGACTTATGCAGCACAATCCAACCTTTCAATTCGTCCAGTTTCTCTGGCGACAATCGGGATGGGTCAAGTTCCACACCTAAGTGCCCGAAGAAGGCAACTATTGCGCGAAAAGCAAGCGTATGAATGCGTTCAGTTTGATGATTAGGTGACGCCGAAATATGACAGCCCATAATTTCAGGAGTCAAAAAACGCCGCGCTCCGCGCTGAATTTCCAGGCGCTCCAAAGCATCGGTACAATCCGAAACCCACACACGGTGCGAATGTTCGAGCACGCCGTAATCCATGCGCCCGCCGCCTGAAGCACATGATTCAATTTCAACATCAGGATGCGCCACGCGAATGCGATTCATAAGCGCATAGACTGCGCGCGTTTGTGCATGAGTCTTAGCACGCCCGTCAGCACCGCCCGCGTGAGTGAGATCACGGTTCATGTCCCATTTGATATAAGCGATATCGTTAGATTTCAGCACATCGTGCATGCAGTTGAACAGGTAATCACTGACGTCCTTGCGTGTCAGGTCAAGCACTTGTTGATGACGGGAGTCCAGTAGTGGCCGGCCTTTTACTTGCAACACCCAATCCGGATGGGCGCTAAACAGATCAGAGTTATAGTTCACCATTTCCGGTTCAAACCAAAGGCCAAACTCCATGCCCAGTCCAACTACATGGTCAATCAGAGGCTTTAGTCCATTTGGATATTTGCGCGTGTCGATAAACCAATCTCCAAGGCTTGATGTATCGTCATCGCGTTTACCAAACCAACCGTCATCCAGCACAAATCGCTCTATCCCCACTTCGGCAGCAAGCGTGGCTTGCTGTTTCAAGCGCTCAACGTCATGATTAAAATAATTGCCTTCCCATGTGTTCAGCAACACCGGTCGTGGTTTCATTTTAGCATCCGGCCATTTCAAAACATTCCGGCGCAAAACGCTATGGAACGTTCGCGATAAATCATTGATATCGCCCCAAGCCTCACGCGCGGCATAGGCTTTTGGCGAAGTATAGGATTGCCCGGCCGCCAAAATCATTTCGCCTGGCTCGAACAACTCCCCCGAATGGATCAATGACCGGCCATCGTCTAAACGATCAACCGCAATGCAATGATTGCCACTCCAGCCCAAATGCAACGCATAAAGACCACCTGACGCGCCCTTTACTGTAACAGCCGGGTAGCGATCATGGGATGTGCGACCTTTACGACTTTCAAGAAGCCATAATGCGTCGCCCGCAGGTTCAATCGTTTCTTGAAATTCCTGACCCCATTTGCCGCGATACGATGTGATGGTTTCAGCACCGCCCGGAACCATAACACTGGCTGCCATGCAACGATCAATAGTGTAATCCGATTTGCCTGTATTGGTAAGCCTGGTGTGCATAATCAACATGCCGGTAGATGCAAATTGAAAATGCAGGCGCAGTTTGATTTCCGCCAAACCGTCAACGCCTTCAAGCGTCAGTTCATCCTCGCCGTTGATCACATTCCACCGGCATGGCTCCAGAATAAATTGCGTGCCATTCCTGTGGCCTTGAATTGCGGGCCAGCCAAAATTGCCCATGCCGCCTGTTGGCAAATATTGAGCAGAAGCGAGCGGCACATCCATGCCATTGATGCGGTTAGAGCGCTGATGGATAAGCTCCCAGCCCTCTATATTCTGGCCGTGCGCACCAAAACAATTGAGTATGACCGGCATACCCCGGTCCGGCAAGGCGAGAGTTAACCGGTCATTGAGGCGCGCAAGTTTCATCCCTTTGTTGCCCCAAGTCATCCCTTTGTTGCCCCAAGTGTAAGACCTGCAATAAAGTGTTTTTGCATAAGGAAGAACATAGCCACTGGCGGTAGTGCGGCAATGATTGATGCCGCTGAGATCAATTCCCAAGCCACTTTATATTGGCCTTTGAGCTCATTCATGCCCGCTGTGACGGGTCTCACAGACGCATCCTGCGCCATAACTGTCGCCCAGAAATAGTCGTTCCAGATAAAGGTGAAAACCAGTACTGAGAGGGCGGCAATCGCAGGGCGCATTAACGGCAACACGATATGCCAGAAAATCTTCCATTCCGACACGCCTTCGACCCTGGCCGACTCAATCAACGCAAATGGCAGCGCCTTGATAAAATTGCGCATAAACAGTGTGCAAAACCCTGTTTGGAAAGCCACGTGGAACAGCACAAGGCCCATTGTAGTATTGTAGAGCCCCATCTGCACACTTAAGTCGCGCACCGGAATCGCTAAAATTTGGAAGGGAACAAAGTTACCGGCAACAAACATAAAGAAAACCAGCAAATTGCCTTTGAAATTATAAGTCGCTAGCGCAAAACCTGAGAGACATGACAGCGCCACGGCCCCGACTACCGTTGGAAGTGTGACTTTAAATGAATTCAAAATATACCAGCCAATGTTGCTGTTGTGAAAAACAGAGCTGTAATTTTCAACACCTGCAAACCCGGAAGGCATCCCAAAATAATTGCCCGCAGCCAAATCAGCAGACGGACGAACCGATGTCATGGCGATTCCGATTAACGGCAGCAGCCAGACAATAAGAGCTACTGGTAGGATAACCTTGTAACCCAACTGCACCCAAGGTGCGGTTTTCGCAATTGGCGTCGGGAACATGTTATGAATTCCTCTCTTGTTGCAACATTCTCCAAATAAAGAATGAGATGAAAATCATCATGATTGCAAAGAGAACGAAGGCTATCGCCGCGCCATAGCCCATTGCCGTGCCATATTCCGAAAGCGCTTGTTCAAACATGAAGTATGAGAGCACACGTGTCGAACCGTAAGGTCCGCCGCCAGTCATGATGGATACAAGGTCGAATGAGCGAAGCGAGCCAATGACGGTCACTACAATGGCGATAAATGTCGCCGGGCGCAGTTGCGGGATAATGATGTTCCAGAGCAAATTCCAGCCCCTGGCACCATCCATACGCGCAGCTTCAACCTGTTCAGGGTTAATGTTGTTGAGGCCTGTTAAATATAAGATCATGCAATACGCCGTTTGGGGCCAAAGACCGGCAGCGATGATGCCATAAGTTGCCATCGTATCGCTTGCCAGAATGGCGGTATCAGAACCTGTGATTGCCTTCATAATTGAATACAGCGGTCCAAAGCCCGGCGCATAGAACCAACTGAACAACAAACCAACCACAACTTGGCTGATGACGAACGGGAAAAAAAACAATGATTTATAAAGCCTGATACCTGGCACAGTTTGGTTGAGGAACAGCGCGACAGCCAATCCGATGGGCACAGCCAACATATAAAGAACCAACCATTTCAGATTATTCCATAATGAGGTGTAAAATGAGTCATCGTCGAAAAGATCGCGATAGTTACCAAGTCCCACCCAGTTTGCAGCGCCAAGCTGGGTAAGATGGTGAGGGCTCAATCCATCCCAATCAAAGAAGCTTATGTAAACCGATTCCATGATCGGTAAAATCACATAAATAATGAACATAAACATTCCCGGCGCCAGAAATAACCAAGGTGCCAAGGACCTTTGGTTCCGCTTCCAGAAACCATTTTCGATGGCAAATTGTGTCATGCCTCGCTCCCCGATAATTTAACAAAGAAACCGGAATTTCGCCTCCAGAGATCCCGGCCCCGTTTTGGAGGATTAGTGCATCGCCAGGAAAAGTTGAAAACAGTTTTTCGTCAAAACGATGCCATAAAGAATGGACGCGATCAGCCTGCCGATTTTTCGCCGGCAGGCATCTTGCGGCATTATTTACTTGTAGACTTTATCCGCAACCTTTTGCAGACGCTCTAAGATGGCATCAATGTTTTGTGGTTTAGCCATAAACTCTTGGAAACCTTCCATGCCGGCCTTTGCCATGTCGGCAGGGGCATCACGATCAAAGAACTGCGCCAACGCATAAGCGCTGGAGAGTTCTTTGAAGCCTGCTTGAATAAACGGATCATCGCCAACTGTGGATTTGTTGTTCACTGGCAATTGGCCAAGCGTTGCGTTCATCTTGGTTTGAGCTTCCGGTGAAGCAATATATGCCAAGAATATTTTGGCATCAGCCTTGTTCTTGGCGCCTGACGGAATGTGGAATGTATCCGTTGGTGCTTCTTCGGCGCGTGGAATGCCAGCTGTGATTTCCGGGAAAATCAAGAAACCAAGGTTATCATTGGTCATGCCACCCTTTTTGAAGGTATCAACCGCAAAGTTGCCCATGACGTAGTTGGCAGCCTTGCCTTGGCTTAAAAGAGCCGCAGCATCTTGCCAGTCAATGGCAGCAGCGTTAGCTGACATGTATGGAACAACTTTTGCCCATTCAGCAAATGTCGCCTTAACCTTCGGATCAGTCCACTTCACTTTACCTGCGGTCAAATCCATGTGGAATTCGTAGCCGTTCGTGCGCATGTTG
The DNA here is from genome assembly GCA_043776635.1 of Phyllobacteriaceae bacterium. GTDB lineage: Bacteria > Pseudomonadota > Alphaproteobacteria > Rhizobiales > Rhizobiaceae > JANMEX01. Next base: position 15,090 of record JAYVRA010000079.1, read on the forward strand.
ATGTAGTCAAAAATACCAGCGCCTGGCCACAAAGCCTTCGTACCTGTGGTCAGGCAGTCAACGCCCATAGCCTTGAACTTTTCACAGTTTGAAACAAACTCTGCCCAGTTCTTCGGCTCAGTAACGCCAGCCTTTTTGTAAACATCTTTGTTGTAGTAGATGCCCCATTGATAATATGTGTAAGGAACACCCCATTTTTTGCCATCTATAGTCATGGAAGCGGCGGCCGACTTCAGGCTTTCATCAAGACCATTGGCAGCCCAAACATCGGACACATCTTCGAACAGGCCGGCTTTAACAAATGGTGCCATGCGATTGCCGGCATACCAGGCAGCAACATCTGGAGCATCGGCAGTCAAAAAGTTACGGATTGCGGACTTGTAGCCCTCGTGATCCATATTGTTCCACTTAACAGTTATGCCGGGATTTGCGGCAGTGAAGCCTGCGATCAGCTCTTCCATTGCCTTCTTTGGCGCAGGGTCTGTTTGATCCGAGTTCAAAACAATTTCGCCGGCAAACGCAGTCGATGCGCATAGGGCAAGGCCAAGAGCCATCCCTGCGGAGGTCTTCAAATAATTCATGTTCTTCTCCCATATTCCGGCTACCACAATGGCAGTTCGGGTCTATTTTATCCCATGATCCCGTTGCTTTCCCATGGCGTTAGGGACCATACTAAAATGAAGCTAATGACAATTCACAGATGATACTACCGGAATTACTGCTTTAGATTCCGGTTTTCTAAGGACTAAGGGTAATGACACGAACCGTTCCAGATGATTTTCATGATGAAAGTGTTCCAGCGGTACCGGATATGACGCGCGGCTACCCAATTGTTGTTTTCGGGAATGATGGCTTTTGCGCTGGCCAGTCTTTGAACGTTAATTGCATGCCGGGTCCGCACATGCACAGCCAAATTGAGATCAATTTTGTGCTTGAAGGCCGAATGACGTATTGGTTCGATGGCCGCGAGATTTCATTGTCAGCCGGGCGGTTGATAATGTTTTGGGGCATGGTGCCTCATCATGTGGTCGAAGTTGACGACCCGACACAGTTTGTTTGCCTTTATGTGCCGATGTCAGTATTTTTGGGGCTCCCGACGCTCAGTCATTTGCGGGATGCGATGTTTAAAGGTGCACTTATTGAGGCACTGAACATCAAACATTTTGACGGAGAAATTATCCGGCGCTGGCGTGAAGAATTATTGTCAGGCGAGCCGAAAATTGAACAAGTGGTGCGCGAAGAATTGAAGTCGCGGGTGAGGCGCATTGACATTGAAGGCTGGCGGGATTTGCGCGACTTGGCGGAATCCTCGCCACATTTTGCCAATAGAGACCCCGAGTGTTCAAGGCACATTGAGCGCATGGCCCGCTTTATCGGTGAACACGCAAGCTCTGATATTTCTGTAGAGGATGTTGCCAAAATTATCGGCCTTCACCCCAACTATGCCACCACATTGTTTAAGCGGGGCGTTGGACTGAGCATTAATCAAGCCATCATCCGCCATCGCTTGGACGCCGCCCAATCTATGTTAATTGCCACAGATAATACCATTACCAGCATCGCATTTGATTGCGGATTTGGATCTCTTTCCCGGTTTTATGAAGCTTTCCATAAGCGCTTCAACACAACTCCAATTCAATTTCGAAGAAAATTCGAACTAGGGTCCGGGCCTGTTAATTTTGATGAAATGGCAGGCGAATGGCAAAAATATGCAAGGAAAACAGTACAGGACGGGACGGCGCCCGTTCAAACTGTTTGACGCTGCAGAGTGAAGTCATTCGCCTGCAATTTTATCAAAATTAACAGGTCCGGACCCTAACCGTTGCCAGTGAAAGCATGATGCGATTTGACCGGAAAAAAAGTCACCTTAACTCGAGGACAATAAAAATGCTTCGTTTGAATAACCAAACTTAAAACAACATAGCTGAAAATAATGCTTGAAAAATGGTGCCCCCGACATGATTCGAACACGCGACACCCTGATTACAAATCAGGTGCTCTACCAACTGAGCTACAAGGGCAACATCGCCCCGATAGCACAGACTATTTTGAAGTAAAACCATTTTTCAAAATAATTTGCAGAATTTGCAATGTTTTGCGGCCATGCTATCCAGAGCCAACATCTGAGAGCCCTCTATGCACCCGACAATCGCCTTCATTTCATCAGATGCGCCTGAAGCAACCGCTGCTGCCTTGCATTTGGGAGCGCTCTATGGGCAGAAATCACCGGAAAAAGCCGATGTTATTGTCGCGCTGGGCGGCGATGGCTTCATGTTGCAAACGCTCCACGTCTACATGAACTCAGGCAAGCGTATTTTCGGCATGAATCGCGGTTCCGTTGGCTTTTTGATGAATGAATATCGCGACGAAGATTTGCTGGACCGCATCGAGGGCGCAACCGGCGAGGCCATCCGCCCGCTGGAGATGATCGCAGTAGATACATTTGGCAAAATATTCAAAGCCAAGGCAATCAATGAAGTGTCGCTTTTCCGGCAATCTTATCAGGCCGCCAAGCTTTGCATCAAAGTCGATGGCAAAATGCGGCTGGAAGAGCTGACATGCGATGGCGTGATGGTGGCGACGCCCGCCGGTTCAACCGCCTATAATCTTTCGGCCCAAGGCCCGATCATCCCGCTGGACGCGCCACTGCTCGCGCTAACTCCCGTCAGCGCCTTCCGCCCGCGCCGTTGGCGCGGTGCCTTGCTGCCAAACAGCGCGCTTGTAGAAATTGAAGTGCTGGAGCCGCAAAAGCGCCCGGTCAATGCCGTGGCCGACCATAATGAGGTGAAATCGGTGATTTCGGTTTCAGTTATCCAATCTGAAAAGTCTGCGGTCACAGTCTTGTTCGATGCGACCCATTCGTGGGACGAGAGGATTTTAGCAGAGCAGTTTAGATATTAGCAAAACACATTATTCATTGGCAGCGTGCGCCGCAGCTTTGGCAGTTAACCGCTCAATGGCAGCCTCCGCCATTTCGTGCGCACGGCGCTCCGGCCCGGCAGTTGTGCCCTTAACCAGAGCCAGAGGCTTGCCCGTGGCAAACACTTGCCACACCCATTGCGCGTTTTGGCCGGAACCGCCGCGGCTTTTTATAACTTTATAGAACGGGGGAATTTGATCAACTGTTTTCATGCCCGCCATATGCCACGATCGTTTGGATATTTCCAGATAAAATCTAATGATTGGAAAATAGCGGAGGCGTTAAGGTCCAGTTGACTTTTTGTGTCCCTCGCCGTAAAGGGCTTCGCATTCGCGCGAAGGTGAAAAATCGCCCTGTACGCGCTCAACCCGACGCGAAAAAAATGCGTCCGTCCGGCCCCTGTGCCCGACCCGAAATGGAACCATTCCACACGTGACCACATTCGCCGATCTCGGCCTCTCCGACAAAGTCCTCGCCGCTGTAACTGAAGCCGGCTACACCGAACCAACTCCCATCCAAGCCGGCGCCATTCCCAACGCCATCGCTGGAAAAGACGTTTTGGGAATCGCCCAGACCGGCACAGGCAAAACCGCATCGTTCGTGTTGCCAATGTTGACGCGCCTTGAACGTGGCCGCGCCCGCGCGCGCATGCCTCGCACGCTTATTCTTGAGCCCACCCGCGAACTAGCGGCGCAGGTTGAAGAAAACTTCATAAAATACGGGAAAAACAACAAATTAACCGTGGCGTTGCTCATCGGCGGCGTGTCTTTTGAAGAACAAAACAAAAAGCTGGAACGCGGTGTCGATGTTCTTATCGCAACACCCGGCCGCCTGCTAGACCATTTTGAGCGTGGCAAGCTTTTGCTTAACGCCGTTGAAATTCTTGTCATCGACGAGGCAGACCGTATGCTGGACATGGGCTTCATTCCGGATATTGAACGCATCTGCAAGATGATCCCGTTCACGCGGCAAACGCTGTTTTTCTCGGCCACCATGCCGCCGGAAATCACCAAGTTGACTGAACAATTTCTCACAAATCCTGTGCGTGTTGAAGTGGCGAAAGCCGCAACTACTGCCAAGACAGTGACGCAGCGTCTGGTCAAAGCCGGTCATCGTGACTGGCAAAAGCGCGCAGCTTTGCGCGATCTCATTGTTTCCGAACAAGCTGAAATTAAAAACGCGATTATTTTCTGTAACCGTAAAGTCGATGTGTCCGAGCTGTTCCGCTCGCTCACCCGCCACGAATTTTCCTGCGGCGCGTTGCACGGCGATATGGACCAGCGCGCGCGCATGACCATGCTGGCTAATTTCCGCGAGGGCAAATTGCAGTTGCTTGTGGCGTCCGATGTCGCGGCGCGCGGGCTTGATATTCCCGATGTCAGCCACGTTTTCAACTATGATGTGCCAATCCATGCCGAAGATTATGTCCACCGCATCGGCCGCACCGGCCGTGCCGGTCGCTCGGGCAAGGCGTTCACCATAGTGGACAAGGCAGACGCCAAATACCTCGCAGCCATCGAGAAACTCATCACCGAGACGATCGAATGGCATGATGGTGATTTGAGCACTCTTCCCGCCGATGATGGCACTGAGGATAGCCACAAGAAGAGACGCGGCGCCAAATCAGGTGATCGCTCCAAGGGCCGTGATCGTCGCCCGACATCTGATAACACTGACGAAAAAGCCGAACCCCGTTCGCGCAACACCCGCCGTTCACGTACGCCGGTTGCAGCCACTGGCGAAGCCGTAACCGATATTGTCGTGGAACAGCCAACTGACCAGCCGGAAGTATCCATCGAAGCTTTTGCCGCGCCAGCTGAGCGCACCGAACGCCCGCGCCGCGACCGCAATGATAATCGTGGCAACCGCGATAATAATCGCAGTAATCGCGATAACGCACAAAGCGACCAGCCACGCGAGCAGGCATCACGCGATAACAGCCAGCGCGACCACGCCCCGCGTGATTACACCCAAACCGACAACTCTTCTCGTCGCGAAGAAGCCCGTCAGGCCCGGCATAATTTGCCCCCCGAACAGCGCCGCTACCGCGACGACCTCGGCCCTGCCCCGGTTGGTTTTGGCGATGAAGTGCCGGCGTTTATGATGATTGACCCGAAACTGGTTTAGTGAAAGTCGAGCCCATATGAATGCGGGAATATCGTTATTCGCCAGGTTCTTGGAATGAATTAAGATTGCGTTTGAACTCGATTTGCTCGAGCGTCAACTTGCATCGAAAAGATCAGCGTCAGATAGCCACAAAATAAATCCATCCAGCATTTTCACCACGCCTCTCAGCCTTCCCCTTGGCAGTGAAGGTGTCGACGGTAGTCGACGGACGGAGGTGGTGGTGGTGAAGATGCTATGACGGTGT
>JAYVRA010000080.1:0-20112 GCA_043776635.1 Phyllobacteriaceae bacterium
AGTTCGGTCCAGGCCATCGTGATCTCCGTTCAGTGTTGCTACCGAACAGAATCACAACCTGCTGAATTCACTCAACCAGTTTCGGATCAGCCTCTTAGACCGTGAATGCAGGCATCATCGGCACGCTGGTGCGCGATGGAAAATTGGCGCTGGATAAGAAGGCGTTGTTTGCGGAATGGACCAGCGACGGACGCAAGGATATTGCGCTTTCGGATTTGTTGTCGATGTCATCCGGGCTGGCATTCAACGAAGACTATGGCAGCGTGACGGATGTGACGCGGATGCTGTTTTTAGAAAATGACATGGCGGCGTTTGCCCGCGATAAGCCGCTGGTGCGGGACATTGGCAAAGTGTTCAATTACTCCAGTGGCACGGCGGTTTTGATTTCACGCGTTTGGCAAGACCTGCTGGGTGACAAGGCACTGACTTACCCGAGTACCGCTATTTTTAAGCCTTTGGGCATGACCGGTGCGACGTTTGAAACCGACGTCGCGGGCACATTTGCCGGTTCGTCGCATCTTTATGCCAGCGCGCCGGACTGGGCGAAGTTTGCGCAAATGCTGCTGGATAACGGCATGGCAAATGGTGCGCAGATTTTGCCAGTCGACTATGTGGCGATGATGCACGAGCCTGCGCCAGCGTCGGATACCGGCTTCGGCCCTGAATATGGTTCGGGCCAAGTCTGGCTGCACGGGCCGTCTTCTGGCGGGCTGGAAGGCCAAGACCCGGACCTTGGCTTTGCGCTGCCGGACGATGCTTACTGGATGCTCGGCCACGATGGCCAATCGATCTGCATCATCCCGTCTCGCAAGATGCTGGTCCTGCGCATGGGGCTGACGCCGGACAAATTGGGGTATAAGCCGCAGGCGCTAGTGCAGCGGCTGCTGGCTGTGGCGAGGTGAAATTTGTAGCGGATCCCTGCTTGAATTCATGAGACTGAGCAGTGTGAGTCTGTGCACCTGATGAATTTGCGGATATTTTGAATGAATTAGTGTGAAATTTTTCTTAAATGTGGCAAGATATCACTTTGCTGTTCACAAGTGATTGAACTATTACGGACTTTTATAAAATAAAAATAATTGATATATTTCAATATGATAAGTAAATTTTTATCGTAATTCACAGGTTCATTTGTTCGATTTCTCTGGCTCTACATACTAGTGCGATGCAACATTTTTTATCAATCCGCCACATTTCGCTGTATCTCTGCCACAATTTAGTGGAAAAGGGACGCCGTCGCGGCATTATGGGCCGCTTGGAGGTATTACCAAATGAAGAAGTTCCTTATCCTTTCCGTTTCTGTAGCTGCACTCGCTCTGGTTGGCTGTGGCAAAAAAGAAGAAGCTGCTGCTCCTAAGGCAGCAGCACCAGCTGCGGCTGCTCCAGCTGCTGCTCCAAAGGCTGCTGAGCCTGCCAAGGCTGCTCCCGCAATGGCAGTTGATGCATCCGTTCAGACAATGATCGACCAGATGAAGGCCGGCGCAGCTGCTATGACTGCTGAACAGAAGACTGCAGCATTGGCAACTATCCGTCCAGCTGCTGAAGCTGCTGCTAAAGCTGCCGGCAAGGCTGAAGCTGACATGAAGGCTGCTGGCGATGCTGCTGAAGCTGCTGCCAAGACCGCTTTGGGCATGTAATTAATTTAGGATTAAATTAACCGGCTGGACGATAATTCAGCCGGTTTTTTATTGCGCTCTTTTCAGAATTGGTGAGCGGCGCCCGACCGCGACCATGATGGCGACTGCGACCGCAAATATGATTGTGTCCCAGTCGATATATTCGCCAAGCAACAGTGCTGAGAGGCCGAGCGTGACGAAAGTTTGCAATAATTGCACCTGTCCGACTCTGGCTATACCGCCCATGCCGAGACCGATGTTCCACGCGAAGAAGCCGATATACATGGAAAACAGGCCGAGATAGAAAAGCGAATAGATAGCGGGCATAGTGGCGGCCATAAATCTTGGCTCCCACACCAAGGCTGTGCCAATGAAACTGATCGGGCTGATGGCGATGAGCGCCCAGGATATCACTTCCCAGCCGGGCATATGGCGCGATAGCTTGCCGGAAAATACGTAGCCGAGCGAGCAGCAGGCACAGGCAGCGAGCAGCCACATATCGCCGGATGAAATGCTTATGCCTGTGTTTCTTGTGGCAAAGGCAATGACCAGCACGCCGCCGCCGATGGCGCAAAACCAGAAGAGGGGCGAGGGCCTGTCGCCATCAATCAGGCTGGCGAAGGTAGCTGTCATGAGTGGCAAAATACCCATGACCACGCCGCCGTGCGATGAGGGCAGAGTTTGCATAGCAACGGCCATGAGCGCCGGGAAGGCGACACCAAGCAGTAGGCCTGCGATTAGGATTTCGCGCCAGTGCGCCCCCGGGAACGGTTTTTTTAACGCCGCTATTATGATGAGGGCCGCAATGGTGGCAATTGCAGCGCGGCCAAACGTTATGAAAAGCGGTGAAAAGCTTGCAAGCGCTATATGTGTGCAGGGCAGCGATCCGGCGAAGATAATGACGGCGATTATGCCGAGCAGGAAGCCAATTTGTTCGCTGCGTTGCTTGTCATTGAGAATTTGGGCTTGCATGAAATCTGCCTGATTTGGTTTATTAATTATGCGGGTTTCACCAGCTTCATACCAATGATTTGCCATGGTATAATCCATCACAATTGTGAATAGATTGTTTGTTCTGAGTGTCTCGATTTTGCCGTGAGCTTGGGGTAGAAGCGCGCTATGTCGATTTGGTCTGATATTGGCGATGTGCTCGCCCGCGTTACAACTGGCGCGTTTTCCAGTGTTTTAGAAACCATCCGAACGATGTTGGAAGGCGATCCTGAAACGCGGCGGCGCGTGGCATTTTCGGTCGCGATGATTGCGCTTTCGGCCAAAATGGCCAAAGCCGATGGCATCGTGACATTTGATGAAGTGCAGGCTTTCCAGCAGATTTTCCATGTGCCGGAAGGCGAGCATCGCAATGTCTCGCGGTTGTTTGATTTGGCCAAGCAGGATGTGGCGGGCTTTGAGGCCTATGCCGGACAGATTGTTATTTTTTGCGGTTCGGGCGACGCGAATTGTCCCGCGCTGGAAGATATTTTGGACGGGCTGTTTTACATCGCCAAGGCTGATGGCGCTCTCCACGAGAATGAGCTGGTGTTTTTGGAGACTACGGCCAGCATATTTATGTTGGATGAGCGGCGCTGGGAAACTGTTTTGGCGCGCCATGCAGTTGGCAGCGAGCCCGACCCTTATGCGGTGCTTGGCATAGCCAAGGGCTCGAGTATAGAGGAGGCCCGCAAGGTGTGGCGCAGGCTCGTACAGGAAAATCACCCCGATGTTTTGACGGGACGCGGTATGCCGAAGGAATTTATCGAGATCGCCAATGAGCGCTTGAAGGTGATCAACCGAGCGTGGACGCGGCTTCAGGACATGCTGGCACCGGTATGAGTTTACTTAAATCAGACCATCCGCGCGGCCATATGCGCCCTTCGCCCAACTTCGGTTCGCGCAACGATGGCAAGAACGTGACCGCGATTATTTTGCACTACACCGGTATGAAATCGGGGCAGGGCGCGGAGGACTGGCTATGCACTATCGAGTCCCAAGTGTCCTCGCACTATCTGGTTCATGAAAATGGGAAGGTCGTACAAATGGTGTCCGAGGCCGATCGCGCGTGGCATGCGGGCGCTAGCTTTTGGAAGGGTGAGACGGATTTGAATTCGGTTTCTGTGGGCATTGAGATTGTGAACCCGGGTCATGCGCTGGGTTATAAACATTTTCCAAAAAAGCAAATCACGTCTGTTATCCGGCTGTGTCGCGGTATTTTACAGCGCCGTAACATCGCGCCGCAGATGGTGCTGGCGCATTCGGACATTGCGCCGGGGCGCAAGGTTGACCCGGGCGAGCTGTTTCCTTGGGGCGAGTTGCATCAGGCGGGCATCGGCCATTTCGTGCACCCGGAGCCGGTTTCCGGCGGACGGTTTTTTGCGCTTGGCGACGAGGGCCAGCCGATTGAAGCATTGCAAGCGATGCTGTCAATGTACGGCTATAATGTGCCGGTGACGGGAGTTTTTGATGAGACGACCAAGCGCAATGTGAAGGCGTTTCAGCTGCATTTCCGGCCGGAGAAAGTGGATGGGGTTGCGGATGCGTCGACCATTACGACTTTGCACAAGTTGCTGAAGGCGCTCTAATTTTTCTCTGTAACATTCTTTAACTCAAATTTATTTTGCTGCCCTATTGTTGCGTTATTGCATAGTTATGTCACGATCATTCACCGGATCAATGATGGTCCATATTGAATGTTCGCACGGTTGATTTGTATAGTTTGGAATTTAGACTAAATTTAATCTCCGCAAGACAGACAGCAGTGCCGGATATTATCCGAATGACGCTGCATCAATTGGGATAGACTTCACATGTTTCGTAAAATTCTTGCGGCATTTTTTGCCGGGACTCTTATTTTGTCATTTTTATTGCCAGCCGATGCTGCGCCCTATGATGCGCTGATCGCGGCTTATGCGAAATCCAATGGCGTGCCTGTCGCGCTTGCCAAGGCTGTGGTGACTATTGAAAGTGGCTTCAAGCCCAACAAGACTGGCAAGGCAGGCGAGATTGGTTTGATGCAGGTTAAGCTCTCGACCGCCCGTGGCATGGGCTATACCGGCTCGGCCAAGGGGCTTTATGTTCCGGCGACCAACATTAAATATGGCATGAAATATCTCGGCATGGCGCGCAAAATTGGTGGCAAGACGACTTGCGGGACTATTCTGCGCTATAATGCGGGGCATGGGGCTAAGCGTATGAACCCGGTTTCTGCGGCTTATTGCGGTAAGGTAAAAGCTGTTATGAGCGGCGCTGCATAAAACCAGCTTGCCTTTTAGGCACTTACACGGTTTAACCGCGACGCCAGCAGGCCGGGCGGCCGCGCGTGTCATAAGTCGAAAGACGGCATGTGAGGAAAGTCCGGGCTCCACGGAAAAACGGTGCCGGTTAACGACCGGCGGGGGCGACCCCAGGGAAAGTGCCACAGAAAAGAAACCGCCTGTTTATATAACAGGTAAGGGTGAAACGGTGGGGTAAGAGCCCACCGCGCGGACGGTAACGGCTCGCGGCACGGTAAACCCCACCGGGAGCAAAACCGAATAGGGACACCGCGTGCGGGGGAAACCTTGCACAGCCTTTTCCGGGTGAGAGTGTCCGGGTGGGTTGCATGAGGCGGATGGCAACATCCGCACAAGATGAATGGCCGCCACGTTGGAGGAAACTCCGGCCATACAGAACCCGGCTTACAGGCCTGCTGGCATTATTAAAACTCGCTCTGGCGGCCAACCTGCGCGGTTTTTCGAGGCTTCCGGTGCTCACATACTTAAGTATGCTCCGTTCCGGTTCTCGCAAAACCACGCTATTCGACACGCCATACGAGTTTTTGCGATGGTGGTGCACGAGCCTCTTCATGTCTTACAGCACGCTTTTTCGAGGCTTCAAGCAGTGGCGCGAGGCCGTCATCCGCGCTTTGTCAACACTTCCTTAACCTTAACAATCGATAAATGGAGACTAACTTAACGGGGGTTAACAGATTATGGATAGTGAATGTACTTTCCCACTAAATCCCATTGACCCCCAATAATACCCATGTTACCCCGTTGCTTATCAAGCGTTTCATTAAGCGTTGATTTCCAAAAGAATGACAATGCCCGCTGTGTGTTTGGCGGGAAGGGTGGCGGTGGCCGCTCTCAAAATTCGTGTGGATTTAATTGTTTAGAAGCGATTGCCTCAAATTTTGAGCGGGCGGGGGTCTGCCATTCAAATGGGGCGGGGGACGAAATGAGCGGCTTTCCCATGCGGGAAACGGGATTTGTAACGAGTGATGGACCGGTTCCTTTCAACAGCAGTGATGAACATCGACGCGAAGGGGCGGGTTTCGGTGCCGGGACGAATTCGGGCCGTTTTGGCGGCGCGGCAGATACAGGAGCTTTACGCGCTTCGCTGTCTGGATATGCCGGCGCTCGACGTGGGCGGTCCGGACTTGCTGGATGCTTACGAGGCGCGGATTGCCTCGGAAGATCCGTTCTTACAGACGGGCGACGACATGTCGTTTTTCATTCATGGGGATGGCGATTTTCTGAAAATGGATTCGGAAGGCCGCTTGCAGGTTTCGGATTTCATCCGCGATCACGCGCACATCGTGGACAGGATTGCCTTTGTGGGTCGCGGGCGGCACTTTCAGATTTGGGAACCGGAGCGGCTGGTGACATACAGCGAGCAAGTTCGCGCACGACTTTTGAAATTGCGACGCTCGCAGCTGGCGACAGCGGTAAGTGGCGCACCACAAGGAGAACCGGAATGATGGCTGGCCTTGGCGATGGTGACGCAAAGAGCGCTGCCGGAGCCGATAGCGGACCGGCCCGTCACATTCCGGTACTTCTTGAGGAAGTGGCAAGCGCAATGGGCGCGAAAGCCGGTGAAATAATCATCGACGGCACATTTGGAGCGGGCGGTTATTCGCGGCGCATTATGGATGCCGGGGCAAGCGTCATTGGCATCGACCGTGACCCTGATGCCATCCGCGATGGTCAAGATTTGGCGGCAACCAGCGCTGGCAAATTGCGGCTCTGGCACGGCGCATTTTCGGACATGGAAGAGGCATCTGACGGTGCGCAAGTTGATGGCGTGATGTTGGATATTGGCGTTTCCTCCATGCAGATTGACGAAAGCGAACGCGGATTTTCGTTTATGCGCGAAGGCCCGTTGGACATGCGCATGGCGCAAGCGGGCGTGAGCGCGGCAAACGTTGTGAACCGTGCCAAAGTGAACGATCTCATCCGGATTTTCGGTCTGCTTGGCGAAGAAAAGCAAGCCCCGAAAATAGCCCGAATGATTGAACGCGAGCGGCAAGTATCGCCGTTTGAAAGCACCAGGCAGTTGGCAAGCGCGATTGAGAAAGTTATCCCGCGCCGCCACGATGACCGTATTCATCCGGCCACGCGGGTGTTTCAGGCACTGCGCATTTTCGTCAATGATGAGCTTGGCCAATTGGTCGAGGCGTTGATGGCGGCGGAGCGGATGCTAAAACCCGGCGGGCGCTTGGTAGTGGTTTCATTCCATTCGTTGGAAGATCGCATCGTCAAAAAATATTTCACAGATCGTGCTGATGCCGGGACCGGCTCGCGGCATTTGCCTGCCATTCATCTCAAGCAACCACTTTATACGCTGCCGTTCAAAGGTGCGGTTGAGGCGGGCGAGGCGGAGACCAGCGTTAATCCGCGTGCCCGCTCTGCCAAGCTGCGTTCCGGTATCCGCACCACCGCGCCAGCACGGCGCGACAGTGATTTTGCCCATTTGCCCAACCTTCCCAATCCCCGCGCGTACCAAGGGTAGACCATGTTAAAGACATTCGACATCATCATGATTATGGTAATGGTTTCAGCTGCGGCTGTGACTTACCGTATCAAGGCGACATCCGAAGAGCAGCTGCGCCAAGTGCATAAGCTTGAGCGGCAGATTGCCAATGAGGAAGATTCGATCGATCTTTTGAAGGCTGATTGGAGCCTGCTGACGCAACCATCGCGCATCGAAAAACTGGTTAAAGCGCATGACAGCGAACTCGGCTTGGTGGCGACGGATAGTCGCCAAGTAACAGATTTAAGTGCTGTGCCCGAAAAGGGCCTTGGCGCACCGGCGGGAGATCCGATTGCGGATGCGATCAACGCTGATGGCAAGGTTGCGGATACCAAAGTTGCGACTGATAAAAAGCTGAAAAAGGAAAAGAAAAAGCCAGTGCTCGAGAGTGAGCCGACAAGCATTGACGATGTGATTGAGACCGGAGGGATCGAGCAATGATCTCCGTCATTCGCAATAAATTCAAACCGCAGTCTGACGATGGCCTTGGCTCAGAAAAAGCGCCAACTGTGCTGCAAAGCACCCGCAAATCCAGCGGCGACCGGACAAGCAACCGCGTGATGATAGCTATGATGTGCTTCACTTCAATTTATGCGGTTATCGGCGGGCGGCTGGTTTATTTTGGAATGCAGGACGTTGATACCGGCTACACCGGTTCGGTGGTGCAAAGCGTTGCGGCGCGGCCAAGTTTGATCGATCGCAATGGTGAAATTCTGGCGACTGATATTAAAACCGCCTCTCTTTATGCCGAGCCGAAGCGGATTATTGACGCTGATGAAACCTTGGAAATGCTGACCAGTGTTATCCCTGATCTCGATCAGGAACAGACCTATCGCAAGCTGAAAAGCGGGCTGGGTTTTATTTGGCTGAAGCGACAAATGACGCCCAAGATACAAAGCCAGGTTATGGCACTCGGCTTGCCCGGTATTGGCTTTCGTCCAGAGAAGCGCCGCTTCTATCCAGGTGGCCCGACTGCCTCGCATATCGTCGGTCTGGTTGATACTGACAACAAGGGCATCGCAGGAATGGAGCGCTATGTGGACAGCCACGGTCTGTCTGATTTGCGCGATGCGGGTTTTAATTCGGACAAGGATTTAGAACCTGTGAAGCTTTCGATTGACCTTCGTGTGCAAAATGTTTTGCACGATGAAGTGAGCCAGGCTGTTGAAAAATATCACGCGATAGCGGGCGGCGCGGTGGTGCTGGATATACATACCGGCGAAGTGCTCGGCATGGTTTCGCTGCCGGATTATGATCCGAATAATCCCTTTAACGCGCTGGAAAAAGACCGGCTGAACCGCATGTCGGCGGGCGTTTATGAAATGGGTTCGACGTTCAAAACCTTTACCACTGCGATGGCTTTGGATGAGGGGGTGGTGACGCTGCACTCGAAATTTGATGCGCGAAACCCGATTCGAATTGGCGGGTTTACGATTAGCGATTTCCACGGAAAGCGTCGTGTTTTGTCTGTTCCAGAAATTTTCATTTTCTCCTCTAATATTGGTACCGCCAAAATGGCCGATGCTGTGGGCACCGAAAACCACAAGGCGTTTTTGCACAAAATTGGCTTGCTGGATAAAATGGTTACTGAAATTCCGGAGGTCGCCAAACCAAGCGAGCCAAAGGAATGGAAGAAGATCAACTCTATTACAATTTCATTTGGTCACGGCGTTTCGACTACGCCTTTGCAAACTGCTGTTGCTGCCGCCGCTTTGATGAACGGTGGAAGACTTATCGAGCCGACGTTTTTGCCGCGTACTGTCGAGGAGGCTGACGCGACTGCCGTGCAAGTGGTAAAGGCACAAACCAGCGAGGCGATGCGCTGGCTGTTCCGCAAGAATGTGGTTGAAGGTTCCGGCAAGCAAGCGGGTGTTCCGGGCTATGATGTGGGCGGCAAGACAGGTACGGCTGAAAAGGTTGTACATGGACGCTATTCTTCGGATAAGCGTTTTAATGCGTTTTTGTCTGCCTTCCCGATCCGTGATCCGCAATATGTGGTTCTGGTAATTCTCGATGAACCAAAGGCGCAGGCCGGGCAAAGCAGTGCTGTCGCGGGTAACAATGCGGCACCGACTGTTGGCGCGATTATTCGCCGTTCTGCGGTGTTTCTCGGTATAAAGCCTGATTTTAGCCAAGATACTCAGGTTCTGGCTAAGTCATTGCAGTAGAATCGAAACGGTTGCCCATGAAACTCCAAACCTTCTCCGATATTCTCAAAGTCACTTCTGCACAGGAAATAGCTGTTACGGGTCTGACCTCGGATTCGCGCAAAGTTGTGCCGGGCTTTTTGTTTTTCGCGCTTTCCGGCACGATAGCTGATGGCGCTAAGTTCATGGGCGACGCAGCGACCAGGGGAGCGAGTGCGATCATCACCTCGTTGGATGCCGAGCTTGGTGCGGCGCATATTCCGGTTATCCGCGTCGCAGATCCGCGCCTAGTTTTGGCACTTTGTGCAGCTAAATTTTATGGCAGTCAGCCTGAAACGATTGTTGCCGTTACCGGCACGGCGGGCAAGACTTCTGTGGCGGGTTTCACACGCCAGATTTGGGCCTACGCGGGAAAAGTGGCTGCATTCATCGGCACAACGGGCATCGTCGCACCCGGGCGTAATGACTATGGCACACTGACCACGCCGGGCCCTGTCGAGTTGCATAGGTTACTTTCCGAGCTTGCTCACGAAGGCGTTACTCATGCCGCGATGGAGGCCTCCAGCCACGGTTTGGATCAATGCCGCTTGGATGGCGTGAAGCTGGATGCCGGTGCGTTTACCAATCTTGGCCGTGATCATTTGGATTATCATCCTGACATGGAAGATTATCTGCGCGCCAAAATGCGGCTGTTTAAAGTGTTGTTGAAGGCAGGCCAGCCTGCGGTGATTTTTGCTGATGATGCCTATTCGCAGAACGTTATCGATGTGGCGACTGCGGTAAAACTTAACGTGCTGACCGTTGGCCGTAAGGGTGATTTTATTGCGCTGAAGCGCGTGGAGCATGAGCGTCGCCGCCAGCGGGCGGAAGTGGACCATGACGGGCAGATTTATGAGATTGATCTGCCATTGGCGGGAGATTTTCAAATTGCCAATGCGCTTGTAGCTGCCGGTCTTGCGATTGCGACGGGTATCGCTCCCGCCATTGCCTTTAAAGCGCTGGAGAGCCTCGAAGGCGCGAGCGGGCGGCTTGAATTGGTGGGTTCCACCAAGGATGGTGCGCTGGCGTATGTGGACTATGCGCACAAGCCGGAAGCGCTGGAAAATGTGCTGACGTCGGTACGGCCATTCACAACGGGGCGCATAATATTGGTGTTCGGTTGCGGCGGGGATCGCGACAAGGGCAAGCGGGCGATTATGGGCGAGATCGCCTCGCGATTGGCCGATGTGGTGATTGTGACGGACGATAATCCACGCACGGAAGTGGCGGCGCAAATCCGCAGCGAGATTATGATTGCAGCCAAAGGCGCAACGGAAATTGGTGACAGGTCTAATGCGATTGCTGCAGCCATTAAGATGCTGAATGCCGGTGATACTCTGATTGTCGCGGGCAAGGGCCATGAAGAGGGCCAGATTATTAACAGCGTTATCCACCCGTTTTCCGACCATGCAGAAATACGTGAGGGTCTGGCCGAACTAAGTGGCGAGGTGGCCGCATGAGCCTGCTATGGACCGCGCAAGATATGATCGCTGCCATGAATGGTCGTCCCTTAGGTGATATGCCTGAGGGTGTGACTGGCATATCTATTGACAGCCGAGCCGTTGCCAGGGGCGATGCGTTCTTCGCCATTAAAGGCGACAATTTCGACGGCCATGATTTTGCCAGCGCGGCGATGGCAGCCGGGGCGGCGCTGATCATTGTGGCAGAATCCAAGCTGCCTGCGCTTGGCCGTCTCTCTATGCCGATGATTGTTGTGCAAGATGTGCTCAAAGGTTTGGAGATGCTGGGCTTTGCGGCACGGGCCCGCAGCCATGCACAAATCATTGCTGTGACAGGTTCGGCTGGCAAGACAACTACAAAAGAAGCATTGCGTCATGTGCTCTCAGAAGTGGGCACGGTTCATGCGTCTGCGGCCTCGTTTAATAATCACTGGGGTGTGCCGCTGTCATTGGCGCGGATGCCGCAGGACACTGATTACGGCGTGTTTGAAATCGGGATGAATCATCCGAATGAAATTCGCCCGTTGGTGAAAATGGTGCGCCCGCACATTGCAATAATCACTATCGTTGCAGCGGCGCATCTTGGCCACTTCCGCAATTTGGATGAAATCGCTGTGGCAAAAGCTGAGATTTTTGAAGGGGTTGTTGAGGACGGCTATGTCGTGCTCAATCGTGACGACCCGCGCTATCGCAAGCTGGAACTGTTGGCCAAGGATGCAGGCGTTAAAAATATATATGGGTTCGGAGAGAATGCCCGCTCGAAATTCAAGCTGCAGAAGTATAAGCCGCTGGCGGATTGCTCTTGTATTACAGCCAAAATAAGTGGCGTTGAAGTTGCTGCCAAAATTGGCGCGCCGGGTCGTCATGTCGTGCAAAACGCGCTGGCAGTGCTTGGAGCATCGTGGCTGGCAGGCGCGGATTTGGCCAAAGTTGCGATGGCGTACGGCACGCTGAAATCTGAAAAAGGCCGTGGTCGTACGCACGTTTTGAAAGTAAAAGGCGGAACATTCACGCTCATTGACGAGAGTTACAATGCCAATCCCGCATCCATGGCGGCGGCCCTTTCTTTGGCGGGTTGCTTGCCAATTCAAGGGCGGGGCAGGCGAATCGCCGTGCTTGGCGACATGCTGGAATTAGGCAAACATTCAGAAAAATTGCACAGTGAACTGACGGAGCCGCTTTCCGCAGCTGGCATTTCCAAAGTATTTCTCGGTGGCAATGAGATAAAAGTGCTCAAAGATTTATTGCCGGTTGAAATGGGCTGCGAATATCGTCAAAGCGTTGAAGACTTGAAGGAACTGGTCTCTGGGGCGATACGGCCTGATGACATTGTGGTCGTTAAATCCTCCAATGGCATCGGCTTTTCCAAGCTCATTGACTATCTATTGAAAACATTTCCACCGGTAACACCGGTGCTTACGGCGGCCGAATAGGCGGTACGGGGAGATACTAAATGCTGGCTTATTTGGCAGAAATTTCGGGCACACTTTCGTTTTTCAATGTGTTTCGCTACATTACTTTCCGCACTGGCGGATCGTTGATAACTGCGGCACTTTTGGTTTTTATGTTCGGCCAATCCATCATTGATGGTCTTCGCGCGAAACAGGGCAAAGGCCAGCCAATTCGCGCTGACGGGCCGCAAACGCATTTTAAAAAGGCCGGTACGCCCACGATGGGGGGGCTGATGATTTTGTCATCGATTCTCGTTTCATCATTAGTTTGGGCGGATCTTAAAAGTGGTTATGTGATGGTGGTTCTGCTGGTCACAATCGGGTTCGGCGCGATTGGTTTTTATGATGATTATCTGAAAGTTACCAAGCAATCTGACAAAGGTTTTTCCGGCAAAGCTCGTTTGAGCCTTGAAATTCTCATTGCAGGACTTGCGGTTTTTACTATCAGCCGTATCGGTGCTGCGCCGTTTTCAACTTCGTTGACGTTTCCATTTCTGAAGAATCTCATCATTGATCTAGGCTGGTTTTTTATTCCGTTTGGTGCATTTGTTATCGTTGGAGCGGGCAATGCGGTGAACTTGACTGACGGTTTGGACGGACTGGCTATCGTGCCGGTGATGATTGCAGCTGCCTCATTTGGCGTGATTTCCTATCTTTCAGGTAATGCGGTTTTCGCCAATTATCTGCAGATACATTTTGTTCCTGGCACTGGTGAGCTGGCGGTTGTTTTGGGCGCAGTGATCGGTGCCGGCCTTGGTTTTCTTTGGTTTAATGCGCCACCCGCCGCGATTTTTATGGGTGACACCGGCTCACTGGCGCTCGGCGGTCTCATCGGAACCGTCGCTGTTGCGGTCAAGCATGAGATCGTTATGGGCATCATTGGCGGACTGTTCGTAATGGAAGCCATGTCTGTAATTATCCAGGTTGGCTATTTCAAAATGACTGGCAAGCGGGTGTTCCTGATGGCGCCGATTCACCATCACTTTGAAAAGCTTGGCTGGACTGAAAGCCAAGTCGTGGTGCGGTTCTGGATTATTTCGGTGATCCTCGCGTTACTCGGTCTCTCGACACTTAAGCTGCGGTGAAACAGGCATGATCGCTGCCACAACATTCAAAGGGAAACGGGTCGCTTTGTTCGGGTTGGGTGGCTCCGGCTTGGCTACTGCTCAGGCTTTGCAGGCTGGCGGGGCGGAGGTTTGTGCGTGGGATGATAATCCGGCGAGTGTTGCAAAGGCGACTGAAAAAGGCATTGCCACGGGCGATCTTGGCAAGGCTGATTGGTCGCAATTTGATGCTTTTGTACTGGCTCCAGGTGTGCCGCTGACGCATCCGAAACCGCATTGGACGGTGGATTTGGCACGAGCTGCCAACGTCGAAATTATGGGTGACATTGAACTCTTTGTTCGAGAGCGCAATGCCCATGCGCCAAGCGCTCCCTTCATAGCCATAACCGGCACAAACGGCAAATCCACCACGACAGCGCTCATCGCCCATGTGCTAAAATCCGCCGGACGCGACACGCAGCTTGGCGGTAATATTGGCACGGCAGTTATGACGCTGGATGCGCCTGAGCCGGGCAAATTTTATGTCGTTGAGTGTTCGTCATATCAAATCGATCTTGCGCCGTCCATCAATCCAACAGCCGGAATTTTGCTGAACATCACACCCGATCATTTAGACCGACATGGTGACATTGCCCATTATGCTCACGTCAAAGAGCAATTGATTGCTGGAAGCGATGTGGCTATTATTGGACAGGATGATGCAATTTGTGTAGAGATTTCAGATAGATCGGCAAACTCCGGCCACAAGGTTATTCGCATTTCCAAGAATACCTTCCAGCAAAACGGTCTGTTTGCGGATGGCTCTGTGCTGGTTGAAGTGACTGACGGCAAAGCCCAAGTGGTGGCCGAATTGGCGGGCATTGGCTCGCTGCGCGGGACGCATAATGCGCAAAATGCGCTGGCGGCGTTTGCGGCTTGTCGGGTCGTAGGCTTAAGTGACGGCGAGATTAACGCCGGATTTAAGAGCTTCCCGGGACTTGCGCATCGCATGGAGCAGGTCGGACATATCGGTAAAACTCTGTTTGTCAATGACAGTAAGGCGACCAACGCAGAGGCCGCCGCACCTGCGCTTTCGTCCTTCCCGCGCATCTATTGGATCGCGGGCGGACTGGCCAAAGAAGGCGGCATTGATGCGCTGTCGCCGTTTTTTCCCCGCCTTGCCAAATGCTATTTAATCGGCGAAGCTGCGCCGCAGTTTGCTGCCACTATAGGCATCAAAGCACCGTTTGAAATATCCGGCACTTTGGCGGAAGCGGTCGCCCATGCGGCCCGCGATTCGGCGCTGGATGGGGCGGCGGAACCAGTTGTACTTTTATCTCCCGCTTGCGCGTCTTTCGATCAGTTTAAGAATTTTGAGAAGCGGGGCGACGCATTCCGCGACGCTGTGCTGGCACTTCCCGGCATCAAGAAAATGGGTGGAGAAATCTGATGGTAAGTCGCGTGGATCGCAGCAGCGTTGCCAAATGGTGGTGGACGATTGACCTCTATTTTCTGGGTAGCTTTTTGGCGCTTATGGGCCTTGGGATCATCCTGTCCTTTGCGGCAAGTCCGGCAGTAGCAGAGCGCATTGGACTTCCACAATATCACTTTGTAGAGCGGCAGGCGCTGTTCATGATCCCATCGTTTTTGACAATGATTGCAGTGTCATTTCTGGATGAAAGGCAGGTGCGACGCTTGGCCTTGGCGCAGCTTGCCATTGCCGTTATGATGTTGATTTTAGTACTTTTTATCGGTGTTGAAGTGAAGGGTTCCAAGCGCTGGCTATCGCTGGCTGGGATGACTTTGCAACCATCCGAATTTATGAAGCCTGCCTTTGTGGTGATTTGCGCGTGGCTCTTTGCGGAACGGGCGAAACATCCGGAAATTCCGGGTAATTTGATGGCAACAATTCTCTTCGGAATTGTGCTGACACTGCTTGTTGCCGAGCCGGACTTGGGCCAGACAATGCTAACAACTGCGACATGGGGAACTATGTTTTTCATGGCTGGAATGCCGTGGCTTTGGATTATCTTAATGCTTTGCGTTGTGGTGTTCGGTTCGTTCTCAGCTTATAACTTTTTCCCGCATGTGGCGGCGCGCATTGATAAGTTTCTGACCGGAGAAGGTGATACATTTCAGATAGATACGGGCCGTGAAGCGATGATACGCGGTAGCTGGTTCGGGCAGGGGCCAGGCGAAGGTTCGGTGAAACGTATCCTTCCTGACAGTCATACCGACTATATTTTCTCCGTTGCCGCAGAAGAGTTCGGATTGATTTTTTGCTTCGGTCTTTCGCTGCTTTTTGCCTTTATCGTGATGCGTGGATTGCGCTATGCGCTGCGGGAGCGGGATGATTTTACGCGGCTCGCAGTGGCTGGTTTGGTGGTGCAGTTCGGGTTTCAGTCCATTATTAATATCGGCGTGAATTTGCAGCTTTTGCCTGCCAAGGGTATGACGCTGCCGTTCATTTCCTATGGTGGTTCATCGTTGGTGGCGATGGGCATTGCCATGGGCTATGTGCTTGCTTTAACACGTAAAAAAGCCCGTTCGAATGTGACCGTTCAGCCGCGCCGCGCATCGCCATTGCTGGTTCCTGCTGAATGAGCAGAGTTGCGCTGATTGCGGCGGGCGGGACTGGCGGGCATGTGTTTCCTGCGGAATCCTTGGCACATGAGTTAAAAGCGCGAGGATGGTCCGTGCATTTGGCGACGGACTCGCGGGCGGAGCGCTTTGCCGGCAAGTTTCCGGCGGATGGGATTCACGTTATACCTTCTGCCACGTTTGGCTCTAAGAACCCGATTTCATTACTGAGAACAGTATGGACATTGCTTTCGGGTGTTCGTGCGGCTGGCAGGCTTATTAAAAAACTAAAGCCGAATATTGTGATCGGATTTGGCGGATACCCGACGCTGCCGCAGGTTTATGCGGCGACGCGGGCGGGGGTGCCGACGCTTATTCATGAGCAAAATGCGGTGATGGGGAGGGCCAATGCCGCGCTGGCAAAGCGGGTGACGGCCATCGCGGGAGGCTTCCTGCCGGAGAGCGGCGCGGCCTATCCTGACAAGACAATTCTCACCGGAAATCCTGTGCGGCCGGAGGTGCTGGCGGTATCTTCGACGCCCTATTCACTACGAGAATCCGGTGATTTTAATCTGCTGGTTTTTGGCGGCAGTCAGGGTGCGCAATACTTTTCAAAGGCCATTCCAGAAGCGGTCGAGATGCTATCGGCGAACGCACGGGGAGCACACGGGAATGATACGGAAACGATACGCCAGCGGCTCGTGATTACGCAGCAGGCTCGATCCGAAGACGAAGCACAAGTCCGCGCCAATTATCAGCGCCTTGGTGTGCGGGCTGAGGTTGCACCGTTTTTTCAAAACATGGCGGGGCGGATTGCCGATGCTCATTTTGTGATTTCGCGCGCTGGCGCTTCGACTGTTTCGGAGCTGGGTGTGATCGGTCGCCCGTCGCTTTTGGTGCCCTATCCTTTTGCGCTGGACCATGATCAAGCGGCCAATGCGGCGGCGCTCCATGCGGCGGGCGGGGCGATGGTGGTGAAGCAATCCGAGCTGACGCCTGCAAAAATTGCGGACATTATTTTGGCCGTTATGAATGATCCGGAAAAGGCGGCGGCAACTGCGGCGGCTGCCAAGAGTTCATCCATGCCACATGCAACCCAGTTGCTTAGTGATCTTGCAGAGGCTATTGCCAGCGGCAAGACAGTTGGCGATTTCAAGCGCCGCGCTACACAGTAAAGAAGGAACCCGTCCATGAAGATGGAGCCGAATATTGGCCTTGTGCATTTTATTGGTATCGGCGGCATTGGCATGAGCGGCATTGCCGAGGTGCTGCATAATCTCGGCTTTAAGGTGCAAGGCTCGGACCAGTCTGACAGCGCCAATTGCCAGCGTTTGCGCGATAAGGGCATTGAGGTTTTCGTCGGTCACACGGCGGCGAATTTGGGCGATGCGGATGTGGTGGTGGTCTCGACGGCCATTAAGAAAAACAATCCGGAAATTATGGTGGCCCGTGAGCGCTTGCTGCCGATTGTCCGGCGTGCGGAAATGCTGGCTGAGCTGATGCGCTTTCGCCAGGCGGTGGCCATCGGCGGCACGCATGGCAAGACGACGACGACTTCGATTGTGGCTGCGCTTTTGGATGCCGGCGGGCTGGACCCGACAGTTATCAACGGCGGCATTATCAATGCCTATGGCACCAACGCGCGCATGGGCGGCGGCGACTGGATGGTGGTGGAGGCGGACGAGAGCGACGGCACTTTCTTGAAGCTGCCAGCGGATGTTGCAGTTGTCACCAACATTGATCCGGAGCATCTCGATCACTACGGCACGTTTGATAAAGTGCGCGAGGCATTTCGTGATTTTGTGGAGAACGTGCCGTTCTATGGCTTTGGCGTGATGTGTTTGGATCATCCGGAAGTGCAGGCTCTGGTCTCTCGCATAGAGGACCGCCGCGTGATTACTTATGGCGAAAACCCGCAGGCGGATGTGCGCTTCCACAATTGCGTGGTGGACGGGCCGGGCACGAATTTTGACGTGACTATTCGTGAGCGCAAAACAGGCAAGCTGACGGAAATTTCCGGATTGCGCTTGCCGATGCCGGGACGGCACAATGTTTCAAATGCGACGGCAGCGATTACTGTGGCGCATGAGCTGGGCATTTCGCCGGATGCCATCAAAAAAGGCTTGGCCGGATTTGGCGGCGTCAAGCGGCGCTTTACGCATACGGGTACGTGGAATGGCGTTGAGATTTTCGACGATTACGGCCATCATCCGGTTGAGATTAAAGCGGTGCTCAAAGCGGCGCGGGATTCGGCTTCGGGGAAAGTTGTCGCCATTGTGCAGCCGCATCGGTTTACGCGACTGGCATCGCTGTTCGATGATTTCGCGGCGTGCTTTAATGATGCTGATACGGTGATTATAGCGCCGGTTTATTCGGCTGGTGAAGACGCGATTGCGGGTGTGAATTCGGAGACGCTGGTGGAGCGCATCCGCTCTGGCGGGCATCGTGATGCGCGGGTCGTTCAAGGCGCACCGGAACTGGCGCCACTGGTGCGGGGGATTGCCAAGCCCGGTGATTATGTGATTCTGTTGGGGGCTGGGAATATTACGCAGTGGGCATACGCGCTGCCAAAGGAATTGAATGCTCTCTAAAAAATTCGCTGCGGCGGCCAACTAGAGCTATTTACTGCGTTTCCGGTGCTTACGTACCCAAACGTACGCTGCGCTCCGGTTCTCGCAAATCACTCTATTTGACTCACCGCAACGAATTTTACACAAGAGCTACAGATAACATTCAATCGCGAAGAAATTTGAGAGTGCCAACATGAACGGGCAAGCGTTGATAGCGAAACTTGGATCCAGACTGGATGGCTTGCGCGGGCGGATGACGCCTAACGCCGAGATGGACAAGGTGACGTGGTTTCGTGCCGGTGGCCTCGCTGAGGTTATGTATCAGCCTGCTGATGAAGAAGATTTGGCGCAGTTTATGGCCGCTGTTCCGGAAGAAATTCCGGTGATGCCGGTGGGCATCGGGTCCAATCTTTTGGTGCGTGATGGCGGTATTGCGGGCTTTGTGGTGCGGCTTTCGGCCAAGGGGTTTGGCGAGGCTGTGCAGGTGGGCGACATGACAATTCGCGCAGGCGCGGCGACACCGGATAAGCGTGTGGCAGCGTTGGCTTTGGAAACTGGGCTTGGCGGCTTTTATTTTTATCACGGCATTCCCGGCGGCATTGGCGGCGCATTGCGCATGAACGCTGGCGCGAACGGAGTGGAAACGCGCGAGCGGGTCATCGAAGTGCGCGGCATTGACCGCAAGGGCAATCTGCATGTCATGAGTAATGCCGACATGGGCTATGCCTATCGCCATTCATCCGCGCCGAAGGATTTGATCTTTACCTCCGCGCTGTTTGAAGGCGTGCCGATGGACAAGGCCGAGATTCGCGCCAAGATGGACGAGGTGCAAAACCACCGTGAAACTGTGCAGCCGATTAAGGAAAAAACCGGCGGCTCGACGTTTAAGAATCCGGACGGTCATTCGGCGTGGAAGCTGATTGACGAAGCAGGCTGCCGTGCTCTGATCATCGGCGGGGCGCAAATGTCGCCGATGCACTGCAATTTCATGATTAACACCGGCACGGCGCACGGCTATGATCTTGAGTATTTGGGCGAAACCGTGCGCCAGCGCGTGATGGAAAATTCCGGCATCCGGTTGGAGTGGGAGATTAAGCGCATCGGTGCGTTTCGGGCGGGGAAGGAAGTGCAGGAGTTTTTGGGGCAGTTGCTTTAGGTTTATTGAACATCGGAATACCTAGTCATTCTTCCGTTAGTATCAAGATGGATGAACGCGCGTTTTCCCCTTTTCCCCACGGCCATGAAGACTAGCCGGTCCTGATGTGCCTCTAAAAATCGTAGCGCTTGCCCATTTGGCCCATAGTGTGTGATGTCTTCACCATCGGTTTCTAGTGGATTGATCGCAACGAAGGAGTCCAGATTTGGATTCCCTTGTTTTGCTGGATGTGCGATTCAGGGTTATGCGCACAGGAATTGAGTTCA
>JAYVRA010000081.1:0-5056 GCA_043776635.1 Phyllobacteriaceae bacterium
CCATCTCTGGATTCCGGATCTGCGCTTCGCTACTCCGGAATGACGACGAGGCGTGGGGTTGGCTTGGCGACACAAGATGGAAAAGTGATGGTTTAGGTCGAATATCACCGTCATTCCGGACAAGCGAAGCGCCGATCCGGGATTCAGAGCGGTGGGGTTTGGTAAGGGCCAGATTGAGTTGACGAAAGAAGGTTTGGGCCACGTGGATAAAGGTCGGGAGTTGCGACTCTGGATACCGGATCCGCGCTTCGCTTGTCCGGAATGACGGGCGCGGCGCGGGTTTGGTTTACAGTTACGGACTTGGGACATTGGTCTTAGTATAATAATTTAGGAAAACAAAATGCTAGAAATACGTAATCTTCACGCCCGCATTGCCGGCACTGATACTGAAATTATCCGGGGCTTGAACCTCACTGTCAAGGCGGGCGAAGTGGCGGCTATTATGGGGCCTAACGGGTCGGGGAAGTCCACGCTGTCTTATATTCTGGCAGGCCGGTCGGACTATGAAGTGACCGAGGGCGAAATCGTTTATAACGGGATGAGCATCCTTGAGATGGACCCCGCCGAGCGTGCGGCCAAGGGGATTTTTCTAGCGTTCCAATATCCGATGGAAATACCGGGTGTTGCGACGATGGAATTCTTGAAAGTTGCCATGAATTCGCAACGCAAGCAGCGCGGGGAGCCGGAACTGAAGGTGGCTGAATTTATTAAGCTGGTGAAGGAAGCGGCGGCGTCGCTGGAGATTGATTTCCAGATGCTGAAGCGCCCGCTCAATGTCGGCTTTTCGGGCGGCGAGAAAAAGCGTGCCGAGATATTGCAGATGAAGCTACTGGCGCCGAAGCTGTGCATTTTGGACGAGACGGATTCAGGGCTGGATATTGATGCGCTGAAAATTGTTTCCGACGGCGTCAATTCTCTGCGCGCGCCGGACCGCGCCGTGCTGGTCATAACGCATTATCAGCGCTTGCTGGACCATATCGTGCCGGACACAGTGCATGTGCTTTACAAGGGCCAAGTGATTAAGAGCGGCGACAAGACGCTGGCGCTGCATCTGGAGGCCAATGGCTATGCCGATGTGATTGGCGAGGCGGCGTGAGGTGGGTGAAATGAACATTCACATAAACCCGCCGCGCACGCAGACGGTGGCTGAACTGGCGCTGAACGATCTCTACGTTTCCAAGATGAGCGCTCTGCCGGGCAATCCGGATGTAACATCGGCGCGGGACACGGCGATCGAGGCGCTGAAGCTTGTTGGCCTGCCAACGCGGCGCGTTGAAAGCTGGCACTACACTGATTTGCGCGCTCTGCTTCGCGTTGTGCCGGAAGGATCGGATATTTCGCCGGAGCCGCTCGAGGCATTGGCGGCTGGATCAGCTGTTCTGCGTATTGTGGATGGCACGGCGGAGACGGGAAAGATTACCGGCGCGACGGTTACTTGTATTTCAGCCAAACTCGAAGACGGCTCTTTCGCCAAAGCTTTAAATGCGCGGGGCACGGATGACACCATCGCGCAGATAAATATCGCTCTGGTGAGCGATGGCTATCATGTGGCCATTCCGGATGGCGCGACAATTAATGCGCCTGTCGAAGTGCAGGTTATCGCGGGGCAGGCGTCGCACACGCGGCTGGCCATAAAGGCGGGCAAAGGTTCCAAGGCGACGTTCATTGAGCGCCACGTTGGCGGCGACGCGCTGGTGTCTGCTATCACCGATCTGGTCGTTGAAGACTGTGCGGACATTACGGTTATTATCGACCAAGAGCGTGGCGCGGGTGCGGTGCATCTCGGCCAGTTTAACGCTTATGTTGGCGTTGGTTCCAAGCTCACGCTGTTCATCATGAACGCAGGTTCAAAGCTCGTCAGGCAGGAAGTGCATGTCGAGGTGAAGGGCGATGCGGCGGACTTCAAGCTGCGGGCGGTGAACCTGATTGGCGGCGAGGCGCATGTCGATGTGACCATGACGCTGGTGCACGATGCGCTGAATTCCACCTCTACAGAAGTGATACGCAATGTGGTGACGGGCAAGGGCAAAGGTGTTTTCCAAGGTCAAATCCGTGTGGCTCCCGGTGCGCAGAAGACGGATGCCAAGATGGCTTGCAACACGCTTTTGCTCTCGGACGAAGGCCAGTTTTCGGCCAAGCCCGAACTGGAGATTTTCGCCGACGACGTGCAGTGCGGTCACGGTGCGACAGTGCGCGAAGTTGAGGGCCAACATTTGTTCTATCTAATGACACGCGGTATTCCGGAAAATTTGGCACGCGGGCTTTTGGTGAAAGCCTTTGTGGCGGAGATTATTGAGGAACTGGACAACGAACATTTGGTAGAGGCGCTTGAAGGGCGGCTGGCCGGGTGGTTGGAGGCAAATGCTTAATGACTAACCATATCAATAGTTTGCCCTATAATATTGAAGCAGTGCGTAAGAATTTTCCGATTCTTTCGCGCACCGTCTATGGCAAACCACTGGTTTATCTTGATAATGGCGCTTCGGCGCAGAAGCCGCAGGTCGTGATTGACGCGATGAGCAATGCCTATTCAAACGAATATGCCAACGTGCATCGCGGCCTGCATTTTTTGTCGAACGCGGCGACGGATGCGTATGAGAACGCCCGCGAGATTGTGCGCAAATTTTTGAATGCGGGCAAAATTGAGGAAGTGATATTCACCAAGTCGACAACCGAGGCGATCAATGCGGTTGCCTATGGCTGGGGCATGCCGAACATTGGCGCTGACGATGAAATCGTGCTGTCGATTATGGAGCATCACTCCAACATTGTGCCGTGGCATTTCATCCGCGAGCGGCAGGGCGCGAAGCTGGTGTGGGTGCCGGTTGACGATGACGGCGTGTTGCATATTGATGATTTCGTGAAGTGCCTGACGCCGCGCACAAAGCTGGTGGCTATAACGCAAATGTCGAACGCGCTTGGCACGGTGGTTCCTGTCAAAGAGATGATCCGCATTGCCCATGAGCGCGGCATTAAGGTGTTGGTGGATGGCAGTCAGTCGGCGGTTCACATGCCGGTGGATGTGCGTGATCTGGATGCGGATTTCTTCGTGATGACGGGCCATAAGCTTTACGGGCCAAGCGGCATCGGCGTGCTTTATGGCAAGGAAACGCTGCTCAATTCGATGCGGCCTTTCTTGGGCGGCGGCGAGATGATCCGCGATGTGACAATGGAAAACGTGACCTATGGCGATGCGCCACACCGTTTTGAGGCAGGAACGCCGCCGATTGTGGATGCAATCGGCCTCGGCGCGGCGCTTGCCTATATGGATAGCATCGGGCGCGGGCGGATTGCTGCACATGAGGAAAGTCTGCGCGACTATGCGCACAAGAAGCTTTCTGCGATTAACTCGTTGCGGATTTATGGCAATGCGCCGGGCAAGGGGGCGATTGTTTCATTTGCACTGGAGGGCATTCACGCCCATGATGTATCGATGGTGATTGACCGGTCCGGCGTTGCCGTGCGCGCAGGCACGCATTGCGCCCAGCCATTGATGCAGCGCTTTGGCGTGACATCCACATGCCGTGCTTCATTTGGCATGTATAATACGTTACAAGAAATTGATGTGCTGGCAGAAGCACTGGAAAAGGCGCGGGCGTTTTTCGCGTAAGGACAATGAGATGGCTGATGATTTGACGGTTCAGGAAAAATTGGATGAACAGGTGACAGGGGCGTCCACCATACCCGCCGAAGAGCTTTCGCGCCTCACAGGCGATATTATTGCCGCGCTAAAAACTGTTTATGATCCAGAAATTCCGTCGGATATTTACGAGCTTGGCTTGATTTATAAGATCGACATTGAAGACGACCGCTCGGTGAAAATCGATATGACGCTGACAGCACCCGGCTGCCCTGTGGCAGGAGAAATGCCGGGCTGGGTGGAAAATGCCGTGGGTTCTGTTGAAGGCGTTTCAGGTGTGGATGTGAAGATGGTTTTTGACCCGCCGTGGTCAGCCGCGCGGATGAGCGAAGAGGCGCAAGTGGCGGTGGGTTGGTACTGATTGGCTGCCGTTTGTCCGCTCCGGCGGACGCATAATGTGAACTTTCCGCGCTTCGGGTGCTCATGTACCAATGTACATTCCGCTCCGGTTCTCGAAACCTCGCATTATCCGCCTCACCGGAACAAACAACCGGTCAACCAATCGTGGCCACAAAGCTGAACCGGATCTTGCACTTATTCGATTTCTTCACCATCTTAAGACTAGACTCAAATCTCAGGTCTTGAACCTGAATGTTGGAGATAAAAATGGGCCGTTTTGCTGTTATGACGATGACTGATGCTGCGGGTGCGCGGGTCAAGGAAATTATGTCTGCTAATCCGGATGCGCTCGGCATTCGCGTGGGCGTGAAAAAGGGCGGCTGTGCGGGCATGGAATATGCCATTGATCTGGCATCTGAGGCTAAACCGCGCGAAGATGTAATTGAGCTGGATGGCGCGAAAGTGTTCGTGGCTCCTGAGGCTGTGCTTTACCTCATCGGTACGCAAATGGACTTTGAGCAGACTGCGTTGCGCACTGGTTTTACGTTCCACAATCCAAATCAGACATCCGCCTGCGGCTGCGGCGAGAGCGTCGAAATCAAAGCAGCGCCGCTATCAGCATTGGGTTAAATTATGGACGCATCTGCCATTGAAGAAATTTTCCAATCCGTCGCTCCGGTGACGGTCAAAAAATTCTTTGGCGGCACTGGAGTTTATGCGCGCTGTGTGATCATCGGCTGCGAGTTTGATGGCGATCTGTTGCTGAAAGCCGACGCGGTAACCGCCCCGCAATTTGAAGTGGCGGGCTGCAAGCAGTGGGGCTATGAGCATAATAAATCCGGCAAGCAGGTGAAGATGCCGTATTGGTCCATTCCCGAAGATGCGTATGACGATCCGGATGTGATGGCCAAATGGGTGAAGCTCTCGCTGGATGCAGGGCTTCGTGCGAAGAAGTGACGGAAAACTCTACTTTGACGGCCAACTAGTGGATTGATCGCAACGAAGGAGTCCAGATTTGGATTCCCTTGTTTTGCTGGATGTGCGATTCAGGGTTATGCGCACAGGAATTGAGTTCAC
>JAYVRA010000082.1:0-4933 GCA_043776635.1 Phyllobacteriaceae bacterium
CGGCGAACTCAATTCCTGTGCGCATAACCCTGAATCGCACATCCAGCAAAACAAGGGAATCCAAATCTGGACTCCTTCGTTGCGATCAATCCACTAGCAACTGATTTTGCGCGGCTTGGTATAAGCGGATTGACATTCCACGATTTGCGCGGCTCGGCAATCACCCATACCTACGCCGCTTTGACCATGACCATGCCACACAAAGACGCGATCAATGAGATTGCTATGATTTCAGGCCACAGCGAAGCCGACGCCGAAACCATAATCAGGCGGTATTATCTTGCTGGCGATGGGATAATCAAGGCCATCCAAGCGGCCATAGCTTGAACAGATTGTAGAATGGAGAATAGGCTGTATGATGGGGGAAATCACCAAAACGCCAAAGCATTGAAATTGCTAAAGTTTTGGTGGGTGCGACAGGTTTCGAACCTGTGACCCGATGATTAAGAGTCATCTGCTCTACCAACTGAGCTACGCACCCACATTTGTCCGTTGGCTTTAAACCGTGAACAGGCCGGTCTATAACCAGCCTAATTCCCGATGTCCAGCGCCGTCGGCTAAAAAAGCTGCATTTCACAGAAACAATCGCCCTTCCGCCACTTTTACAGCACTGCCGGATATCTCAACAGCAAACAAAACACCCTTTTCTAACTCCAAGGAAAGCCTGATTTTCGATAGTGCCCCATCTCAACCCCTTGATTTATAGTCACTTTATGCGTTCCATCAGCTGAGAACTCAAACTTCTGCAAAGTTTTGGCAAAGGCCACCGCTGCCGATCCCGTAGCCGGATCTTCAGATATTCCGTCCCAAGGCGAAAACATGCGGACCGGAAAGCGCCGTCTCCTTCACGGCAATAAAAATAGGGCGAGGCAACCTTTCCCTGCTTCTGAATATCCAGTTCCAGCCATTTGTCCGCAATTACTTTGGCTGCCGCCAACGCCTTTAATGTGCTCACTGGAATTGTCACATAAGGAACGCCGCCGGAGGTCAAGATAATATCGTGATCGTCAAAACCAACCTCTTTGGGATCAAGCTGCAAAGCACTACAAACATCTAAACTATTGACCTTAAACGGTAATTCTTCAGGCAATCGCACTGCCTTAAAGGAAGATTTGCCGCCAAATTCATTCGCAGTAACAACACACGAAATCGGCCCGACGCCCACCTCCAGCACAATTTTTGCATCGTCTCCAAATCCGTTCTTTCCCGCGAACGCTATCGCCCCGCCAATTGTCGGGTGTCCAGCAAACGGCAATTCTGCCAAAGGCAAGAAAATGCGCATTTTTGCGGTATGATTTTTATTGTCTGGCGGCAAAAAGAATATCGTCTCAGAAAGGTTAAATTCTCGCGCAATTGCCTGCATTTGTGCGACCGAAAGCCCCGATGCGTCCAAAACCACACCAAGTGGGTTGCCAGCCAGTGCCTTTTCCGTAAAAACATCGTTGATCATATAGTCAATTGTGCGCTTCACGGCCAAAACTCATTGTAAACATTGCCAATTATTAATTTGTATTTTGCCTGCCACAAGCCGAATTACCAATCAGCAATTGTTATGCCTGAAAGGCTGTTTTTTGATGGATCAACGGGTCGAAACCTCATCTCCCTCAATTTCACCCGATATTGCGGCGGCCTTGTCATTGGACAGGTCAGGCAAAGCTAAGTCCGGAAGTCGCAAATGGCTGCGTTATTGGTTGATTGCATTGGTTTTTATCGGCGCTTTCTACGGCTATCAAAGCTACACCACAAAATCCACCGCTACCAAAACCTACATCAGCGAACCGGCAACAATTGGCAATCTAATTGTCGAAGTCAGCGCATCCGGCACACTGCAACCTCTCACCAAGGTGGATGTTTCCAGCGAGCAATCCGGCGTTGTGCGCGAAGTCAATTTTGATGAGAATGATTTTGTCAAGAAAGGCGATATTCTAGCCATTCTCGACACAACGACCCTAAGTGCCCAAGTCGAACGGGCCGAAGCC
Source organism: Phyllobacteriaceae bacterium (assembly GCA_043776635.1). Taxonomy (GTDB): domain Bacteria; phylum Pseudomonadota; class Alphaproteobacteria; order Rhizobiales; family Rhizobiaceae; genus JANMEX01. The sequence goes on from JAYVRA010000082.1 coordinate 1,980, forward strand.
TCCGTGGTAGCCGCAAAAGCCCGTATAACAGATGCACAAACCACACTGAAGGAAATTGAACAAACACTCGGCCGGTCCAAAAGCCTCGCCATTCGGGGAACTCTATCGCAGCAGGATTTGGAAGGTGTGGTTGCCAAGCGGGACCGCGCCCTAAGCGCTATAACAAGCGTGGAAGCCGACCTTGCGGTTGCTCAAGCCGACCTGAAATTGCAGCAAGCGGCGCTCGCCAAGAGCACCATTTACGCTCCCATTGACGGTATCATTTTGACCCGCTCAGTGGATACCGGTCAGACAGTTGCCGCCTCGCTATCTGCACCCGTCTTGTTCGTTATCGCTGCGGATTTGAAGAATATGAAGCTGGAAGCCGCCATTGATGAGGCGGATATCGGCATGGTTGCCAAAGATCAAAAAGCCCAATTCAAAGTCGATGCCTACCCCGATAAAAAGTTCAACGCTGCCATTACGCAGATCGCTTATGCCTCGCAAACCACTGATAATGTTGTTACTTATGAAGCGCAGCTTGGTGTGAACAATGCGGATTTGACCCTTCGCCCCGGTATGACTGCAAATGTTGATATCATCGTTCGTGAAGTAAATGGCGTGCTAACCGTACCCAACACCGCGTTCCGCTATCAGCCGACACCCGTTGCCGAAGCCAAGAGTTTCAGCATCACCTCCATGTTCATGCCGCGTATGGGACGCCAACAAGTCAAGGCCGCGCCCGCCGCGGCAGATGGAACACGAACACTTTACATATTGGAAAATGGCAGTCCTGAAGCTGTCCAGGTCAAGACCGGATCGACCGACGGAACCCGCACCGAGGTGCTTAGCGGCCTTGCCGAAAATGATGTGATCGTCATCGCCAAAGCCGCCAAAGACACAGCGAAAGCCTACTGATTATGAGCGAAACACCCTTCATCGAATTCGTAGATTTATGGAAAAGCTACGGATCCGGCGAAGCGCAGGTCAACGCTTTGGCTGGCGTCAATCTCACCATAAATCGCAGCGAATTCGTCACCATCATGGGCCCGTCCGGTTCCGGCAAGTCCACCGCTATGAACATCATCGGCTGCCTCGATACCCCAACCAGCGGCCGCTATGGCTTGATGGGCGTGGACGCGGGACGGCTGGACCGCGAACGCCGCGCAACACTGCGCAATTTATACATCGGCTTCGTATTCCAAGGATACAACCTCCTGCCCCGCACCACCGCGCTGGACAATGTTGAATTACCATTGGTTTATCGCGGCATCGGTAAACGCGAACGTAAGGAACGCGCCATGGCCGCGCTCTACCTCGTCGGACTCGCGGATCGTTATTCCCACACACCAGCCGAACTGTCCGGCGGTCAGCAGCAGCGCGTGGCGATTGCCCGCGCCTTTGTCACTGAACCGCAATTGCTTGTGGCAGACGAGCCAACCGGCAATCTGGATACCGCCCGCAGCCATGAAATCATGGGGCTTTTGACAAAACTCAATCAAGACAACGGGTTGACGATTGTCATGGTCACACACGAAGCCGATATTGCGGCCTTTGGCACACGCATGATCAAATTTGTTGATGGCAACATTGCATCTGATCACATGAACAAGGGAAATGCCGGTGTTTTTTGAAACCATCCGCCTCGCGCTTTCCTCCATCCGCCGCAACGCGCTGCGCTCATTCCTCACTCTGCTTGGCATCGTGATTGGTGTGGCTGCTGTGATCGCCATGATAACCATTGGCACTGGCACAACCGCGAAAGTTCAGGCCGATATCTCAAAGCTCGGCAGCAATTTGCTTGTGGTGCGCCCGGGGCAACCTGCCGGTCCCGGATCGCCCCCTTCGTCTCCCGCACGGCCGTTTAACGCCGCACATGTCGCCGCACTGCAAAGCGGCCTCACCGGCATCAAAGCGATTTCCGCCGTTAGCCAAAAAAGCCTCCGTATTGTTTACGGCACAGAAAGCCTGACCGCAGGCGTTACCGGTACCGGCCTTGGATTTTTCTCTGTCCGTGATTGGGCAGTCACCCAAGGGCGCGAATTTAGCGAGCAGGAAATACGCGGCGGCACACCGGCATGTGTCATTGGCGAAACTGTACGCATGCAATTCTTTGGTGGCGGCGACCCGCTCGGCAGCACCATCCGCGTCGGCGGCGTAAACTGTCCGGTCGTCGGCTTGCTGGAGGCGAAAGGCACGTCTGGTTTCGGGCAGGATCAGGATAACATCGTATTGATGCCGCTCAGCGTGTTTCAGCGCCGTGTATCGGGTAAAGGCGATATCGAGACCATCTATGTCGCGGCGCTGGATGGCGTCGCAACATCGCAAGTTCAATCCGATATCGAACTGATATTGCATGATGCCCGCAAAATTGCGCCGGGCAGCGACGATGATTTCTCCGTGCGCGACCAAACCCAAATGGCCAATACGCTAACCTCAACCATGACCACCATGACCGGAATGCTCAGCGCCGTCGCGGGCGTCAGCCTGCTTGTGGGCGGCATCGGCATCATGAACATAATGCTGGTTTCCGTCACCGAGCGCACCCGCGAAATCGGCATTCGCCTCGCTATTGGCGCTCACGAGCGCCACATTCTCACTCAGTTTGTAGTGGAGGCAACCGTGCTATCGCTTATCGGGGGTATTTTCGGGATATTGCTAGGTTTGGGATTGGCGCTGTTGGCGTCCACACTCTTCGGCATTCCATTTAATCCAAGCCTTTCAGTGATCGCGCTGGCGGCAGGCTTTTCAGCGATGATCGGCCTGGTCTTCGGCTTCTTCCCCGCCCTGCGCGGTGCGCGGCTGGACCCGATTGAGGCATTGCGGCACGAATAAAAATGCCTTTTCATAGGATTATTGATGGGCTATCAATCTCACATCACAGGGTAATCCCCCCTGAAATTAACGGTGTTCAAAAGTAGAATTTTCCCGGCATATTGAACGAGGAGATTTTTATGAAGACGAGCCGATTTAGC
>JAYVRA010000083.1:0-19148 GCA_043776635.1 Phyllobacteriaceae bacterium
TGGTGGACGGGTTTATACCAAGATTATCCCTGATGCATCGGGCACAACGCTCCTACCCATCAGTGAGCGCAAGGTCATCCCGGACTCGATTGTCTATCCCGATCGTTGGCGCGGTTACAACGTGCTTGATGTTTCGCAGTTCAAACACTTTCGCATAAACCACTCAAAGCTATTCGCCGACAAGCACAATCACATCAATGGTATCGAGTATTTCTGGAACCAAGCCAAGCGCAATATGCGCAAATTTAATGGTGTTCCAAAGGCAAATTCCGGGCTGTTTTTGAAGGCTAACTCTTTCTGAAAGAATGTGAGTGGCGTTTCATCAACAGTGATCCAGTATCTCAATTATCACAATTAAGACAATGGGTTAGAGAAGAAATGGGGTAATTATCCAGGACAGCCCCTTGATTTATTGGTGCGGGTCGTCAGCGTTTGCGCTTAAACCTTCCGGAACACAAACACCCCCCACGCTATGCATAGCGCCAAGCCGCCCCAGAGCGGGGTGCCGTATAATCCGAGCCATGACAGCATGATAAACGCGCTGCCGAGCAGTGAAATAAACAAGCGGTCCCCGCGTGTGGTATCCAGCCCGAACATTCCGTGGCGCGGATCGCCGCCCGGGACTTTATATTCCCAATAGCCCATGCCGGCGATTGCCAGTGCCACGAAGATAAAGAACGCTGCGGTTGGCCACGTCCACGCCATCCATGAAAGACCCATAACGAAACTCCTTAAACCCGGCCGAGCGCGAAGCCCTTGGCGATGTAATTGCGAACAAAATAGATGACGATGGCGCCGGGAATAATGGTCAACGATCCCGCCGCTGCAAGCAACCCCAATTGGTAGCCGGAGCCGGATGAGGTCTTGGTCATGATAGCTGCAATTGGTTTGGCGGCGACCGATGTAAGTGTCTTGGCCAACAGCAATTCCACCCACGAAAACATGAAACAAAAGAAGATGGCGACACCGATGCCGGCAGCGATGGTTGGAAGAAATATCTTGATGAAAAAGCTCCAGAATGAATGGCCGTCAACATAAGCTGTCTCATCCAGTTCCTTCGGCACGCCGGACATGAAACCTTCCAAAATCCACACTGCAAGAGGGATATTGAACAGCGTATGTGACAGCGCGACCGCCCAATAAGTATCGAACAGGCCGACAGCGGAGTAGAGTTGGAAGAAGGGCAAAGCGAACACGGCAGCAGGAGCCATGCGGTTTGTTAAGAGCCAGAAGAACAAATGCTTGTCGCCCAGAAAACGATAGCGCGAGAAGGCGTAGGCTGCCGGCAGAGCAACTGCAACCGACATCACAGTATTCATTGACACATAGGCAAGCGAGTTGATGTAGCCCCAATACCAAGTGGGGTCGGTGAAAATCACATGATAATTGTCGAACGTGATGCTGCGCGGGAAGAAGGAGAACCCGCCCAAAATATCATTGGTGGTTTTGAACGACATCGACACCAGCCAATAAATCGGCAGCAGCAGAAATGCGATGTAGAGCGAGGGCACTAACCATTTTGAAGTCTTCATAGTGCGCTCCTATTGGGCTTCGTTGCGCATCATCAGCGTGTAGAAAATCCAGCTGGTGAGCAAAATGATAAGGAAGTAAATTAGCGACATTGCGCCTGCAGGGCCTAAGTCAAACTGGCCAAGTGCAATCTTCACAAGGTCTATCGAAAGCAACGTAGTCGAGTTACCCGGGCCGCCGCCGGTGAGGACGACAGGCTCGGTATAAATGTTGAAACTATCCATGAATCGCAACAAGATAGCGATAGTTAGAACACGCTTCATTTTTGGTAATTGGATGAAACGGAAGATCTTCCAAGTGCCGGCTCCGTCAATCAGCGCAGCTTGGTAATACGCATCCGGAATAGCTACCAATCCGGCATAAGCCAGTAGTACTACAAGAGAGGTCCAATGCCACACGTCCATCATAATGAGCGTGAACCATGCGTCACCCGGCTGGCGGGTATAGTTATAATCAAAGCCAATGCCGTTTAATATGTGGTCGAGCAGGCCGACGCCCGGCAACGCAAATGTGTTCCACATGGCGCCCACGACATTCCACGGAATAAGCAGCGGCAGAGCCATCAGTACGAGGCATACGGAAACCCATGGTCCCTTTTTCGGCATGGTGAGCGCTATCAAAACACCCAACGGCACTTCAATCAGGAGAATTGAAAATGTGAAAAAGCACTGTCTTCCAAGCGCAGACCAAAAGCGGTCGGAATGCAATATTTCCTGAAACCAGCCGACACCGGACCATGTGAAAGTATTATCGCCGAAGGTTTCCTGCACTGAATAATTCACCACCGTCATTAATGGAATGATGGCATTGAACGCCACCATGATGAGAACGGGGGCGACGAAAAACCATGCTTTTTGGTTGACTGTTTTGTTCATGATCTCACTCCACCAGCCAGCCGCCGGCATAAATATGGCTATGCGCCTTATCGAAACTTAAAAATGCCTGTGCCGAAGGAATGGCCGCGTCGGCATCAACAATCAGCTTAATAGAGCGCCCCTCGTGCCGTGCATCGACAATGCGATTGCGCCCGGTCTCGGTTACTTTAGCGACAGTTACCGGCAGGCCGGATTTGGCGAAGCTAATGAATTCAGGACGGACACCAAGTTCAAAGTTTCCCGTCAGAGCTGCGACGGATTTGGCGTTTTCAATACTTAATGCTGTGGAGCCCACCGATACACTGCCGTTACTGATTGCGCATGGCATGATGTTCATGCCGGGTGATCCGATAAAATGACCTACAAATGTGTGGCGTGGCTTTTTGAACAGCTCAACCGGCGTTCCAATTTGTACGACTTCGCCATCCTTCATTACGACGACTTGATCGGCAAATGTCAGCGCTTCTGTTTGGTCATGCGTGACGTAAATCATTGTCGTGCCAAGACGCTGGTGCAGCTCTTTGAGTTTGGAGCGCAGCAGCCATTTCAAGTGAGGATCGATGACCGTCAACGGCTCGTCGAACATGATTACGTTGACGTCTTCACGCACCAGCCCGCGACCAAGCGAGATTTTTTGCTTGCCATCAGCTGTTAGACCGGATGCGCGTTGTTTCAACATGCCGGTAAGGTCTGTCATCTCGGCAATCGTGCGCACGCGGCGGTCGACAGTCGCCTCATCTACACCGCGATTGCGAAGCGGGAACGCGAGATTGTCATAAACGGTCATTGTGTCGTAAACGACTGGAAACTGAAAAACCTGCGCAATGTTGCGCTGATCTGTTGGCAGCTTGGTGACATCCCGATCACCAAACAGCACTTGGCCATGACTGGGAATAAGCAGGCCGGAGATGATATTCAAAAGCGTAGTCTTGCCGCAACCTGATGGTCCGAGCAGCGCATAAGCACCGCCATCGCGCCATTCGACATCGAGCTTTTTTAGCGCATAGTCGGACGGGGTTTTCGGGTTCGGCATGTAAGAGTGCCGCAAATCATTGAGCGTAATTTTAGCCATTTTTGTGCCTCACGCCCTAATCAGATTATTGTTGTCGTCAAAATACATGCCGCGCGAAACGTCGATATAAAATGCTTCGCTGTCCCCCACTTTGAAGCCATGAATGCCGCCGGTGAGCGACACCCAGGGATTGCCCTGCATGTCAAAATGTATGATGCTTTCGGAGCCGGAAAGTTCGGTGACTTTCACCCTGCCATCAACCTTTACGGCACCCGCGCTGCTAGCCGGAGAGACATGGTGCGGACGGATTCCGAATTGATAGGAGCCATCTGCCAGTGCCTTATAAGCTCCGTTTGCATCCCATTCGCTTAACCCGTCCAGCGAAAATTTAGACCCGCGCTTTTGCACTGTGGCAACATTCATGGGCGGCTCGGAAAATACCCGCGCTGTAGTCAAATTATTGGGTGCATTATAGGTGGCGAAAGTTGGTCCGAATTGGCTGATGCGCCCCTCGTTCATGGCTGCCGTGTAGCCACCGAAGAGCAGCGCTTCGACGGGTTCAGTTGTTGCATAAACGACGATGCAATCGCGGTCTGCGAAGAGCTTTGGCAGTTCTTCGCGCATTTCTTCGCGCAGCTTAAAGTCTAGATTTGCCAGCGGCTCATCAAGCAAAACAAGATCCGCGTCTTTCACCAGCGCGCGTGCAAGCGCGGTGCGCTGTTGCTGACCGCCGGAAAGTTCGGATGGTTTGCGGTTGAGCATTGGTGTCAGCCGTAGCAGTTCGGCAAACTTGCCAACGCGCGCTTTGACCTCAGTTTCCGGCATCCGTAACACTCGCAATGGCGAGGCAATATTTTCGTAAACATTGAAATTCGGGTAATTGATGAATTGCTGATAAACCACGGAGACATTGCGCTTTTGCACGGCCGTTTTGGTGACGTTCCTGCCATCAAACCAAAGCTCGCCGCCGGTTGGTTTTGCAATGCCCGCCATCAGCTGCATCAGGCTGGTTTTGCCTGCCAATGTGGTGCCGAGCAAAATATTGAAAGTGCCGCGCTCCAGTTTCAAGTCAGTCGGATAGATGTGCATATCCGCGCCATCCCGCTTTGACAGGTTTTTCAATTCCAGGGTCATGTGCCTGAGCCATTTATTTAAGAGGATTAGTGAAACCAATCCGGGACGCGGCTAACGCCACGCCCTGGATGGTTAGGGACAGAGGTGTTACTTGGCTGCCCAGCGCTTTACGAGTTCTTCGTAAGCAATGGTTTCGCCTTGTGGCTTTTCATTATCAAGCTTCGCCCATGGCGCATGATCTTTGCTTAGCCATACACTCGGATCACTTTCCTTGTTCAGGCGAGGTCCGCAATCATGGTAGGTATGATTGGCCTCATCTGCTGCCTGCATACGGCCCATAACCTGGTCCATTTGTCCGGCAAGGCGATCCATAGCTTCTTGAGCGGTAAATGCGCCTGAGTTCACATCACCGATGTTTTCCCAAAACAACTGTGCCAGCTTTGGATAATCCGGAACATTCACACCGGTTGGCGACCACGCAACACGGTCCGGTGAGCGATAGAACTCGATGAGACCACCAAGATCAGGCGCACGGTCCGTGAACGACTGATGTCGTACGGTCGAGTCGCGAATGAAGGTTAGGCCAACTTGGCTCTTCTTCACGTCAACAGTTTTGGAGTCCACGAACTGAGCATAGAGCCATGCAGCTTTACGCTGTGGAACCGGTGTTGAGTTGAACAATGTCCACGAACCAACGTCTTGATAGCCGCGCTGCGAACCATCTTTCCAGTATGGGCCATGCGGTGAGGGTGCCATCTTCCACAGTGGCTTGCCAGCATCATCAACTGTGTTGTTGCCGTCCTTCTTTGGCGCAACCATCGAAGCGGTAAAGGCTGTGTACCAGAAAATTTGCTGGGCCACATTACCTTGGCTCAATGACGGAAGCGACTGGTAGAAGTCCAAATCAGCGGCGCCTGGAGGGGCGTATTTGCGCAGCCATTCATCCCATTTGGACACCGCATAAACCGCAGCCGGGCTATTTGTGCCGCCGCCGCGTGTCACCGAAGCGCCAACAGGGTTGCAGCTGTCTTTCTCCATGCGAATGCCCCATTCATCAACAGGACGTCCGTTCGGTTGGCCAACATCGGCTTCACCAGCCATCGAGAGCCACGCATCCGTCATGCGCCAGCCAAGGTCAGGCGCGCGTTTGCCATAATCCATGTGACCGTAGACTTTAACGCCATCGATTTCCTTGACATCTTCTGAGAAGAATTGCGCGATGTCTTCGTAAGCGGACCAGTTCACCGGTACGCCAAGCTCATAGCCATATTTGGCCTTGAACTTTTCTTTAAGGTCAGGCCGGGCAAACCAGTCGGCACGGAACCAGTAAAGGTTTGCGAACTGTTGGTCAGGTAATTGCCAGAGTTTACCATCCGGCCCAGTGGTGAATTTCAGGCCCATAAAGTCCGGCAAATCGAGCATCGGGTTTGTAACGTCTTTGCCCTCACCGGCCATCCAGTCGGTCAGGTTGATCGCCGATTGAAGACGCGAATGCGTTCCGATCAAATCGGAGTCATTGATATAACCATCATAGAGATTGCGGTTGGTCTGCATCTGTGTTTGCACAGCTTGCACGACTTCGCCTTCGCCCAAGATCTGATGGTTGACCTTGATGCCAGTGATTTCTTGAAAGGCCTTTGCAAGCACAGTTGACTCGTAAGTGTGGGTCGGGATCGATTCCGACAACACATTGATTTCCATTCCAGCGAATGGTTTTGCAGCGTCTATGAACCACTGCATTTCCTTCAGCTGCTCATCTTTAGACAGCGTAGAAGGTTGGAATTCGCTATCAATCCACTTTTTCGCTGCGGCCTCATCGGCCAGACTAAAACCGGTTCCAGCAAATAGCGCAAGCGCTGCCGCTGATACCAAAAGGTATCTTTTCATTGGTTTCTCCTCCGTTGCGTATCTCGCCAGATAAATTTGGCAAGCTCCCGTTGCCATCCGATTATTACGGATTGCTAGACACTGAAATGAAAAATCAGGAACGTCAAGTGAATATTTTCGAACTTAAAAAAACATATTTTGCTATTGTGCAGTGCAATATGTACATTTTTTACTTGCAAACATTCGTTATTGCGTAAAAAAGAAACTAAACGAAAATATGGAAACGGGTATATGGAGCCACTTCATCCAAGGCTAACGGACATTTTGGATCTGGCGCGCAACCGTGGCCGCGTTGATGTTGACGGCCTGTCTTCGCACTTTGACGTTACCCCGCAAACAATTCGCAAGGACTTAAATGACCTGTGTGACCGCAGGCTTTTGCAGCGCGTGCACGGTGGCGCGGTTTATCCTTCGGGTGTCACCAACTTTGCTTACGATGCAAGACGTATACTGGCCACGGATAGCAAAGCTCTTATCGGCGCAGCAGCGGCCAAACTCATTCCTGATAATGCCTCAATCATCCTCAACATTGGAACAACAACCGAGCAAGTGGCGATGGCGCTGCGCCGCCATCAAGGCTTGATGTGCATTACGAATAATATCAATGTTGCCAACATCTTGCGCGACATTCCTTCTGCCGAGGTTGTTATTGCAGGTGGCGTCGTGCGACATGCGGATGGCGGCATTGTCGGCGAAGCAACAGTGGATTTTATAAAGCAGTTCAAGGTGGATTTTGCCATTATCGGGGCATCCGCAATCGACCATGAAGGCGCGATTTTGGACTATGATTTTCGCGAAGTAAAAGTCAGTCAAGCCATCATTAATCACGCGCGTCAAACCATATTGGTTGCCGACAGCTTGAAGTTTGAGCGCACCGCGCCAGTTCGTATTGCAGACATCTCGATGGTAGATATTTTTGTTACCGATGCGCAGCCCTCACCGGAAATTGTCGCGATTTGCGCCGAAAATAATGTGCAATTAATAGTGGCCACAAATTTAGCCCAAGCGGATGTAGCGTGAAATGAAAGTGCATGATTTATTTGTTATCGGTGGCGGCATCAACGGATGTGGCATTGCCCGCGATGCAGCGGGGCGTGGCTATACAGTATTTTTGGCGGAGATGAATGATCTTGCGTCCGGCACCTCGTCTTGGTCCACAAAGCTCATTCATGGCGGCCTGCGCTACCTGGAGCATTATGAATTCCGGTTGGTTCGTGAATCGCTGATGGAACGGGAAATATTGTGGGCCAATGCACCCCATATAATTTGGCCGCTGCGATTTGTATTACCCCACCACAAGGGTCTTCGCCCGGCATGGTTTTTACGACTTGGGTTACTGATTTACGATTATATCGGCGGCCGGAAATTGCTTCCTGCAACCAAAACACTGAGAATGGCAGAAGATATTTCCGGCAAACCTCTAAAACCGCTGTTTTCAAAAGCTTTTGAGTATTCCGATTGCTGGGTCAACGACGCGCGGCTGGTAGTTCTAAATGCCAGTGATGCAGCGGAACGCGGCGCAACCATTCGTACCCGGACAAAAGTCGTCAAAGCATCCCGCGCGACGGGAATTTGGTCTGTCACCATTCATGATAAAAAAACCGGCACCGACGAATTGGTACAAGCGCGGATGTTGGTCAATGCAGGCGGCCCTTGGGTGGACGAAATTATCGGTCATGCGCTGGGCAAAAATGACGTACGCAATGTACGGCTTGTGCAAGGCAGTCACATTGTCGTCAAGCGCATGTTTGAGCATGACAAATGTTATATTTTTCAAAATGCAGACAACCGCATTATTTTTGCAATTCCCTACGAGCGTGATTTCACACTGATCGGCACCACTGACCAAGATTATAAAGGTGATCCTGGAGACGTCGCTATTACCGGGGCGGAAACAGATTATCTGTGCGCGGCGGCGAGTGAATATTTTAAAAATCCCGTGCGGCGCGAGGACATTGTCTGGACCTATTCCGGTGTGCGCCCGCTTTACGATGATGGCGCAACCAAAGCGCAAGAGGCCACGCGGGATTATGTATTGAAAGTGGATGGCAGCGCATCCGAAGGCGCAGTTTTGAATGTTTTTGGCGGCAAAATCACCACCTATCGCCGTCTGTCTGAGCATGTTCTGGAAAAGATTGAAGCTGTGCTTGGCAAAAAAGGTGCGACATGGACCAAGATTGCCACATTGCCGGGCGGTGATTTCCCGGCACAAGGGTTTGATGCGTTGGTATCGAAGGCCCGCACGACTTATCCGTTCCTGGATGCGCGGCAAGCGACGCGTTTAGTACGGCTTTATGGCACCAAAATATTTATCATGCTCGGTACTGCAAAAAATATGGCGGACCTTGGCACGCAATTCGGCCCCTATTTAACTCAAGTCGAGGTTGACTATCTAATGGAATATGAATGGGCGATGGACGCTGAAGATATATTATGGCGGCGCACAAAGGCTGGTCTGGTTACCGATAAAGCTGCCGTTGAGGCGTTAGTCGCCTATGTTCAATCCAAGCAGGCCTAACCCGTCAAACCGTCAAATGCATCCGCACATCGGCACGGTCTAAATCTTCCGCAGGGCCGGAATGCACCACTTGGCCACGATCCATGATGTGAACCTGATCTGCGAGTTCGCGGCAGAAATCGAGATATTGCTCGACCAATATAACGGCAATCCCGGCAGTATCACGCAGGTACTTTATCGCACGGCTAATGTCTTTGATGATTGAGGGTTGGATGCCTTCGGTTGGCTCATCAAGCACCAATAATTTCGGCCTCATGACAAGCGCACGACCAATGGCGAGCTGTTGTTGCTGGCCACCGGAAAGATCGCCGCCGCGACGGTGCAGCATGTCTTTCAGCACAGGGAACAGCTCAAACACATGACCGGGAATTGTGCGGTAGCCATGCGGCGCGGCGGCGAAGCCTGTCTGTAGATTTTCGGAAACCGTGAGCAGCGGAAATATCTCCCTGCCCTGCGGCACAAAGCCGATGCCGCCACGGGCGCGGTCCTGTGCGGGCTTGCCATCTTGCACAACGCCATCAAAAGAGACTGTGCCACTTGTCAACTTATGATGCCCGACGATGGCCCGCATCAAACTGGTTTTGCCGACGCCGTTGCGCCCCAGTATACAGGTTATTTGTCCCGCCTTTGCATTCATGCTCACGCCACGCAGCGCTTCAGCCGCGCCGTAGTGCAATATTGCTTTGTCCACTATCAGCATCGTCATCTCCCCAAATAGACTTCGATGACGCGCTCATCGGCGCTGACAAAATCGAGACTGCCCTCAGACAGGACCGAGCCCTCGTGCAGGCACGTAACTTTAACGCCAAGCGAGCGGACGAAGTGCATGTCATGCTCCACCACCACCACCGAACGGGTCTTTGCAATCTCTTTGAGAAGGCTGGCGGTCTCGACCGTTTCGGAATCCGTCATGCCGGCGACGGGTTCATCAACGAGGAGCAGCTTGGGATCCTGCGCCAGCAACATGCCAATTTCCAGCCACTGCTTTTGCCCATGGCTAAGGTTTGCCGCCAATTCATAGCGGCGGGGTTCCAGCCTGACTGTACTTAAGATTTCTGTAATGCGATCGCTCTCAGCCTTGTTGGACTTGTGGAACAATGCCTTGAACGCTGTGCGTGGTCCCGCGAGCGCTAAAAGCAGATTATCTTCAACGCTTTGGCTTTCAAACACAGTCGGTTTTTGAAACTTGCGGCCAATGCCAAGCTGAGCGATTTCCGCCTCGTCATGCTTGGTCAAATCGACATTGGTGTCAAAAAAAACCTCCCCCTTATCGGGCTTGGTCTTGCCGGTGATGATGTCCATCATCGTGGTTTTGCCTGCGCCATTGGGCCCGATGATGGCACGCATTTCACCTTTTTGTAAGATAAAGGACAGGTTGTTGATGGCGCGAAAGCCATCGAAGGACACCGACACATCATCAAGGTAGAGCAGGCTTTCTTTGCGGGCCATGTGTTGCTCCTATTCCGCCGGCACTGGTTCAGGCAGGGTGGCTTGCTTCGCCGGTTTTGCCTTTGCCAATTTAAATTTGGGGAATAACCCGGCCACGCCCTTGGGCAACCAAATAGTGGCCCCGATAAACAATGCGCCCAGTGCGAACAGCCAAAACTCCGGCAATATTCCTGTGAACCAGCTCTTGCCCGCATTGACGAGCAGCGCGCCCACAATCGGCCCGATAATTGTGCCGCGCCCGCCGACGGCAGTCCAAATAACCACCTCGATGGAATTGCCCGGTGCGAATTCGCCCGGATTGATAATGCCAACCTGAGGCACATAAAGTGCGCCTGCCACACCCGCCATCATAGCCGAAACAGTAAACGCAAACAGCTTCACATTTTCCGGACGGTAGCCTAAAAACCGCGTGCGCATTTCAGCATCACGTACTGCGACAAGCAGCTTGCCGTATTTGGAAGTGGTGATTGCCCAAGTGATGATAACGCCGAGTGCCAAAGCAAAAGCACTGGCAGAAAAAAGTACAGCACGGGTCGAGTTGGCCTGAATATCAAAGCCGAGAATATCCTTGAAGTCGGTCAAGCCATTATTGCCGCCAAAGCCCATTTCATTGCGAAAAAACGCAAGCAGCAATGCATATGTCAGCGCCTGCGTGATAATGGATAAATAGACGCCCGTTACGCGGCTGCGAAAGGCGAACAGGCCAAACAGGAACGCGATTATGCCAGGAACCAGCAGCACCATCAGCGCCGCGAACCAGAAGTGATTGAAACCAAACCAGAACCACGGCAGCTCTTTCCAGTTTAAAAACACCATGAAATCCGGCAATAGCGCATTGCCATAAGAGCCGCGCGCGCCGATCTGGCGCATGAGATACATGCCCATCGCGTAGCCGCCAAGCGCAAAGAACGCGCCATGGCCGAGCGAAAGAATGCCACAAAAACCCCACACCAAATCCAACGACAAAGCCAGCAGCGCGTAGCAAAGATATTTGCCGAGCAACGCCACGACATAGGCCGGAACATGGAGCGGGTTATCAGGACTTAAAGTCAGATTAAGCAACGGCACCAGCACAGCAAGCAGCGCCAGAAAGCCCAACATCAGCCGGATATCCAAGGGCGGTTGTCCTGAAAATAGCCGGTACGAAATCATGCTTCAACCGACCTTCCTTTAAGAGCAAACAGGCCGCGCGGGCGCTTTTGGATGAAGAGAATAATGAGCACGAGCACAAGAATTTTTGCCAGCACCGCGCCTGCATAGGGTTCTAAAAATTTGCTGGCAACGCCGAGCGACAGTGCGCCCACAAGCGTGCCCCACAAATTGCCGACGCCGCCAAACACCACAACCATGAAACTATCAATAATGTAGCCTTGACCCAGGTCGGGCGAAACATTGTCAATCTGGCTTAGCGCAACGCCCGCGATACCTGCAATGCCTGAGCCAAGCGCAAATGTGAACGCATCCACCCACGGCGTACGAATGCCCATGGAGGCGGCCATACGGCGGTTTTGCGTCACCGCACGCATTTGCAGGCCGAATGCTGTGCGCTTCAGAACCACGAGCAGCGTGAAGAATATTGTCAGCGCGAAAATTAAAATCCAGAAGCGGTTCCATGTAATGTCGATTTGGCCGAGCTTGAAGCCGTCAGACATCCATCGCGGATTGGAAACTTCGCGGTTGGTCGCACCGAAAATGCTGCGCACGGTTTGTTGCAACACCAGCGAGACGCCCCATGTCGCCAGCAGTGTTTCCAACGGCCGGCCGTAGAGCAGGCGGATGACACCGCGCTCGATAATAAGCCCGGCCAAACCGGCAACGAGAAACGCCAACGGCAGCGCAAAAGCCAGTGACCACTCGATAAGCCATGGTGCATGGGCGATGAGTAATTGCTGCACAACAAATGTGGTGTAAGCACCAAGCATCACCATTTCGCCATGCGCCATATTGATAACGCCCATCACGCCGAAGGTAATGGCAAGCCCGATAGCGGCCAGCAGCAGCACTGAACCGAGCGAGATGCCGTACCAAATATTTTGTCCCGCATCCCAAAATTGGAACTGGTTATTGATGCCGGCAACAGAGTTAGTCAGCAGTATCGCGGCCCCGCCCTCAAGGTTGGCCCCGTTCAAAGCCTTCAGTGCCTCGCGGTCACCGCGCGCGGCTATCGTGGTGATCGCCTCCTTCAGCGCAGCTTGATCCTTCGAGGTTTTGAGGATTATCACGCCATGAGCCTCGGCCATGCGGGTCTTCACTTCGGGATCAGTTTCCGAAGCCATCGCGGTTTCCAGCGCGGCAAGCTGAGTGTCGTCAGCGCTTGCAAAAATAGTTTCAACTGCGGAGAGCCGGACGGACTTGTCCTTCGCCATCAAGGTCATGCCGGAAAGCGCGGTCGCAATTTTGCGGCGGATGGAGTTTTTGATTTTTAGTTTTTCGATTGTGTATGTGCCAATATCGGCGGCGGCCTCGCCCGTCACGGGGTCGAGCAATTTTGTGTCCGTACTATCGAGTATAAATACTTTGCCGTCATCTTTGCGCAGAACGAGCTTACCGTCCGATAGTGCATTCAAAGCAGTCGCCGCTAAAGGGTCGCCGGTCACTTGCAGCGCGTCAATTGCGGCATCAATGGTTTGGTAGCCATCACCTTGGGAAAACTTACCGATTGCCGCGCGAACGCTGGCTTCGTCTGCAAAAGCAGTGCCGAACCCGACTAAAATAAGCATCATCACAAGCAAACACCGTGAAGCCAAAGCCATGGCACTTTTTTCCAAACTATCTTGAAAATTGACCGGACAGAGTGGGAGGTTCCCTGTCCGGTCATTTGCCGGGGCTTATTGCGCCGGTACATCACCGAGACATTTTTTGGTCTCGGTATTATAATTGCCACACTTCAAAGTGACCCAATCAGATTCCAGCACTTTGGATTCCGGCAGGAAGTCCGTCCATGCATCACCCGGCACGAGATCCGGTGTTTTCCACACCACATCAAACTGGCCGTCAGCTTGGATTTCGCCAATTAAAACCGGCTTGGTGATATGATGGTTCGGAAGCATCTTGGACATGCCGCCTGTTAGATTTGGTACTTCGATGCCAGGCAGTGCGTCGATTACCTTATCCACATCCACAGTGCCCGCCGCTTCCACAGCCTTCACCCACATGTTGAAGCCGATGTAGGCAGCCTCCATCGGATCATTGGTGGTGCGCTTGTCGTTCTTGGTGTACGCATGCCATGTCTTGATGAATTCGGCATTCACCGGCGCATCAACAGATTGAAAGTAGTTCCAAGCGGCAAGGTGGCCAACCAGAGGCGCAGTATCAAACCCGGCCAATTCTTCTTCGCCAACAGAGAAAGCAACAACAGGAATGTCCTCCGCCTTTACGCCCGCATTGCCGAGTTCTTTGTAAAACGGCACGTTGGCATCACCATTGATAGTGGACACAACGGCTGTCTTCTTACCCTCGGAGCCGAATTTCTTAATGTCGGCCACAATGGTCTGCCAATCGGAATGACCGAAGGGCGTGTAATTAATCATAATGTCTTCTTTGGCCACCCCCTTGGCAATCAAATAGGCTTCCAGGATTTTGTTGGTCGTGCGCGGATAAACATAGTCGGTACCGGCAAGAACCCAGCGTTTTACGCCTTCTTCATTCATCAAATAATCAACGGCAGGAATGGCCTGCTGGTTTGGCGCGGCGCCGGTGTAAAACACATTGCGCTCGCTTTCCTCGCCCTCATATTGGACGGGGTAGAACAGGATGCTGTTAAGCTCTTTGAAAACCGGAAGAACAGACTTGCGCGACACAGAAGTCCAGCAGCCGAAAACAGCAGCGACCTTATCCTTGGAGATCAGCTCGCGCGCCTTTTCTGCAAACAGCGGCCAGTCAGAAGCAGGGTCAACGACAACTGCCTCAAGCTGCTTGCCGAGCAAGCCGCCCTTTTTGTTTTGCTCTTCAATAAGCATCAACATGACGTCTTTAAGGGTTGTTTCAGAAATTGCCATCGTGCCCGAAAGAGAATGCAGAACGCCGACCTTGATGGTGTCGTCTGCGGCAAATACAGGAATGCTAATAGCTGCTGTCGCTAGCAAAGTTGTTGAGGCGACCAGAAAATTACGTCTTGATAGTAAGCTCATTGGAATACTCCGGCTAGGTTTGTTGCACCGGAGCATCATTTGCAAGGCTTATGCCACATTTTTGCCTTATACGAAGCGGGCTTAGTTTCGAATGCTAACCAATTGTTAATATTATGATTATTTTTTATATGATTAAATTTATTTGCTGTCCGAAACAAACTACAGGCCCTACACGCTCCGCTAAATGAAGAAAAGTGCAGCTATATTTGCCTATATTTTATGCTCTGCAAATAAAATAGGCGATTTAGTAACGCATCCAAATTTTGCCCTAAAACGAGGCAACAGAGATTTTGCAATGCAGGTGAATAAACCCTGCTTTGCGATGACCCATAATTAGGGTCAGGACCTGTTAACAGGGTTTCGGAGTTTATTTTGAATGTTGTTCTGCGTCAGGCAGCAATAGCTACCCTGCCGTTAGCCGTGCCTTTGTTGTTCGCCAATGTACCCACCAGCGTCTTCATCAAAAATGCTGAGATGTCCTCCTGCTTCAACGGCTTTGCAAAGAAATATCCTTGCAATTGATCGCAGGCTATTGCCCGCAGGAAATCTACCTGCTCTTCCGTTTCCACACCCTCAGCAGTAATCCGGATATTCAATGTCTTGCCAAGTGAGCCTATTGTCCGCAGAACATCGCAAGCTGCTTTATCTGTATCAATTGCCGAGATGAACGACTTATCGATCTTAATTTTGTCGAAGGGGAACTTCAACAAATAGGCCAGGCTCGAGTAACCGGTGCCAAAATCATCCATAGCAATAGAAACGCCTAAATCCTTCAAGCGCATTAATGTGGAGAGCACTTCATCGGGTCGATCAATAAGAAGGCTTTCGGTAATTTCCAACTCAAGGCGATTAGGGGCGAGACCGCTTTCCGAAAGGGCGGAAACGACGACATCGACAATACGGTCCCTATCAAATTGCTGGGCCGACAAATTAACGGCAACGGTCAAATTATCCGGCCAAGTTGCAGCTTCACGACATGCTTGGCGCAGAACCCAATCACCAATCTCCTTGATGAGGCCGTTACCTTCCGCAATTGGAATGAATTCCACCGGCGCGATTTGCCCGCGAATAGGATGGTTCCAGCGTATAAGAGCTTCAAAGCCAACAGGCTTATTGCTTTCAGCGCCCATCAGCGGCTGATAGAATAATTCCATCTCGTTATTTTGTACCGCACTGCGCAGATCAAACTCCAGCGCTCTGCGCTCGCGTGCCTGGCTATCCATGCCAGACTCAAATATCTTGTATCCTGAACGCCCGTTTTCCTTTGCGCGGTAGAGTGCCAAATCGACATTTCTCAATATCTGATCAGGACGTGTGCCGTGGCGCGGGGCCAAAGCCAGACCAATACTGATACCAATTGTAATTTGTTCACCGTCGATTTCAAATGTTCCAGATACCGCCCGCAAAATATTTTTGGCCAGTGCATCCATGTCTTCGACGGATACTGACTTTGGTATCAACATTGCAAATTCATCACCGCCGAGACGCGCAAGAAAAGCTCCTACCGGCGTTACACCTTTCAAACGGCTGGACACTTGCGCTAGCATCTGGTCACCCATGGGATGACCAAATGTGTCATTTACCGCTTTGAAATGATCGAGATCCATAAATAATAGAGCAAAGGGCGCACCATAGCGTTCTAACCGGCTGACGTTTTGATTCAAAACCTCACTGAAATGGGCGCGGTTAAAAAGGCCTGTGAGAGCATCATTATGAGCCAAAAAACTGATGCGTTCATCAGTTTTTTTCTGCAACGTCACGTCTGAGCCAACGCCGTGGTAACCAAGAAAACCACCTTTTTCGTCCAATTCCGGCGTGCCAGTCATAGACCACCATCGCAACTCACTACCAATCATAACGGGCACTTGGAAATCATTGAAGCTAATTCGCCGGCAAAGAGAACCCAAAAAAACACCGGTTGCCGGATGCTGTTCACCATTTGATGATGTGAATAGACTTGTTACTGTTTGTCCGCTTATTGATGCTGCGGTCATGCCGGATACGTCACAAAAGCGATTTGAGGGGCGAACAAAATTTCATATTTTCGTCCGTTTCCCATAACCAATCGCTAGAATGCTGTTCAAAATCTTTGAGCAGCAATGAAATTGTCTTCTGCTGTTTGGCCACTTCCTGACTGGAGACGATGAGTTTTACAATTGATCTGGTTTGACTGAGCGCAGACATTTGAATGAAACCAATGTAGATGATCAACGTCATTGCATTGAGGACCACATGATCGGTTCCAAAGAAAAATAGCACGGAAAATGTCGAGATGATGAGCGGCGTCAGAAAGCTGAATGCCATCACCGGCATTGATGCTAAAACGAAACCGGAAATACACAGGAGTGCTGCCAATATGGCTATTACAATGATTTGTTCTTCACTATTGGCAAGGTAAGGCAACAATGGCGGTAGTGTCGCCCACAAACAGCCTAATATGATTGCAACAAATACGAACGGTCGCTCGTGCTTTTTCAAGCTTTTGGTATTTTCTGCAATCAGCTTGTTAAATTTATTTTTTTTCGTGTGCCAAACTTTAACGCCACCAATACAGACGGCGCAAGAAATCCAGAAAAGTGAATATTTTAGAAAAGTGTTGGGGAAGCTTTTGATTGTAAAAAAAGCAAAGCATACTAAAAAAATATTTCCAAAGAGCAACGATGGTACTAATTTTGATGTCGCCTTCAACCGCTCGATTTTGAGCTGCAACTGAATTTCTGGCGTAAGCTGCGCGGAAAGAGCGCCTCCAGTAAACAATGAGCTGGTCGCTTCTCTCAATAATTCAGTTATCTTGCGCATTAGTTTGCCCCTTAATGAACAAATAATAGAGTAGGCAAGTTTACGATTCATTGTAATTTCTAAATTTGTGCCGCTTATGGTTTGCAAAATGTAAATTTAATATTTGTATTTTTTTATATTAACCCGGCGTTACTCATCATTCAAAAAATGCAATGTCAACGAGTGTTCTGTCAATAATTCTGAAACCCTATGATGTGACTGTATCTCTCGGAAGTACACGTATTAGATGTGTAAATCAGGGAATCGAACATGGCCAACTTTAACGACAAAAATAATGATTTTTTGAATCACATGCCCGAAGGTGTACTAACAGGAAGCCTTCGCGACTATCGGGAACCAGGCGGACGCGACCTTTTAGGCCGCGCAGATGAGTTCTTTAAGTGGCAAGATCTGCGTCGTAATTTCAATATGTGGCCTTATTCCAAATCAACTGACACAGCACCGAAGACCACCTGCATTGCCCGCGATAATTTAGGTGTGACTGTTGAAGGGGTTAATTTTGCCTCGCAGGATTACCTGAGCCTTTCCTCGCATCCCAAAGTTAAGAATGCGGCAATCGAAGCCATCAAAGAGTATGGCGTACATAGCGCCGGATCGGCAGCGTTGCTGGGTAACACTAAAAATTCGTTGATTTTGGAAAATACCATTTCAGAATTTGTCGGCAAGCGCGAAGTTGTGTTGTATCCCACCGGCTGGTCGGCTGGATTTGCATCAGTTCAAGGCTTTGTTCGCCCATCAGATCATGTTGTTTTGGATGTTCTGGCTCACTCATGCCTTCAAGAGGGTGCGAGATCAGCAACGTCCAACATTCATTACCACGGCCATCTCAATGTGAAGGGTCTGGAACGTCGTTTGCAAAAAATCCGGCAAAACGATGCTACTAATGCTATTTTGGTTGTGACAGAAAGCCTGTTTTCGATGCATTCGGACACGCCGGATATTCACGCGTTGAAAGCTGCATGCAACGAATATGGTGCAACGCTTCTTGTGGATTGTGCCCATGATTTCGGTGCTATTGGCGAGGATGGCCTCGGCCATATCGGCCTGCAAAACGCGCTTGATTGCGCAGACATTGTGATCGGCAGCTTCTCAAAAACATTTGCGTCCAATGGTGGCTTTATAGCTGTGCGCAATCGCGCGCAAAAAGAATATCTGAAATATTATTCCGCAACACAGACTTTTTCGAACGCACTCTCGCCTGTGCAAGCGGCATCAGTTCAGGCGGCTTTTGAGATTGTTGCCTCTCAAGAAGGGCGTGACCGCCGCCGCTCACTTATGGATAATATCCTTTACATGCGTGAAGAGATGAAAAAGGCCGGTCTTGAAACTTTGGGCGACCCATCCCCTATTGTGCCCGTGCGCGTGGGAACGGAAGGACAGGCCCGTATCGCCTCGTATCGTTTGAACCAATTTGGCGCTATTGCCAATTTGGTGGAGTATCCTGCGGTACCGCAGGGCGGAGCAAGGTTCCGTGTTCAAGTTATGGCAAACCACCGGAAAGAAGAAATTGACCTCCTGATCAAAGCTATGGTAAAAGCAATGCAACTTGCCGAAGCGGATTTCCGCCCCTACCGCTCGGTGGCTACAATTAATCAGCGGCAAACTTCGATTGCCGCATGATGAGTAAGACGAGGGCTATTTATGTCACTAACTTTGCTTGCAGTAGATGATGACGCTGCGTCTGCTGAACTAATCGTAAGAATTGCCGAACGCTGTGGATTTGAAGCCTTTGCGACTTCAGATCCACGCGGTGTTTTGGAATTGGTGTGCCAGCTAAACCCTAGTGGATTGATCGCAACGAAGGAGTCCAGATTTGGATTCCCTTGTTTTGCTGGATGTGCGATTCAGGGTTATGCGCACAGGAATTGAGTTCA
>JAYVRA010000084.1:0-54241 GCA_043776635.1 Phyllobacteriaceae bacterium
TTGATTGTGCCGATTGCGATGGAAGAAAAGCTACGCTTCGCCATCCGCGAAGGCGGCCGCACCGTCGGTGCCGGTATTGTGGCGAATATATTGGCTTAAGTGATACTGTGAAACCAGTTGCTTGGCAGTAATGATATATGGGTTCGCAATGATTATTGCGGGCCCATTTTTTGTCCAGCAGGCCTTTTCAAAAGGTTGCCCCGAACGCCCGGCCTGCCACGGTTGCGGCTGCGTGGGCGGGAATGGATAACGCGGGCCGGATGGCAAGTGTGTTGGTTTCAAAGACTTGGAGAAAAAATGTGGCAAGCCTCCTGAAACATTATGTATTTTTGAAAATGCGCCGGGTACGGACGCAAATCATGATTGTGCGCTAGCAACAGAGAAAAAGATGTAGAGGTACATTTGAGCGCATGTAGGATGCTCTGGACTATTTCACTGGTTGAAAATGGCGACCTTATCATCGCCCGGCGGTGGTGGTTGCAGCGTTTTAAATGTTATTTTTTAAAAGGACTTGAATCAAACCGCCGCATGTGAAAAAGACTGAATACCAAGCGTAGGGGTGTAACTCAGTTGGTAGAGTGTTGGTCTCCAAAACCAAATGTCGCAAGTTCGAATCTTGTCGCCCCTGCCAGTTTCAATCAGCCGACTGTCTGAAACCTTAAGACGCCGGTCTAATTTAGACGCGCTTGCCAGAGAGCGTTTGTTGCTACAATCTGCCCTTAACTGTGTTGGGAGGCGTGACATGAATTTGCGCAAAGCGGCGAAACCGGCAGAGACTATTTCAGCAGCGCAAGCGGCGGGATTGGTGAAATCCGGCATGTGGATTGATTATGGCACATCGCTGGTCCAGCCGGATGTTTTCGACAAGGCGCTGGCGGCGCGGATCACTGAACTCACCAACCTAAAGCTCCGTAATTGCCTGACAGTGAAGTCCCGCGCCGTGCTGGAGGCTGACCCTGACGGCAAGCATATTTATTGCTTAAACCTGCATTTTTCCGGCTATGACCGCAAAAAAAGTGACGCGGGCAGGGTGCGTTATGTTCCCGTGAACCTTGGCGAAATTCCTGACTACTACCGCCGTTTCATTGAGCCTGTTGATATTGTGATACTGAAATGCTGCCCGATGGATAAGGACGGGTTTTTCAATCTGAGCGCCTCCAACCTTTGGCACCGCGCCATAGTCGAGCGCGCCAAGATGGTGATTATTGAAACGACTTTAGGTCTGCCTTATGTGATGGGCGAGGAGACGGGCATCCATATCAGCGAGGTGGATTACATTATTGAGGGCGACAATGCGCCTGCCAGCGAATTGCCAAACCCGCCCGCGACTGATGTGGACCGCGCGGTCGGGCGGCTGATTGCCTGCCAAATCAAAGATGGCGACTGCCTGCAAATAGGCATTGGCGGGATGCCAAATGCAGTCTGCGCCTCGCTGCTTGACAGTGACATCAAGGAATTGGGCATACACACCGAGATGCTGACGGACGGCATTATCGATCTGTATAAGGCAGGGAAAATAACCGGCACGCGCAAGCAATTGCGGCCCGGCAAGTTGGTTTATTCCTTCGCACTTGGTTCCAAGGCGACATATGATTGCCTCAATCACAATCCGGATATGCTGTGTTGTCCCGTGGATTTCACGAATTTGCCTGAAAATATTATGAAGAACGATAATCTGATTTCGATCAACAACACGACGCAGATTGATTTGCAGGGCCAAACGGCGTCCGAATCTGACGGGCTTCGCCACATTAGCGGGACAGGCGGGCAGTTGCAGTTTGTGCGCGGGGCTTATGCCTCCAAGGGCGGTAAGTCGTTTATTTGTCTGTCTTCGACCTATGACAAGCGCGGCGAGCGACGCAGCCGGATAGTGTTGAGTTTGACCAAGGGAAATACCGTCACCACCCCGCGCTCGGACGTTATGTATGTTGTTACAGAACATGGCATTGTAAATCTCAAAGGAAAGTCTGTGCCGGAGCGGGCGCTGGCGCTGATAAACCTCGCGCATCCGGACTTTCGTGACGAGTTGCTCGCACAGGCTCACGAGCATAAAATCTTGCCATACGGTTTTACTTTTTGAAGCTAAGCTTCGGTTGACGCTTTTGTAAAAAGGCATCAATGGCCTCTGCCGTATCCGGCTCCATCATATTTTGTGCCATGATTTCTGAGGCGAGTTTATATGCATCTGGCAGGGATAGTAGACGTTGTTTTTGTAACAGGGCTTTGCCATAGCGGATGGCGGCAGGGTCTTTGCATAGGATTGTCGCGACCTTTGCATCAATAGCAGAGTCCAATTCATTATCGGGTACCGCCTGGTTGATAAGCCCGTATGCAACTGCCTTATCGGCAGAGATGAATTCGCCCGTAATCAGCATATCAAAAGCGTTCTTGGCCGACACATTTCGGGAAAGCGCTACCGCAGGTGTTGAGCAAAACAGGCCGAGATTAACACCCGAAACGGCAAAACGTGCTGAATGGGCAGCGATGGCCAAATCGCAGCTGGCAACCAATTGACATCCGGCGGCGGTGGCGATGCCATGAACTTTTGCGATGACCGGGACGGGCAGGTTGACGATTGTTTGCATTAACAAGGAACTGCGGGCAAAGAGCTCGCGGTGACGGTCAATATCGGGTGTGGCTCTCATTTCAGCCAAATCATGACCAGCACAAAAAGCTTTGCCTGCGCCAGAGATTACTACGCAGCGGGCTAGCTGGTCGGCAGCAATAGCAGTGAGAGCGTCTTGCAATGCCAAAAGCAACCCATCAGAAAGCGCATTAAATTTTTCAGGACGGTTGAGATGAAGCGTGGTTACGCCGTCTGTCGAGGTGTGATTATGGATTAAGTGGGACAAACTGCATATCCAATTTATGACTGGAGAGCTTCTCGTTTTGATGGAATCAAAACGGCACTCTAATCTTTTTTGCCGCATTATTTTTAACCGTAACATGTTCAACGTTGCCGGGTAATGCTTTCTTGCAAATGATAACCCGTTTTTAAATGTAAACGCAGCTCTATTATTTCTGTCAGGAAAAATTTCTGATCTACCAACGCAGCGATGACCTGCAGAAAATTATTCCGGCTTGTCTCACGCGGGTTATGCTCGAAATTGCCGATAATTTCGGCAATAATTTTTATGAATTTGCTTAAAAAAAGTTCATGGAACCAATCACTTCATCCTCATGGGTCCAGTGATTTAAAATGCATTGCCGAAATGAAATATCCTCGTCATACTCTCAATAAATGACATAAGAAGCCGGATAACAACCGGCCGCATTGAAATATTATTTGACTGGCGGATATTCCATTCGCCCTATGTTGGAGGACTAAGAAAATGAAGAAATTTACCTCGGCTGAACTCACGATTTTTGCAGCAGCATGCACGCGCCGCAGCTTTTTGAAGGCCGCAACCGCCTTAGGTGCGGTTGGTCTTGCAAGCCCGTTTCTGGTTCGCAATGCCTTCTCATCGTCTGGTGAATTGAACCATATGGGTTGGGCCGGCTATAACGGCTACAAGGACTCTATTGATGCGTTTACCGCTAAAACCGGCATCAAGGTAAACCTCACTGAACAACCGGATAATGAAACCATTTTTGCGCAAGCCAAACTTGCCGCGCAAACCGGTGCATTCGATACCATCGAGCCGACAGTTGACCGCACAGCTGCCTATGTGGAAAACGATCTCGTTAAAGCCTGGGATGAAAAGATGGCGACGCTCGATAGCTATTTGCCAGGCATGGTGGATGGCTCAGCCGGCGAAATGGCAGTTGTTAAGGGCGGCCGTTATTTCCTGCCAACCGTTTGGGGCACAGAAGCGCTCGTCTACAAAAAAGATGCAATGCCATTGGAATATGGCAAAGCTAGTCTTGCTGATCTTTTTGGTGAGAATATGGAAGGCAAAGTAACGCTGCGCGCTCATTCGTCGCTTGCCTCGCTCGGCCGCGTCATGGACCTTGCCGGCAAGTTGCCGAAGCCATTTATGAATGGCTATAAGGATGAAACAACGTTCAAAGAAATTTGGGACGTTATCCTGACCGAAGCTCTTGCACACAAGGCGAACATTGCTCAGTTCTGGAAGGGCGAAAATGAAGCTCAAGCTGCATTCCGCACCAACGGTTGTGTGATTGGCCAGTGCTGGGATTCAACAGGCTTTAATTTGAGCAAAGAAGGGTATGGTTATATTGCGCCTAAGGAAGGCTCGATTGCTTGGAACCAGGGCTTCATGATGATGAAGAACGCCAAAAACACTGAACAAGCGATTGCCTGGGCTAACTTCCAAGCCACACCGGAAGGCGGCGCTGCTATGGCCAAAGTCTATTCGGCCAATCCTGTTGCCAAGGGTGCGGTTGATGTCATGCCTAAGGAAAATGCAGACTTCTACAATGCTGCGTTCCCGGGCGATGCCTTGTCCAAATTGTGGTGGTGGCCTTCACAGAACAGCGCGATCCTCAAGCTTCGGGCCGGCTACGCTGACAAGTTCATTGCCGGCTAATCATTTAAGGCAAGCGGCGGGCTTATCGGCCCGCCGCTTTTTTCATGTAATGTGTGCCGAACCAAATATGGTCGGCTAAGGGGCATCATGAGCGAAAACGTAGAACTTTCCAATATTTATATGGATTTTGGCCAGTTTAGAGCCGTCAATAATGTTGATGTTATAATTGAGGCTGGTGAATTTTTTTCGTTCCTTGGACCATCAGGCTGCGGAAAAACAACAATTTTGCGCCTTATTTCCGGCTTCATGGAGCCAACAAAGGGTGCGGTAAAAATCGGCGGCAAGGATATGAGCGGAGTTGGCCCCAATTTGCGGCCAACGGCTTTGATTTTCCAAAACCTTGCGCTTTTTCCACTGATGCCAGTCTGGGAAAACATTGCCTTTGGTCTGGAAATGCGCGGTGTCGATAAGGCAACGCGCCGCGCCAAGGCAGAAGAATTATTAAAATTAGTGGATTTGCATGATTCCGCTGACAAGAAGATTAGCCAGCTTTCCGGCGGACAGAAGCAGCGTGTGGCGATTGCCCGTGGCTTGGCAGTCGAGCCAAAAGTGATGCTTTTGGACGAACCGCTATCGGCGCTCGATTTGAAGCTGCGCCAGCACATGCGCGCCGAGCTTCGCGCCATTCAAAAACGTACGGGTGTCACATTCATTTATATTACCCATGATCAGGGCGAGGCGCTCGCCATGTCTGATCGTGTTGCAGTTATGAGCCAAGGCGTGTTGCAACAAGTTGGCACGCCGATGGAAATTTATAATAATCCGGCTAATGGCTTTGTGGCATCATTTGTCGGCGAGAATAATATTTTTGCCGGCACTGTCAAAGCCGTGAAGGATGGTATCGCCTTATTTGTAACGGATGACAAAACTTTTGCCACCCGTCTTGGTCCCAATGTGAGTGTTGGCACTCACGCCAAGCTCTATGTGCGCCCTGAGCATTCGCGGCTGACGCAAACTCCCGCCAGCATCAACAGTGTCCCTGTTGAAATCAGCGACGTGGCGTTTGAAGGCAATTTTGTGAATGTCTTTGCTGTCGATGCGCAAGGTAAGCGCCACATGGTACAATCACAAAATGACCATAGCATCGCGCCACCCGCGCGCGGCGTCAAAATGTTTCTATCGTTTGATGCAGAGCAAGCTGTTGTCCTCAATGATGCGGTAGGGCAAGGCAATGGGTGAGCTTGTTCGCAGATACGGCACATTCATGACCGCCATAATAGTTGGGATAACGGTATTCTGGCTGTTGATTCTTGTCGTGTTGCCCAACATTGTGATGTTTGAATCCTCGTTCCGGCTCTATTTGCCAGTTAGTGATATTGGCGGGCAAAAGGACGTTTATACGCTCCAAAACTATCTCACTTTTACTGAAAGCCCGATCCATATAAATATTTTCTTTTTGACCGTGCTCTACAGCAGCCTCGTGACGGCTATTTGCTTTATGTTGAGCTATCCGCTGGCCTATTTTCTGGCTAAAGTGATACGCCCATCGAATGCGCCGACGCTGTTTTTGATGCTGCTCATTCCGTTGTGGGTCAGTGAAATTCTGCGCTCGTTTGCCTGGTTCATCATTCTGTCTTTCCAAGGCCCGCTAAACGCCATGTTGCAAGGAGCGGGATTGATACATGATCCAATCCGTTGGATGTCTGGCTTTCATGCCGTCATTATCGGACTGGTTTATACCTATGTTCTGTTCATGCTGTTTCCGGTTTATAACGCCATCCAATCGCTGGATACCAATCAGATTGAGGCCAGCCAAGACCTCGGCGCATCGCTGTGGCAAACCCATACCCGTGTGGTTATTCCGCATTCAAAGCCTGGCATAGCGTCCGGCTGCGTGATGGTTTTTATGCTCTGCGCCGGGTCGGTCATCGTGCCAAGCACACTTGCATCCACCAGTTCGCGCTGGTTCACGGAAATAATCCAGCAATGGTTCTTTGAGGGACTGGATTGGAATGAGGGCTCGGCCTACGCATTTTTGCTTCTTGCGCTTTGCATTATATTTGTCAGCCTCGTCATGCGCTTCTTAAATGTGCGCCTTGTCGATATTGCGAAGTGAGGGCGGGATCATGAAACCATTTGCATTCGGCCCGTTCATCATTCGGTTTTACGTTTTTATTTTCCTCAGCTTTATGCTTTTACCGCTTATCGTTATGGGCGGCGCCGGGCTAAACGACACTAAATTTCCGTCAATTTATCCATGGGTTGGATTCACCAGCCGCTGGTTCCAAGACCTTTGGTCGGACGAAAAAATGTGGGAGGCCATGCGCAACACTGTGATTGTGGCAGTTGCTGTCGTGGTGACAGCGGTTCCCATTGGAACAGCGGCGGCCATTCTCATTAATGGCGTTACGCCAAAAGCACGCTCGATATTGTATGGCTTTATGGTTGCACCAATTTTAACGCCCGGCGCGGTTATTGGTATTTCGACCTTGCTTTTCTGGAACAAATTCAGTGTTTCGGCGGGGCTTCATCTTTCTATTTTGGGTCAGGTTTCGTTCATCGCCGCCTACGTCATGCTGCTGGTTTTAGCCCGCTTGCAGAGCTTCGATTACGGGCTTGAGGAAGCAGCGCTTGATCTTGGCGCGTCACACGTGCAGGTCATGCGACGCATTCTCATTCCCCATCTCTACCCGGCCATTGGGGCAGGGGCATTGATTGCCTTCTTCCAGTCGGTCGAAAATTTTAACATCACGCTCTTCACGCGCGGAAACTCGCAAACGCTTACCGTTTATGTCGGCTCTAAAATCCG
The DNA here is from genome assembly GCA_043776635.1 of Phyllobacteriaceae bacterium. Classification (GTDB taxonomy): domain Bacteria; phylum Pseudomonadota; class Alphaproteobacteria; order Rhizobiales; family Rhizobiaceae; genus JANMEX01. The sequence goes on from JAYVRA010000084.1 coordinate 7,240, forward strand.
GTCGGGCATTACGCCAACGATCAATGCACTGGCGCTTATCCTAATTAGCATCACTGTTCTTAGTGCTATATTGTATGAAGTATTGCGCCGCCGTAAACAGAGGCAACTTGATCGCCTCGTTATTGCTGAGGATTAACAGGCAAAAAATTAACAGGCCAAGACAGGTGGTATTTTGCGCTGCACTTTTTCGCAGTGTTTCTGGAATGGCGTTACCAACAATGCGCTTTATTCAAAAAATATTGCTCTTTCCATTGCCCGGTTAGTTTGAAATACTCGCCTCGAAAAACAGATTCATTTGGAGAGTTTTATGGCCAAGCGCACACCGGGAATTGAAACATTAGCCGTTCATGCAGGCGCAAAGCCAGACCCGACCACGGGTGCACGTATCACGCCAATTTATCAGACCACCGCGTTTGTTTTCGATGATGTGGACCATGCTGCCGCGCTGTTCGGTTTGCAGGCATTCGGCAATATTTACACCCGCATTATGAACCCGACGCAAGCTGTTCTGGAAGAGCGCGTAGCGGCGCTTGAAGGCGGCACAGCCGCACTTGCTGTTGCCTCGGGCCATTCGGCTCAGCTCATTACCTTCCACACATTAATGCAGCCGGGCGATGAGTTCGTGGCGACCAAGAAGCTCTATGGCGGGTCCATCAACCAGTTTGGCAATTCATTCAAATCCTTCAATTGGAATGTTAAGTGGGCTGATCCTGATGATCTATCCAGCTTTGAGGCGGCGATCACGCCCAAGACCCGCGCAATATTTATCGAGAGCATTGCCAATCCGGGCGGCGTAATTACTGATATTGAGGCTATTGCTGACATCGCCCACAAGCATGGCCTGCCGCTTATCGTCGATAATACCATGGCAACACCGTACCTCATTCGCCCGATTGAGTATGGGGCGGATATCGTCATCCATTCGCTGACAAAATTCATGGGCGGCCATGGCAACTCCATGGGCGGCGTGATTGTGGATGGCGGCACGTTTGATTGGTCGAAGTCCGGCAATTACCCGATGCTTTCCGAACCACGGCCGGAATACGCCGGTGTGGAATTGCACAAAACATTTGGTAATTTTGCCTTCGCCATTGCTTGCCGCGTGCTTGGCCTGCGCGATTTGGGACCGGCTATTTCGCCGTTCAACGCCTTCCAGATTTTGACCGGCATTGAGACACTCCCGCTTCGTATGCAGCGCCATTGCGACAATGCCATTAAGGTCGCCAAGTGGCTTAAGAAACAACCGTCTGTAAGCTGGGTTTCCTATGCAGGACTTGAGGACGACAAGTATCATGAGCTGCAAAAGCGCTATAGCCCAAAGGGTGCAGGCGCGGTGTTCACCTTCGGCCTTAAGGGCGGCTACAATGCCGGTGTCGCCTTTGTGCAGGGGCTGGAGATGTTCTCACATTTAGCCAATATCGGGGACACGCGCTCGCTGGTTATTCATCCAGCTTCAACCACTCATAAGCAATTAAGCGATGCGCAGCGTACCTCTGCCGGGGCGGGGCCGGATGTTGTCCGTTTGTCAATTGGCATTGAAAATGTTGATGATATCATTGGTGATTTGGAACAAGCACTTGCGAAAGCGGACAAAGCCTGATGAGGGCTGCGCATCTGATAGCGCTCGCGCCTGATCGTGCGAGCGCCGAAACAGACCGGCCATCGCCGGAAAAACTGATTTCCGGCGATCCGGTTTTTACCACATGGAATGTTGAGGAGCGCGAGGGCCTCTATTGCGGCATCTGGCAATCCACACCCGGAAAATGGCGCATTAAATATGATGAGTGGGAATATTGCAGGATTTTGTCCGGCGTTTCAGTCTTGACGGAAGAAGGCCAAATGCCAGTAATAGTGAAAACCGGCGATAGTTTTATATTGCGACCCGGCTTTCTAGGGACATGGGAGGTGATAGAAACTACGCGGAAAGACTATGTTATCCTGTTGTGACCATTAGGCTTTCCAAGCCGTGGAAATGAAAGCTGTTTCTGTAGCTTGGATTATCGGCAAGCTTGAGACTTGGTATCCGTTGAAACAAAGTTTTCAGCGATGTTTGTAACTCCAGCCGTGCTAGTGGCGCGCCGACGCAAAAATGAATACCTGCGCCAAAAGAGACATTTTTTTGGTCAGGGCGTGTGGGGTTAAAGCTATCCGGTTGTTCAAAGGCCTTTGGATCGCGGTTGGCCATGCCCAGCAGCAGGCCGATACTGCCGCCTGCCTTAATCATGCCAGCGCCATCTAATTTCACATCTTCATTGGCGTAGCGGGTGAACATGTGAAGCGGGGCGTCGAAGCGCAGGCATTCTTCCACTGTTGCGGCTGTTTGTTCAGCCGTATTGAATAGTTCAAGAGGACTTTGGTGATTTTCCAAAAGTGTTTTTACCGCATTGCCAGTCTGGTGAACAGTGGCCTCATGGCCGGCATTCAGCAGCAAAACGCAGGTAGAAATCAACTCATCGTCACTAAGTTTTTCACCGGTATCACGAACAGAAATCAGGGCTGACAAAAGATCATCAGTGCCCCGGCCACGATGCGTTTTGATGTGGTTTTTGAGAAACTCGCTAAACTCGAGCGATGCTTGGTTCGCCCGTTGCCCGCTTTCCATTGAGCGTGACGGCAGGTACATTTCGCACATGGCGTGTGACCAGTTCAAAAGACGATCCGCCTCTTGCGCTGGTACTCCCAGCAATTCGCAGATGATAACAACCGGAATTGACGTGGCAAAATGCGTTAGCAGATCAAACGGCTCGCTCGTTGGAAACTGATCAATTAGGTCGTTTGCTATCGTTTCAATACGCGGCTTCAACCGCTCCACTGAGCGCGAAACAAAGGCGCGGTTGACTAATATTCGCAGTCTGGTGTGGGCCGGAGCCTCTCGCTCCAACAGCGATCCACTTTCCAGTCTGTCGAAATCACTCAAATGGTTCCTGCCTGCTACATTATTCAGCGGTGCGCCCCATTTATTCTCGCGGCCAAAACGTTTGTCTCGAAGTAGATTGTTGACGTCTTGAAAATCACCGAAACACCAAATTTGATAATCTTCCCAATAGAATATCGGACTTTTTTGATGCAAAAATGCATATGTCTCGTAGGGATTTTGGTAAAAAGCCGGTGCGGTCGGGTCGAGTTTAAGACCACGGTTTTTGTTTTCAAAATTAATATCCATAATTACCATCATTCATCGCATTTGAAAAAAAAGGTCTGCCTATTAGGCACAGACTTGCGGCATGTGAACCGTTTGTCCAATAAAGCGGACTGCAAATTAGTATAAAAACTATTGAATGAGATCAATATCGGTTTGCGTAACAGTATAATTTATTTGAAAACGAACCGTGTCACCGGGCTTTATTGTATCCCAAACGCCATTGCTGCCAGAGGGATCGGTCGAGTCTAACAGCGGTGCAACATCACCAACTAGAGTCTCGGACATAGGTGTGCCGAGCGGCGTCCCGTTACCATTGAAGGCGATATCGATGACATTTATCGCCGATAGCGTAACATTTCCAACGTTTTTGACGTTGAAATAGTAGGTCACTACTTGTCCTTTGACCAAGCTTCCGGCGGCAGAAGCGGCATCAGTATATTTGACTAAAGTCAGATTTGAATTTTGCGTACAGAGCACGGCTTGTGAGTTTGAACCGTTGACAGCAACGCCGCCTGCAATTCCCGTGACGCTTGCCATATTATCGATATCACCATCGCCGCCGCCATTCGTGTCAAAGTTGGCCTGTGTGGCAGTGTAGGTTGCCGTGCATGTTACGCTTGTTCCAACGGCAATTGATGCAATTGTGTTGTTCCCGCTCGATGGACAGATCACGCTCGTCAAACTGTCGGTAACCGTTAGCGTCGTTGCCGCAACGTTTCCGCTATTTGTGATTTGAATTGAGTAATTAATCACATCCCCCGCAAATGAGACGCTGCTCACATTGGCCGATTTGAGAACGGTTATGGACGCTATATCATTGTCGGTAATGATGAAACTTGGCGCGGTTCCTGTGACGCCGGTGTACGAACCGCCTGATGCCGTTATCGCGCCAGTTGAACAACTATGCGTTCCCTCGACCACCAGATCATTGAACGCTGTAGTCGTAATGGTTTGCGCCACGTTCCAGTTGGCGGTGGTGAAAGTCAGGCTGGTTGGCGCAAATGTGCACTGGCCGGTGGCATCGGCGGCTATCGTTACTGTCACAGTTCCGGACGGTTGAAGCCCCAATTTTGCAGTGAAAGCCCCCGTCGCGCCGCCTTCGGTTGCTGTTCCGATTGTGGTTGCAATGACAATTGTGCCTGTATCATTGTCGGTAATGATGAAACTTGGCGCGGTTCCCGCCACGTTCACATATCCACCTCCATTTCCTATGATTGCGCCGGTAGTGCAGCCATGCGTACCCTCGACCACCAGATCATTGAGCGCCGTTGTCGTCACGGTTTGCGCCACGTTCCAGTTGGCGGTGGTGAAAATCAGGCTGGTTGGCGCAAAAGTGCACTGGCCGGTGGCATCAGATGCGATGGTCACAGTCACGTTGGCTGTAGGTAAGGTCGAGAGCTTTAACGAAAAGTTTCCCGTCGCTCCACCTTCGGTTGCAGTGTTCAGTGTATTGGTAGCTAGAACGCCCTGATCATTATCCAAAACGATAATCGACGGCGGAGTACCTGTAACTGTGGAATAATTACTGGCCGAACCAATAATTGATGCCGGCGCGCATGTTGTCGCCGCTTCGGCAATAGTATCATTTACAGCGGTCGCTGTTACTGTTTGTGTTGTGGCATAATTTGCAGTGGTAAATGTCAGGCTGGTCGGCGAATAGGTGCATTGTCCGGTTGGATCCGGGTTAATCGTGACTGTGGTATTGGCAGACGGTTGCGTGGCTAAATTTACTGTGAATGCAGCGGTGTCCGCGCCTTCGGTTGTTGAATTATCGGTTACAACGACATTGATTGCGGCGGGAGTGAACGCATACTGCAATAGAAACGTACCCGTCAGATTGGAGTAGCCATCAGCCTGAATCCGGTAAATTGTTCCGGAAGAAACTGCCAGTGTCACGCGACTGCCGTAGCCAGCATTTGTGGTAATGGCACATCCGGCAGTGTCATCGTTTGCAGCAATCTGGGTAAGTGAATTTACAGCCGGTGTCGATGTTGTGTCAGTGTAAGCGCCCAGAACAGTATCGAAGCTTGTGCCAGCTGCACTACACGTCTGCACCACCAGTGTTCCAGCGCCCGGCGCTGTCCATGAATACCACATGCTATTAAGCGGCTGAAAACTGGCATTATTGTTTGGTGTTGGCTCACCAATTTCAGAATCTGCCCCAACATTACTACGTGAGATTGATCCACTGCCCGTTATAGTTTCTCCGGGAAATGTATTGGTTGCAAAAGCAGGCATTATAAATGCTAGATTTATAGCTAGAAGTCCGGCGAAAAGCAAAAAATGAGCGGCGCTTTTCACATTTTTTTTAAAAGATTTGATTCTTGCAGGCTGCTTAACCATATCCAGTTGTAATACAATCTCTGTGATGGGGCAACTATCAACTTGCAAAAATAATTACCCCAATCACAGTGTCAGCTAAATAATCCATAGCCTTAATCTTGCCCAATTCAATTTGGACTGAAGTTTTTATCGGTAAATTTCCGTATGCGCACGTTCAATGCCGATTTATTTACATAGAAAAAATATGTATAATAAATCTCATTGTTAATCAACTAATTTTTGGTTTTGTAAACAAATAAACAAATATTTTGAACAAACTAAGGGTTTTAATCGCCTATTCCAATAAAAGTTTTAGATATTTATTTTATTACTGTAAGTAAAGTCAACTTAAAATAGTATTCTTTACTTAATAATAAATTCTATGATAAATAATTATCAATGATTCGCTGCGATTACGGATAACGGCCATGCGTGACGCGTTTATTTGCAATTTTTATTGGTTAGTTTTTTAAAGCAGACGGGACAGTTTTGCCCTCACTTAACCATAGTGGTTCTCACCCCTTGAACAGACACGGGTGACGGCCCTATTTATCTGCTAACTTGATAAACATGATTCTTAAGTGATCAGACGCCTTTAATCGCCTTCCGTCCGGAGAAAATTGATGAGACATCCTATAGAAACTGCTATGAATCTTGTTCCTATGGTCGTGGAGCAAACGGCACGTGGTGAGCGCGCCTATGATATTTTTTCACGCCTTTTAAAAGAGCGTATTATCTTCATTACGGGCCCGATTGAAGATGGCATGGCAACTCTTGTGTGTGCTCAGCTTTTATTTCTTGAAGCGGAAAACCCCAAAAAAGAAATTAATCTTTACATTAATTCGCCGGGAGGTGTGGTGACTTCCGGTATGGCGATTTATGATACTATGCAATTTATCCGCCCCGCCGTTTCAACGCTGTGCTTCGGGCAAGCTGCCTCGATGGGTTCGCTGCTTCTGGCTGCGGGTCACAAAGACATGCGCTTTGCGCTGCCCAATGCGCGCGTGATGGTGCACCAGCCCTCTGGCGGCGCTCAAGGTCAAGCCACTGATATTTTGATTCAAGCGCGCGAAATAGAGAATATGAAGCGCCGCCTAAACGAGATTTACGTGCACCATACGGGGCGTACTTATGATGAAATCGAATCGGCTCTTGACCGCGATAATTTCATGACGGCACAAGCCGCGAAAGATTTTGGCTTGATTGATAAGGTTGTGGAATCACGCGACATACCAAGCGCCGCGTAAGTTTTCTAAATTAGTCGGCACACAATGGCTCCGGCGCGGCCATTGGTGGCAAATAATTACCTAAAATTGATGACTCAAGACAATTTTTACCGTCTTTTTAAGTTTGTTAAGTAGATTTTGAGTGTCATCGTACTATTTTAAGGCTTCATGTTGATTTTGTCGTCAGAAATATCGGGTGATAACCAAAGTGGCGCATTACCGGCCTAAATCTTGTGTGAAGCGGGCAGGGGCGGTATAAGCCTTTAATACCGGAACCAGCGAAGCGGCATTTTAGTCCGCGCTGAAAGGGAGAACGGATGAGTAAAGTCAACGGCGGCGGCGATTCTAAAAATACGCTTTACTGCTCTTTTTGTGGTAAAAGCCAACATGAAGTCCGCAAGCTGATTGCAGGCCCTACAGTTTTCATCTGTGATGAATGCGTTGAACTTTGTATGGATATCATACGCGAGGAAAACAAAACCTCACTTGTGAAGTCCCGCGAAGGCGTGCCAACGCCGCAGGAAATTATCAAGGTTTTGGATGATTATGTGATCGGCCAACGTCACGCAAAAAAAGTGCTCTCAGTCGCTGTTCATAATCACTATAAGCGTCTTGCACATGCCAAAAAGAACGATGATGTAGAGTTGGCAAAGTCCAATATTTTGTTGATCGGCCCTACTGGTTGCGGAAAAACATTGCTAGCTCAAACGCTGGCGCGCATTATTGATGTGCCTTTCACAATGTCTGATGCAACGACTTTAACCGAGGCCGGTTACGTTGGCGAAGATGTTGAAAACATCATTTTGAAATTGTTGCAGGCAGCCGACTATAATGTTGAGCGTGCACAGCGTGGCATCGTCTATATAGATGAAATCGACAAGATTTCCCGAAAGTCGGACAACCCATCCATCACCCGCGACGTTTCGGGCGAGGGTGTTCAGCAGGCGTTGCTGAAGATCATGGAAGGCACAGTCGCTTCCGTTCCCCCGCAAGGTGGCCGCAAGCATCCGCAGCAGGAGTTTTTACAAGTCGATACATCAAACATCTTGTTTATATGCGGCGGCGCGTTTGCCGGCCTTGATAAGATTATTTCTGAGCGTGGTCGCAAGACATCAATTGGTTTTGCTGCCAACGTGGCTTCGCCGGAAGACCGCAAAACCGGTGAGCTATTCCGCATGGTTGAGCCAGAGGATCTGCTGCGCTTCGGTTTGATTCCGGAATTTGTCGGTCGTCTGCCGATTTTGGCTACGCTTGAGGATTTGGACGAGCCTGCTCTCATTACGATTTTGATCGAACCTAAGAACGCGCTTGTAAAACAATATCAGCGGCTGTTCGAAATGGAAAATGTCGACTTGACGTTCCACGAAGGTGCGCTGTCTGCGATAGCAAAACGTGCGATTGAGCGCAAAACCGGAGCGCGTGGATTGCGGTCAATCATGGAAAATATCCTGTTGGATACTATGTTTGATTTGCCGACGCTTGAAGGTGTTTCCGAGGTCGTTATTTCTGATGAAGTGGTCAATGGTAATGCCCGCCCTCTGTATATTTATACAGATCGGAAAGACGAAAAGACATCAGTTAGTGCGTGAGTAAAACGCGTTAACACATTGCAAAGTAAACAGAGCGCTGTGGTATAGCCCTGGCGTTTTGCTTTGTTAATGCTTGCGTGCTTGAACCATGTAGGCGTTAATCACGGTGTCGCCCAAAGCACGCGCAGCCTCCAGCCGGTGTAATCCCTCCAGGAGAATGTGGCGTTTGCCGTCAAAGCGCACTTGGATTGGCAATTTGTGACCGTTTTCAAGCATGTCGTCAATTAGAGATTGCAGCTTTGCAGCGTCAAGCGTTTTGCGCCTTTCCGTGGGAATGTAGATCGTTTCAATTGTGACAGCTTTAATGGCGAGCATGAGATTCTCTCTGTTGTATTTCACAATAGCAGAGAATTCCTGCGGCGAAAGCTCCGCGTGATTGTCACATTGCAATCACAAATGCGTGGGTCACAGCCTCGTGAGTTGGTTGTTATCGATGGGTTTGGCAAGACAAAAACGTGGTAATTTCGCCGCGCAAAATTTCTTGGAGAACTCCCATGTTGAAATCCCTTATTCTTGCCGCTTCCCTCACTTTCGCTTTTGCCGGTGCCTCATTGGCTGATGATATGAAGGCCGCCGAGCCAATGAAATGCGATGATGCCTCCATGATGAAAGTTGAAAAAGACGTTATGGCGATGGACGCCGCCATGAAGGATCATATGAAAATGGGCATGGACGAATTGGCAATGGCCAAGGATTCCATGAAGGCGAAGAAAGACGATGATTGCGCGATGCACCTTGGCAAGGCTGCGATGGAATCCATGTCAAAGATGTAACATTTTATGATAGTTTCAGGCTCCCGCGTTACCGCGCGGGAGTTTTTTCTTTGTGTTTTACTGCCGTTAATTTTCGCAATATCACCAGCTGCTCCTCTTGCTGCTCCATAAGTTTGAACAGCTTTTCTTGGCGCAAGTCATCCATTTTTTCATGCAGTGCAAGAATTTCGAGTTCCGCCTTCAAATTAATTTCATAATCATGAGCCGCCGCGAGCCGGTCTTTTTCAGACTGTCGGTTTTGCGACATCATAATGATTGGCGCTTGCAGCGCGGCGACCATTGATAAAATCAGATTGAGGAAAATGAACGGGTAAGCGTCGAAGGCGCGGCCGGAAAAATTCAGCACCACGTTGGCAGCAACCCAAGCCACGAGAATGGTCACAAAAATGATGATAAAGGTCCAAGACCCGCCGAACGCCGCGACCTTGTCTGCCACGCGTTCTCCAAATGTCATTTTAGTTTTGTCTGGCTCGGCCAAATTATGACTGATGCGCGAGCGTGAGGCTATTTTGTCCAGCACGCGGCGCTCACTAGTTGACAAGTCCGATGGCTTCATTTGCATTAAGCGCTTTGATAATTCCTGAATTTGGTCAGCCATATTTTCTCCTTGAATCTGCAGAGCACTTAGCGCTTATTTTTGCCGAAAGTCTCACCCAATTCCACTGAATGATTGCCAAACTTGGCGCGGAGCGTGTCCATCGCAGTTTCGGCTTTAGCGCGTTTGGTGGCCAGCGGGTCCACCAAGTCTTGCGGGTCAGCAAGTTTCGGGTCCATGAATTCTGAAACACCAATGCCGATCAGCCGGAATTTTGTGCCGTCAATTTCGCGGTCCAGCAAGTTGAGGCCCGTGCGGAAAATCCGGTCTGCAAGCTGAGTCGGGTCACTAAGGGATTTGTTGCGTGTGCGGGATTTGAAGTCTAGGGTTTTCAGTTTCAGCACAATGGTTTTGCCTGCGATTTCCGCCTTCTTCAAGCGGCGTGCCACTTTTTCTGATAGCTCACGCAAGATGGGGCGCAAGTCGGAAATATCGGACAAGTCCGTGAAGAAGGTAGTCTCGGCTGAAATACTTTTCATATTCGATGTCGGGTCAACGGGCCGGTTATCCAATCCCCGCGACAGGCGGAAAAGGCGTTGCCCCATCACGCCGTAGCGCTTCATCAAAACGTCTTCTTCCATGGTTTGCAATTGGCCAATCATTGTGATGCCGTCCTTGGAAAGGGTTTCTTCAAACGCTCTGCCAACGCCCCAGATTTTTGAAACCGGCAAAGCACTCAAGAAGGGTAAGACTTCGGCCTTGCCAATAATTGAAAACCCGCGTGGCTTTTCCATATCTGAAGCGATTTTGGCGAGGAACTTGCAATAGGAAAGGCCGACGGAAACTGAAATGCCGATCTCATTGTGCACCCGTTTGGCAAACCGCGCCAATGTAAGAGCAGGCGGCAGACGGTGGAGTTTTTCGGTGCCGGAAAGATCCAGAAATGCCTCGTCTATCGAAACCGGCTCCACCAGTGGCGTCATTTCCAGCATCATTTGGCGCACTTCGCGGCCAACGCGGGCATATTTTACCATGTCGGGTTTGACTACAAGCGCCTGCGGGCAGGCTTCCAGCGCTTTGTACATCGGCATCGCAGAGCGTACGCCATAAACCCGCGCCACATAGCAAGCGGTGGAAACTACGCCGCGCTTGCCGCCTCCGATTATCACAGGCAAGTTTGCCAGCGCAGGATTGTTCCGCTTTTCAACCGAAGCGTAGAACGCATCGCAGTCAATATGGGCGATAGACAAGTCAAACAGCTCGTCATGAAGGGCAAGGCGCGGCGAGCCACAGGTGGTGCAACGCGTGGCGGCGCGATTTTGCACGGCCAGACAATCGCGACAAAAGCCAAATTGCTGCGTCTTGACAACATCCATCATGTCAAGAACAATATAGGAACATCGATAAGGAGTCTAACACGCTGTCCAAGGACGCAGCTCAAGTTGAATGAAACGTATTTTGGTCGCCACCGGGCAGGGCTTGCAAGGCTTTGGTCACTCTGGAGGCGTGAATACCGGCGCTTTGCGCAAAGGCTGTTAGTGTCGGCTCATGGGCCACTATGAACTGCAAAACGCCAGCGAGAAATGCCGGTTCTTGCGCCGCCTCTCGAATTTGCGAGGCGTCAATGCCGGAGAGGTCGAGGAAGCGGCGCATCAGCGTCTCATCTCCAGCCAGCCAGACCAGCGCGTTTATTGCCATCTCTTCGGGAGCCACTTTATCAGGTTTCAGCGCCATTTGTGTTAGTCCTGCCAGTCATTATTAGTTCAATAGTTCCCTTGTTCTTTGCGTTTCGTCAATCAAATCCCTTTATAAGGTCAACAGCAACAGGTTGTTTTCCGTTGAAAACAGGCCTCAGGAAAGGATGACATGGCAAAGCGCGTCATGATCGTTGAAGATAATGAGCTGAATATGAAGCTGTTCAAAGACCTGATTGAAGCATCGGGTTACGAGACGATTCGCACCCGTAACGGGCTCGAAGCGCTCAACCTTGCACGTTTGCACAAGCCTGATTTGATCTTGATGGACATTCAATTGCCGGAGGTTTCGGGCCTTGAAGTCACCAAATGGATTAAAGACGATGATAAACTGCATCGCATCCCCATCATTGCCGTTACCGCATTTGCCATGAAGGGTGATGAGGAGCGCATCCGCCAAGGCGGCTGCGAGGCCTATATTTCCAAACCTATTTCGGTTTCAAAATTTGTTGAGACCATCAAATCCTATCTCGGCGATGCTTGAGATAAAGGGAGCACACGAATGACCGCGAAAATTCTGGTTGTTGATGATATTCCAGCAAACGTGAAATTGCTGCAAGCGCGGCTGACTGCGGAATATTTTGAAGTGGTTACAGCAACCAACGGTCCCGATGCGCTGGCGATCTGTGAGCAGGGCGGCATTGATCTGATTTTGCTCGATATCATGATGCCGGGTATGGATGGTTTCGAAGTTTGCACGCGCCTGAAGGCTGATCCCTCTACGCAGCATGTGCCGGTCGTTATGGTTACAGCGCTGGACCAGCCCGCCGACCGTATTCGCGGGCTTACTGCCGGTGCTGATGATTTTTTGACAAAGCCCGTCAATGATTTGGCACTGATGTCCCGCGTGAAGTCGCTGGTGCGCCTCAAAACTTTGACTGATGAATTGCGCCTGCGCGCCGCCACCACACGTGCCATTGGTATTGATGAATTGCTCAGCGGCAAGCTGGGCGAGGCGCAAGGCAAGGCGCGGCTGCTTATCATTGATGAGCGCCAATCGTCCGCCGAGCGTATAGCCAAGGCGCTGGCTGGCGAGTTTGTCGTCGATATGACGCAAGATCCGCAGGCCGGGTTCTTCCAAGCTGTTGAGAAGAATTATGACTGCGTTTTGATTACCACCGCTTTTGCAAATTTTGACCCGTTGCGCATTTGCTCGCAGTTGCGCTCGCTGGATCGCACACGCTTTTTGCCGATTTTGCTGATTGCTGAACCGGGCGAAGATGACCGTGTTATGCGGGCGCTGGAACTTGGTGTGAATGATTTTGTCGTTCGCCCCGTTGACCCTCAAGAGTTGGTTGCGCGTCTACGCACTCAAGTGCGCCGTAAGCGCTTTAATGAGGCGCTGCGCCAAAGCGTGGTGCAAACCATCGAGATGGCCGTTACTGATGGCCTTACCGGGCTGCATAACCGGCGTTATCTGGACAATCATATGCAGAGCCTGTTTGATCGCGCCACGCAGCGCAAGCGGCCCTTATCTTTCATGATGACAGACATCGATATGTTTAAAGCTATCAATGATACGTTCGGCCATGATGGCGGTGATGATGTGCTGCGCGAGTTTGCGTTGCGTCTGCGCCGCCAAGTGCGCGGGGCGGATTTGGTGTGCCGTTATGGCGGCGAAGAGTTCGTGGTTGTGATGCCTGATACCGAGGCCGATGTTGCTGCAAGGGTCGCCGAGCGCGTGCGTGCGGCCATTGAGAATGAGCCGTTTGTGGTCAATGGCGGGCGCTCAATAAGCGTCACAACATCGGTGGGCGTTTCCACCTTGCTTGCCGGTTTGGACGGCGTTGCGGAACTGATGAAACGAGCGGACCGTGGCCTTTATGAAGCTAAAAATGCCGGACGCAATCGAGTTGTGCAACTCGCGGCATAGTAACAAAAGCCAGCAACTGTCTGATTCCGAATCAGAATTTTAATTCATATTTTAGCAGTTGCTTTTTTCTGACTTTGCGTCACACTATTTTCCGTGCTCCAGCGCGTAGCGCACTCCTGTGAGCGCAATGCCCCCATGATGCTAGGTCCGCCGCATCCCCTGGGTCGTGGGGACTCGTCGGCCGGTGTGGCTTTTCCCCGCGTGGAAGTCTCGTAAGAGTATGTCTGCCGGCCGACCCCAATTTCTCGAAGCCGGTTCTTCAGAGCTGGAACTGCACACAAAAAAGCCGCCTTAACGGGCGGCTGTTTAATCAGAATTGTTAGATCAAATTATTTAATCTTAACTTCCTTGAAATCGACGTGCTTGCGCACAACTGGATCATACTTACGCTTCAGCATTTTTTCCGTGTAGGTACGGCTGTTCTTTGTTGTCACGTAGAAGAAACCAGTATCAGCTGTCGAAATAAGCTTGATTTTGATGGTCGTTGCCTTGGCCATTTTATTTGTCCTGTCTTGCCGGATTTAACCGCGTCATATTAAACGCAACAGACCGGCGGTTACCGGCTTTACGAATTTGGCCGGAAATTACGGATTGTCGAGAGAAAGTCAACCCCGCTTGTTGGTGAAGATCGTCCTTGTGAGGGCAACAATGAGATAAAAGGTAAAAAATATCGCAAGCGCCCAAGCAAAACCATGCGGACCTGCGACATCCATGCCCACACCGATGGCCTGAGGCCCGATTAACATTCCAATCGCATAGCAAAATATAAAGGCTGCATTGGCTGATGCCAATTCTTTGCCACTGAGTCTTGAACCCAAATGGGCGAGGCCGACGGTGTAAAGTCCGGCAATCATGCCGCCCCAAACGAACATTAGGCTCGCCAACCAATACCAATTGCCGGACGCCGCCGGCATTAGCAGCACGCCTGCAAGGCCGAGCGCGGCAATGACAATCAATATGACTCTGCGGTCCTTCACGCGGTCGCTGAGAAGGCCGAGCGGGATTTGGAAAATGAGATTACCAATGCCGATCATCGTCATCAGCAGGGCCGTATCGGCCTCGCTATAGCCAAGCCGCGTGCCATAGACAGGCAGCAGCGCAAACCCGCCGGTTTCCACCGCGCCATAGACCAGCACGGCGGCGGTAGCTGTCGGAACTTTGGTGATGTAAGGCCAAAATGGCACTTGCTCTTCGGACTTGATATCCGGACTTTCGCGCCACGCCAGCGCCACAGGAATGATCGCCAACAAAACGACAACGCTACCAATACCAAACGGCAAATAGCCCTGGCTGCCGACTTTCGAGAAAATATACGGGCCGAGCGCAAAGCCAAGCGACAGCAGCGTGGCATAGACTCCCAACACCAGCCCGCGATATTTCGCAGGTGTTGAATGGCTTATCCAAAATTCTGACAAGATGAATAAAACTGTCAGTGCGGCATGGAGCGCGAAGCGTAGCAAAATCCAGCTCCAAAACGAGGAGACTAAAAAAAAGCCGGAGAATGTTGCCGCGCCGAAAATCATCGTGATTATCATTGCGTTTGCTACGCCAACACGCGAAGCAAACGGCGTGGCCAGCGGTGCTGTCATGATAGAGGCTATGCCGGCAAACGCCGTATTGAGACCAATCATGGAGGCCGAATAGCCACGGCTTTCGAGGATAACCGTGAGCAGCGGCATACCAAGCCCGATACTTGTTCCTACCACGCTAATCGAAGCGATTGCCGCCGCAGCTGACAGCCAATGGACGCGGTCATCTTCTGGTATGCTCAAAGGATAGTTCCCGCTGTCATGTCACGCTGCGTATGTATTTTTTGTGTCGCTGTTGATACGTCGGGATTTCATGGCTGGATTGTAAGGACGGGTCAATCGTGAAGCGGTTAAAAACATCGGATAAGATCGAGCGGGTTATATTTGGTAAATCCAGCTCTTTGGTCTCACTATGGGTCGGCCACACCAAATCTTCCAATTCATCGCCGCCGGAATGGGCTGTGACTACAGCATGATCGCGAAAGCAGGCGAAAAATCGCGTGTCGTAGCGCCGCTTCAGGCCGGGTGGCGTGATGGCACGGGCGACATAACGTAGGGCGCTCAGGTTCGGGGCCTGTGCATAGTCCGCAAACATTTGCCAGTCTTGCGACTTTGCCTGGAAATGCGACGGCAGCCCGATTAGCAGTCCAGTCTCTTCGTAGGTTTCGCGGATCGCTGAAAGCGCGATTGTCGCCGCTTTTGCAGCAGTTACAAACGCTGATTTGCTATTATTATCCAACTCATACGGTGTTTTAATCCTACTATCGCAAGCATCAGTTTTTCCGCCGGGAAACACATATTTGTTCGGCATAAACACATGAGCGGAACTACGACGTCCCATAAGAAAGCGCGGCTCTTTAGCGGAACGGTCAATCAAAATAAGCGATGCGGCAAGCGCAGGTTTCACAGCTCTTGCCTTGGTCTCAGATGACGTTGACGTGGTCATCTTCGCCGCCGAACCCGTGCATGTAGTTGGCCCATTGCAGGCCGATAATCGCACCCTTGACCGGCTGGAGCAGGGCAAGTGACATGATAATTGTCACGGGGATCCACAAGGCCAGATGCAGCCAGCTTGGCCAGTTCGTCAGCATTTCTGTGGCCATAAACCCGCCGACAACGATGTGCCCGACAATCGAAACCACGATGTAGGCAGGCAAATCATCGGCGCGCTGCGGCGTATAGTCTTCGCCGCACACGCTGCAATTATCGACGGGCTTTACAAAGGCACGGAACAGCTTGCCATTACCGCAATGCGGGCATTTCCCGCGAAAGCCACGCTTCATGGAGGGCATAACGGGGCGGGTCTCGCGCTGTGCCATGTCACCGGTCAACATCTGAACACTCATCTGCGTTTTGCACCTTTCGCCGGTTTGCCGCTGCTGGCGCGGCCGACTGGACCATAGTTTGATTTATGAATGTGGCGCTTCGCTTTGTGGAATGACTGCGAAACACCGGCAAGCGCCTTGGGTTTTGAAACCATTTCGTAGCGAATAGAGCCGGCGTACACCTGCACATCGGTAAGCTTGACTTCTACTGCATCGCCGAGCCGATACCCTTGGCCACTGCGCTCACCGACCAGCGCATGACTGGCTTCCACAAAATGATAATAGTCGTCTTCCAATGTAGATACGGGCACAAAGCCATCGGCGCCATAGGCAGGCAGGGTGACAAATAGACCCGCCCCGACCACGCCGGATATGCGCCCGTCGAACACCTCGCCGATGCGGTCCTTAAGATGGTTGGCAATGAGGCGATCAATCGTATCGCGCTCAGCGGCCATGGAACGGCGTTCAGTTGATGAGATCATCCCGCCGATTTCAGCAAGCTGCGCTTCCTCTTCGATCGTCAATCCGTCGTCACCAAGGTTCAGCGCCTTGATGAGGGCGCGATGGGCGATCAGGTCTGAATAGCGGCGAATCGGTGATGTAAAGTGCGCGTACTTGCGCAGATTTAAACCAAAATGGCCGATATTATCCGGATTATAAACCGCCTGACTTTGCGAGCGCAGCACCACTTCGTTCACCAGCGTTTCGCTTACAGTCCCACGCACTTTCGCCAAAATCCGGTTGAAATCCTTGGGCCGCAGAGCAACGCCCTTCGCCAGCGGGATATCCAATGTCTTCAAAAATTCGCGCAAACTTTCCTGCTTGGCGAGCGATGGCTGATCGTGAATGCGATAGACAAGTTTCTGTTGGTTCGCCTCCAGAGTTTCTGCCGTTGCGACATTGGCGAGGATCATCATTTCCTCGACCAAGCGATGGGCGTTCAGCCGCTCGGGGATGAAAACCTTGTTCACCGTGCCATCCGCATTGAGCAAGATCTTGCGCTCGGGTAAGTCCAAATCCAGCGGCTGGCGCGAAATATGCCCGCGCTTGAGGGCGTAATAAGCCTCGTACAGCGGCTTTAAAACGCCCTCTACCAGCGGGCCGGATTTCTCGTCAGGCGCACCATCGCAGGCCGCTTGCGCTTGCTGATAGGACAGCTTGGCATGGCTTTTCATCATTATGCGGTGGAACGAATGGCCGGTTTTTATGCCGTCCCGCGTGATAGTCATACGCACCGCCAGCGCCGGACGTTCTTCCAGTTCCCTTAGCGAACAAAGGTCGTTGGAAATTCGTTCGGGGAGCATCGGCACCACACGGTCGGGGAAATAGGTCGAGTTGCCGCGCTTCAGGGCTTCTGCATCAATCGGCGTACCCGTGCGGATATAGGCTGATACATCGGCAATGGCGACGGTGACGATGTAGCCGCCGGGATTATTCGGATTGGTGTCTGCAATAGCATAAACCGCATCGTCATGATCCTTGGCGTCGTGAGGGTC
Source organism: Phyllobacteriaceae bacterium (assembly GCA_043776635.1). GTDB lineage: Bacteria > Pseudomonadota > Alphaproteobacteria > Rhizobiales > Rhizobiaceae > JANMEX01. The sequence continues at coordinate 24,804 of JAYVRA010000084.1, forward strand.
TATGGTGATAAGTGGCAGATCGCGCCAGTCTTCACGGCCATTTTTATCCGCTCGTGTGTCGGGACGGAAAACCGGTTCCCACTTTTCCTCGCCGCGCTCCGCGAGTGTGACAGGCTTCGCCGCTGCAGCCGCGTCCAGCACCGCTTGCGGGAAAGTATTTGGAATGCCGTGCATATGAATGGCAATCAGCGAAATGGCCTTTTCGGAACTGATAGAGCCCGCCACATTGATAACTTTGCCCCGTGCAATGCCATAGCGCCCGACGCGCACCGGCTCGACTTCCACTAGATCGCCATCCTTGGCCAGACCTCTAAAATCAGGGTCAATAATCAATTCAGGCTGGCGGCGCTCCACAGGGTCAATGCGCAATTCGCCATTAGCCAACTCGCGGAAAATGCCCAGCACAAGGCCTTTGTTTTTATCAAGTTTTTTAACCACGCGGCCGGTATATCCCGCCTCGTCATCATGACCGAACAGGCGCACCAGCACACGATCACCTACGCCGGGCACGGGGCCTGATGCGTTGCGTGCGGTTTTAATGGTAACTGTCGGTGCTTTGCCTTGGCCCTCGTCCCAATCCAGAGGGCGGGCCACCAGCGAGCCGTCCTTGTCGCGGGTGAAAATATCCATCGCCAGAACCGGCGGCAGCCCGCCCGGGACGATAAGCGTCTTGCCCTGCTTCTTCAGCGCACCTTCGCCTTTAAGCTCGCGGATCATGGCTTTGAGAATGACCCGATCATCGCCTTTAATACCAAACGCCTTGGCAATATCGCGCTTGGATGTATCGCCGGGGTTTTCACGCAAATAGTACAGCAGCGCCTCGCGCTCCGGTAAATCTCCGCGTCGCTTGCCCGAAGCAGAGGTTTTCGGCCCCGCCTTTGTCACGTTAACACCACTGCTAGGAATCCGCCGCGCCATATTGAATTTATCCTGTATGCTTTGGAGCTGGTATTTGCATTTTTGGGCAGGGTTGGGAAAGGAGAAAGTGAATTAAAGCACCTTGCATTCAAATCGACTTCACTATTTCTTCAAAGCGAATGGACTTGTTCTCGAACCTGATAAATATACCAACAAAATAATTTTCAACCGAAAATCGCGTCATAAACATTTCAAATGAAAAGCGCCGATTCCTGAGGGGTGTGTGCATCTAAGCTGCTATCGCCCGTTTTCCCGGTTTCCTTGCCAATAAGTCCTTCAAAAATTTAGCAGTGTAAGAGCGTGGCTCGTCCAGAATATCTTCCGGGCGTCCCACAGCCACAATCTCGCCGCCGCCGTCGCCACCTTCGGGGCCGAGATCGACTATCCAGTCTGCGGTTTTGATGACCTCAAGATTATGCTCGATGACGACGACTGTGTTGCCCTGATCGACTAGCTCGTGCAGCACTTCAAGAAGCTTGGCGACATCGTGGAAATGCAGGCCCGTGGTAGGCTCATCCAATATGTAAAGAGTGCGGCCGGTGGCCTTGCGCGATAGTTCTTTGGCCAGCTTAATGCGCTGTGCCTCGCCGCCTGAAAGTGTCGTGGCTTGTTGGCCGATATGGATATAGCCAAGGCCAACTTGTTTCAGCGCATCCAGTTTATCGCGCACCATTGGCACGGCGGCGAAGAAATCGACACCTTCTTCGACTGTCATATCCAAAACGTCGGCGATGCTCTTGCCCTTGAACAGCACGTCCAACGTTTCGCGGTTATAGCGCTTTCCATGGCAGACGTCGCAGGTGACATAGACATCCGGAAGAAAGTGCATCTCGATTTTGATGACGCCATCACCCTGACACGCCTCGCACCGCCCGCCTTTGACATTGAACGAGAAGCGACCCGGCTGATAACCACGCGCTTTCGCCTCCGGCAGTCCGGCAAACCAATCGCGGATTGGCGTGAACGCGCCAGTGTAGGTGGCCGGATTGGAGCGCGGCGTGCGGCCGATTGGTGACTGGTCAATGTCGATCACCTTGTCGATTAGCTCCAAACCTTCAATACGGTCATGCTCCGCCGGATTTTCGCGTGAACCCATTATACGCCGCGAAGCCGCCGAGAACAGTGTCTCAATCAGGAAAGTGGATTTGCCGCCGCCCGAAACACCTGTGACAGCAGTGAAGCAGCCAAGCGGAATTTCCGCCGTGATATTTTTCAAATTGTTACCACGCGCGCCAATAACCTTAATACGCTTCGCCTTGTTGATTTTACGCCGCTCATGGGGAACGGGTACTGCAAGTTCGCCTGTCAAATATTTGCCGGTGAGAGAGTTTTTGTTGGCCATGATATCGGCGGGTGAGCCTTTTGCGATAATCTCGCCGCCATGGACGCCGGCGGCGGGGCCAATATCAACAACATAATCAGCAGTGAGAATTGCGTCCTCATCATGCTCGACAACGATGACTGTATTTCCCAAATCGCGCAGATGGCGCAGCGTTACCAGCAGTCGCTCATTGTCACGCTGATGCAGGCCTATGGATGGCTCATCAAGTACGTACAAAACGCCGGTGAGGCCTGAGCCTATCTGTGAGGCCAGCCGGATACGCTGGCTTTCACCGCCGGATAGGGTGCCGGAATTGCGGGATAGCGCTAGATATTCGAGGCCTACGTCGTTCAGAAAGCGCAAACGATCGCGGATTTCTTTGAGGATTCGCGGCGCGATTTCTGTCTGCTTGGCATTGAGATGAGCGGGCAAATCCGCAAACCATTGCACAGCATTTTTGATAGACAGATTAGAAATATGGCCAATATGAAATCCGTTTATCTTGACCGCCAGCGACTCCGGCTTCAAGCGATAGCCACTGCACGCGGGGCAGGGCGTGGCAGACATGTAGCGCTCGATATCCTCACGCGACCAAGCCGAGTCCGTCTCTTTCCAGCGACGCTCCAGATTGGGAATGACGCCCTCAAAGGCTTTGGTTGTTTTATAAGAGCGCAGGCCGTCATCATATTGAAACGCGATTTCGCGGCTGCCCGTGCCGTATAAAATAGCCTTCTGCGCTTCGGCGCTCAGCTCGCGCCAGCGGTCACCGAGCTTAAAGCCATAGGCTTTCGCCAGTGCTTCCAGCGTTTGCGTATAATATGGCGATGTTGATTTTGCCCACGGCGCAATCGCGCCTTCGCGTAAGGAAACTTGCGTTTCCGGCACTATCAAACCCGGGTCCACCGCCTGCTGCGAGCCAAGGCCATCGCAGGCAGGGCAGGCGCCGAACGGATTGTTGAATGAAAACAGGCGCGGCTCAATTTCCGCGATCGTGAAGCCGGATACGGGGCAGGCGAACTTTTCGGAAAACAATAGCCGCTCGTGCGTTTCGTTTTTGCTCTTGTTCGCACCTTCTTCCGATGTGTCGCCAGCGGCGAGCGGTCTATCCGCAAATTCTGCGACTGCTATACCGTCTGCCAAACGCAATGCGGTTTCCAAACTATCAGCAAGGCGGGTTTTCAAATCATCGCGCACAACCACACGGTCAACCACCACATCAATGTCATGCTTGAACTTTTTATCCAACGCGGGAACATCGGCCATCTCGTAAAACGAGCCATCGATTTTGACGCGCTGGAAGCCTTTTTTCTGTAGCTCGGCCAGTTCTTTTTTGAATTCACCTTTGCGGCCTCTGGAAATTGGCGCAAGGATAAACAGGCGCGTGCCGTCCTCTTGCTCCAGCACGCGGTCAACCATCTGGCTGACGGTCTGACTTTCAATAGGCAATCCGGTTGCAGGGGAATAAGGAACTCCGACGCGCGCAAACAGCAAGCGCATGTAATCGTGAATCTCTGTGACAGTGCCAACCGTAGAGCGCGGATTGCGCGACGTGGTCTTCTGCTCGATGGAAATGGCAGGTGACAGACCATCAATTTGATCAACATCCGGTTTTTGCATCATCTCCAAAAACTGCCGCGCGTAAGCAGACAAGCTTTCGACATAGCGACGCTGGCCCTCAGCATAAATGGTGTCAAACGCCAGTGACGATTTTCCCGAGCCGGACACTCCAGTCATGACAATCAAACTGTCACGCGGCAAATCCAGATCGATGTTCTTCAAATTATGCTCGCGCGCGCCGCGAATGGAAAGAAATTTGTGGTCAGCCATAGGGAATCCGCTACTCGAAACTAATCAGCTTCTCTATTTAGATAGTGAACGCGCAATGTCGAGGTCGCACCGCACTGCCACACACAATCATACACCGAAACTAAAACATCTTGGCATTTAACAGCTCAGTATTAGAACATATATAGAACAAAATTGATTTGTAAACGGGAAAATCAATGAAACACATTGTGATGGACCGGGATGATAGTGCGCTTGACCTTAGGTAAATTCAGGTGCATATTTTGATTGTCGCATAGTTGTTGCGTCGTTATTCGGGAGCGGAGCCATGACGCCGCCAGAGCAGATATAGATGCGGGTTAGACCCGCCAAACCACATAGCTAATCTTTTGTCGCCTCACAACAATGCAGGCGAAACTGCCTTGGAGAAGGAATAAATCTTCTGAGAGCCTCGTGCGCCCAATGAGCCACGGGGCTCTATTCATTTTGATGTTGCAGTTGCGGGCATTGACAATCCAGAAATTTATTATTAGAACAAATAAAGAACAAAAACTTCTGTGGAAAGCCTAAAGTCGGGCAGCAATATTTAGCAGGTTGGTTTAAGTTAACACAAATTTAGTGTTTTTCGAGGGTTGATATTATGGCTGGCAGTTTGAATAAAGTAATTTTGATTGGCAATCTGGGTAAAGACCCTGAAGTGCGCAAAATGCAGTCCGGCGATAGTGTGGTGAATTTCTCGCTCGCAACATCGGAGTCTTGGCGTGACAAGAATTCAGGCGAGCGCAAGGAAAAGACTGAGTGGCACAATATTGTTATATTTAACGAGGGTATAGCCAAGGTTGCTGAGCAATACCTCAAGAAGGGTATGAAGGTCTACCTTGAGGGCGCAATGCAGACCCGTAAGTGGACTGATAATGCTGGCGTGGAGAAATATTCAACCGAAATTGTGCTGCAGAAATATCGTGGCGAATTGCAGATGTTGGACAGCCGCAATGAAAGTTCAGGCCGCAGCGGCGGGGGTGAATATGACCAGAGTGGTGGTTCGGACTTCGGTCGCTCCAGCCCGATGCCTGCTTCAGTTGGCGGTAATCGTGGCGGCAACGCGCCCGCTCCGGCTGGTGGCGGCTTCTCGCGCGATCTGGATGATGAAATCCCTTTTTGATATGATTAGTGCGCCATCAGCACTTTGATCGCATCGAATACAAACTGCACCGCAAGCGCGGCGAGCAACATGCCAAGCAGCCGCGTCAGCATTGAACGGCCGGTTTGACCCAGTAGTTTGTCCAAGCGTTCTGCAATCATAAAAATAGACCATGTGATAGCCACTGATACCTATATTACCGGAATTAGAACTGCGCGGGATTCGATCGGGCCGAATTTGTCTGCCAGCAAAATTGTTGCTGATATCGTGCCAAGGCCGGCAATGAGAGGAACTGCAAGCGGGAACGCGGCAATATTTTGGATCATATCCTGGGTGATTGCGACTTCGGCGCTTGCCTCACGGCGCTGTTCACGCCGTTCAAAAATCATTTCAAAAGCGATGTAAAAAAGCAGTAAACCGCCAGCAAGCTTAAATGCTGATATTGTTATCCCGAACAAGCCGAGGATAGACGTCCCAAATACCGCGAACATCGACATCACGAGCGTGGCAATAACGCTGGATCTTATGGCAACCTGGTTGCGCTGTTTGCGGTCCATGCCGCGCGTGAGCACAAGAAATAGCGGTGCAAGGCTGTGCGGGCTGATCGTGACTAATATTGTGACCAATGCGTTTGTGAGAGCATCGTAATTTAAGAGCATTGCCGTCAAGCCCGCTGTTGGAAGTCCGTCATATATTCTCCAAACTACACATAATTCGACTTTTCAACAGGTGAGGTTTTTATTGGCATGATATCGACAGGTTAAGTCGATGAAATCATTGCGTTTTGAATTGAAATTTGAAAGCCTGTGAGTTCGCATTTTGTGTGTGTGTAGGCTATATGTAAGCTTATTGATTCTATAGATTCGGCGGTAAACGTGACAGATCAAAGCCCATCCACCATGACTCCCGGCATTGAGCCAATCTCCATTATGGAGGAAATGCAGCGCTCCTACCTCGATTATGCCATGAGCGTGATCGTCAGCCGCGCACTTCCCGATGTGCGGGATGGTTTGAAGCCGGTGCATCGTCGCATTCTTTATGCGGCACATGAGAGTGGTTATCACTGGAACCGCAAATATGTGAAATCGGCTCGTCCGGTTGCGGACGTTATGGGCAAATACCATCCTCATGGTGACGCCTCTATTTATGATGCGCTGGTGCGTATGGCTCAGAACTGGTCGCTTCGCTTCCCGTTGATTGACGGGCAGGGCAATTATGGCTCTATCGATGGCGACCCGCCTGCGGCGATGCGTTATACCGAAGCCCGGCTTTCGCGCGGTGCTCACGAGCTTTTGGAAGACATCGACAAGGATACTGTTGATTTTCAGGAAAACTATGATGCCACGATGACAGAGCCGAAGGTTCTGCCTGCGCGGTTTCCAAATCTTTTGGTCAATGGTTCGGGCGGCATTGCCGTCGGTATGGCGACCAACATTCCGCCGCATAATCTTGGCGAAGTTATCAATGGCTGCGTGGCGCTGATTGACAAGCCGGATATGGAACTTACGGAGCTGATGGAGTTTATCCCGGGACCGGACTTTCCAACTGGTGCATTTATACTCGGCAAGTCCGGTATTTATTCCGCGTATTCGACAGGTCGCGGCTCGGTAATTATGCGTGGCCGCGCCACAATTGAGCCGATGCGCGGCGACCGCGAGCAGATCATTATCACCGAAGTTCCCTATCAGGTGAACAAGCTGACGATGATTGAAAAGATGGCCGAATTGGTGCGCGAAAAGCGCGTTGAGGGCATTTCCGATATTCGCGACGAGTCCGACCGCGATGGCTACCGCGTGGTTATTGAGCTGAAGCGCGACGCCGTTGCGGATGTTATTCTCAATCAGCTTTATAAATACACACCGCTGCAAACCAGCTTTGGCTGCAATATGGTGGCGCTCAATGGCGGCAAGCCGGAGGTGATGAACCTTTTGGAAATGCTGCACGCCTTCATCAATTTCCGCGAAGAAGTTGTCTCGCGGCGCACTAAATATTTGCTGATGAAGTGCCGCGATCGCGCTCATATTTTGGTCGGTTTAGCTATCGCCGTCGCTAATATTGACGAGATCATTGAGCTTATCCGCCGTGCGCCGGACCCAGCGACAGCGCGCGAACAATTGATGACGCGGCGCTGGCCGGCACATGACGTTGCGCCACTTATTGCGCTGATTGATGATCCGATTCACCCGATCAATGATGACCAAACCTATAATTTATCGGATGAGCAGGCGCGGGCTATTTTGGAACTACGGCTTGCACGATTGACGGCTCTGGGCCGTGATGAAATTGCTGACGAACTTGCGAAGATTGGTGCGGAAATCACTGATTTTCTTGATATTTTGCGCTCCCGCGTTCGCATCATGACGATCGTGAAAAACGAGCTGATTGCGGTGCGGGACCAGTTTGCTAATCCGCGCCGTACAGAGCTTGCCGATGGCGGTCCGGACATGGATGACGAGGATCTCATTGCCCGCGAAGATATGGTGGTGACGGTGTCACATGCCGGTTACATTAAACGCGTTCCATTGGCGATGTATCGTGCCCAGCGGCGTGGCGGCAAGGGTCGTTCAGGCATGTCTACACGGGACGAGGATTTCGTCACGCGGCTGTTTGTTGCCAACACCCATACGCCAATCCTGTTTTTCTCTTCACGTGGCATTGTCTATAAAGAAAAGGTTTGGCGCTTGCCGATTGGCTCGCCGCAGTCTCGCGGCAAGGCGCTTATCAATATGCTGCCGTTGCAACAGGGTGAGCGCATCACCACCATCATGCCGCTGCCGGAAGATGAGGGCACATGGGGCGAGCTGGACGTAATGTTTGCCACAACGCGCGGTACAGTGCGGCGCAATAAATTGTCCGACTTTGTGCAAGTTAATCGCAACGGCAAAATTGCGATGAAGCTGGAAGAAGAGGGCGATGAAATTCTCGGCGTCGAGACTTGCACAGATAATAATGACGTGCTTTTGACTGCCGCCTCCGGCCAGTGCATTCGCTTTGCGGTGGATGATGTACGTGTGTTTTCCAGCCGTAATTCTGTCGGCGTGCGCGGCATTAATATGGCCGACAGCGACCGTGCAATTTCCATGACTATACTTGAACATGTCAACGCGGAGCCTGCGGAACGTGGTGCCTATCTCAAACGCGCGACTGCTGAGCGGCGCTTGGCGGGTGCTGAGGTTGATGATGTGGTCCTGACCGGAGAGGAAGCGGTTGAGGAAACATCGCTAAGCGACGAGCGCTATGAAGAGCTGAAGGCTCACGAGCAGTTCATTTTGACCATGACGCAGCTTGGCTATGGCAAACGTTCGTCGTCTTATGATTTCCGTCTGACGGGTCGTGGCGGCAAAGGTATCCGCGCTACGGACGTCTCCAAAGTTGCCGAAATCGGGCCGCTAATTGCGGCATTCCCTGTGGGCAACGGCGATCAGATCATGATGGTCTCGGATGGTGGGACTCTAATCCGTGTGCCGGTTGACGGCATTCGCATCGCCAGCCGCGCCACTAAGGGCGTCACTGTATTTAATACTGCAGAAGGCGAAAAGGTCGTCTCGGTTGAACGTATCAGCGAGCCGGAAACTGACGAGGATATTGTCGGAGACGTGCCAGTTGGTGACACTGCGCCAGAAGACTAAGATTTGGAGCCGCGTCGCGCTCTAAAAGTGCGATACAGTATCTTGTGTTACTTCTGCGCTATTGGCATGAAGCATTACCGCTGTTGCAATTAACATTGCTGTCATCATAGAGGCGGCGAGTAAGAAAATGATCATGGATTGGTCCAATCGTTTGACTATGTAAATAAGTAACGAGTGAGATCATCACATAGTTCCACTGAACCGCTGCTGATTGTGCTGTTCATTTGTGGTTCATGTTGTTTTCGTGCGTTTACGCGGCTTGGGAATTGTCAATTGTATCTGAAACAGCTAGAGGATGCCCATGAAAGTCGGCTTTTACACGGGTTCCTTTGATCCTTTGACGAACGGTCACATTGATGTGATCGGCGATGCTTTGGATATTATGGACAAGCTGATTATCGCTATTGGCGTCCATCCGGGTAAAAAGCCGCTGTTTGATTTTGATGAACGGTCAGTATTAATAGGGGATGCGGTGAGGGCTGCGTTTGCGTTGCGCATCGGCGATATGTCGGTCCAGTTGTTTGATGGATTAGCAGTGGACGCCGCCAGTAAAGCCGGTGCGAGTATTTTGGTGCGCGGCCTGCGCGATGCCACGGACTTTGACTATGAAATGAATATGGCCGGAATGAACAGGCAGATGGCACCGCAAATCCGCACGATATTCTTTCCGGCGAAACCACTTTCGCGGCATATCACCGCCACATTGGTGCGCCAAATCGCCTCGATGGGCGGCGATATTTCCGGTTTTGTGCCGGATAATGTTTCTGCCGCTCTCAAAACTCACTTCAACAAATAAAGGGTATTCCATGTCTAAATTGTTCCGGCTTTTGGCCAGCGCTATTTTGTTTGCCACGTTCTCATTCAGCGCTCTGGCCGCAGCGCCAGAAGATACGATGGTTATCAAGCTTAAAGACGGCGACGTTACGATTGCGCTTCGTCCGGATTTGGCACCAAAGCATGTCGCGCAAATCAAGGCACTTGCGGCCAAAGGTTTTTACAACGATGTGGTGTTTCACCGTGTAATCAACGGTTTCATGGCACAAACCGGGGATGGCCAGTATGGCAATGCGGGTAAGAACTACAATAAAGATGCCGCAGGAACAGGCGGCTCCGATTTGCCGGACATCCCTGCTGAATTCTCCAAGGAATCATTCGTGCGCGGTACTGTTGGCATGGCTCGTTCGCAAGATCCAAATTCTGCCAATTCGCAGTTTTTCATCATGTTTGGCGATGGGGCGTTCTTGAATGGTCAATATACAATCGTTGGCACAGTCGTGTCCGGCATGGAACTGGTAGATAAAATCAAGCGCGGCGAAGAGGCTCAGAACGGTGTTGTAACCGACCCTGACAAAATGATCAGCGTAAAAATTGGCGCTAAATAACAAAACTGAAATTCTGTAGAGGACTGATTTTATGACAATTAAAGACCCGGAAAATACGCTGATCCTGGAAACCACCAAGGGCACAGTCGTGATTGAAATGTTCCCTGATTTGGCCCCTGGCCATGTGGAACGCATCAAGGAATTGGTGCGAGCAGGTGAATATGACGGCGTGGTTTTCCACCGCGTTATCGATGGCTTCATGGCGCAAACCGGGGATGTGAAGTTCGGCAAAAAGGGCGGCAAAGATTTCAATCCATCCCGTGCCGGTATGGGCGGCTCCGACAAGCCGGACTTAAAGGCTGAATTTTCAAACACCAACCACGTTCGCGGCACGCTTTCCATGGCGCGTTCGCAAATGCCAAACTCTGCCAATTCGCAGTTTTTCATCTGCTTTGGTGATGCTAGCTTTTTGAACCGCCAATACACTGTTTGGGGTCAGGTTATGCAGGGCATGGAATTTGTTGACAAAATCAAGCGCGGCGAACCTGTTTCTGATCCGGATTCAATCGTCAGCGCGAAAGTGGCTGCGGACGCGTAGTCCTAATTTATGAATCTAAGTTCAAACGCAATTACCGATGCTCATGCAGCCTTGCATGAGCATCGGTATCTGTTCGAGAAGTTAGTTAATTACTTTCGAAATGAAAATTCGGAAACTGGTCGCCGGATTGCAGGCGCTCTTAATTCAGAAATTAAAGACATTCTTCTTAGCTCTTTTGTTTGCGAATTTGTACTGAGAGAGATTAAATTTGCAATAGCAGCAGGCATTTTCTGATACAGACGAACTCCATAGTCTTGAACATGCTTTTTGCTGCATATGCTGCTCTAGCCAGTTTCAACACTCTCATGATATTCAGGTTTCCTTAAGTTGAGCTAATTATATCAAAGTATAAGCAGGAATAGATGGTAAGGATTCTTGACGAACATATACCCAAAATAATAGATTCTGGCGATGCGATAAGGCATCATCACGATCGCATTTTCAGTCGAGTTTAAAGTAAGAAAGTCGGAAATAGTTCCGTTGGCCAAATGACTGCTCATTGGGGCCCCGCGCTCAAACTGACTGACAAGAATATGGAAGATTTCTATTTTGAATTCCCATCAGCTCAAGTTCTTGCGGCATTAAGAAAAATAATTGAGCAGTTGGAAAAGTGACGAATGCGCGTCGATCAATTTGATTTTGAACTTCCGGAAGAGCGTATAGCGCTACGACCGGCGGAGCCGCGCGAAAGTGCCAAACTGCTGGTGATATCAGGCCAAGACATTTCCGATGCTACGGTGGCAGATCTGCCAAGCCTGCTTCGAGCGGGCGATGTGCTTGTGTTCAACGATACGAAAGTGATTCCCGCGCAGCTATTCGGCCTTCGAGAGCGTGACGGTAATTTTGCCCGAGTTGATGCAACGTTGCACATGCGTGAAAGCGCCAATGAGTGGCGGGCGTTTATGCGCCCTGCCAAGCGTGTGAAAGCGGGCGATCGTGTCCGGTTCGGCCATGATGAAAGCGCCTGCATGTCGGGCCAACTCGATGCAACCGTTGTGGAAAAGACCGAAGGCGGCGAGGCGCTGCTGCGGTTTGATTTTTCCGGCCCGCATTTGGATGATGCCATACGAAACGTCGGACACATTCCCATTCCTCCCTATATTGCCGCCAAACGTGGCGATGATGCGCATGACTTGACGGATTATCAGACTATTTATGCGCGTGAAGAGGGCGCAGTTGCCGCTCCAACCGCTGGCCTGCATTTCACGCCGGAACTTTTTGCGAAATTGGATGAAAAGGGCGTCGAGCGGCATTTTGTGACGCTGCATGTCGGGGCAGGTACGTTTTTGCCGGTGAAGGTGGATGATACCAAAGACCATAAAATGCACCATGAGATTGGTCATGTCAGCGCCAGTGTTGCCGCCAGTCTCAACAAAGCCAAGCGCGAAGGCCGCCGCATTATCGCGGTTGGAACCACATCTTTGCGCTTGCTCGAAAGTGCGGCTAGTGCCGATGGTATGCTGCAAACATGGTCGGGTGCGACGGATATTTTCATCACGCCGGGTTACATATTCAAATTCATCGACGGGTTGATGACTAATTTTCACCTGCCGCGCTCTACGCTTTTTATGTTGGTTTCGGCGCTTGGCGGCTACGACACAATTCGGCTGGCCTATGCTCATGCCATAGCGAGCGGCTACCGTTTTTATTCCTACGGTGATACCAGCCTGATTTTACCAAAAGGACAGGGCTGATGAGCCAAGACTTCGCGTTTAAACTTTTGGCCCAAGATGGCGGCGCGCGGCGCGGTGAAATTACTATGCCGCGCGGCACGATCCGCACTCCTGCCTTCATGCCGGTTGGCACGGCGGGCACAGTTAAAGCCATGTATATGGGCCAAGTGCGCGACCTTGGCGCAGATGTTATCCTTGGAAACACCTACCATTTAATGCTGCGCCCCGGTGCGGAGCGGATTGCAAAGCTTGGTGGCTTGCACGAATTTTCCCGTTGGAAGCATCCTATATTGACGGACTCCGGCGGCTTCCAAGTCATGTCGCTTTCCAAACTACGCAAGATCAACGAAGAGGGTGTCACTTTTCGCTCGCATATTGATGGCCGAGCCTACTCCATGTCGCCGGAGCGCTCGATTGAAATCCAAACGCTATTGGGTTCGGATATTCAGATGCAGCTTGACGAGTGCGTGGCACTGCCTGCCGATCACAAGGAAATTGAACGCGCGATGGAAATGTCTCTGCGCTGGGCAGAGCGTTCCTACAAGGCGTTCGGCACACAGCCGGGCAAAGCCATGTTCGGCATTGTGCAGGGAGGCGATGTGCCCGCGCTGCGCTTGCGCTCGGCAAACGCGTTGTCGGCGATGGATTTGCCGGGCTATTCCATCGGTGGCCTTGCCGTTGGCGAACCGCAGTCGGTGATGCTGGAAATGCTCGGCATCACCTGTCCCGCACTGCCGGAGCACAAGCCGCGCTATTTGATGGGCGTAGGCACGCCGGATGATTTGTTAAAGTCTGTGGCTAGAGGCGTTGATATGTTCGACTGCGTGATGCCAACGCGGGCAGGGCGGCACGGACTGGCTTTCACGCGGCGCGGCAAGGTGAATTTGCGAAATGCCCGACATGCTGATGATCACCGTCCGCTGGACGAGGAGAGCGAATGGGCTCCGGCGCGGGACTATTCACGCGCTTACTTGCATCATCTCGTCAAATCCGATGAGCTGCTGGGAGGCATGCTACTCACGTGGAACAATCTGGCCTATTATCAATATCTTATGCAGGGCATGAGATATGCCATCGAGGCAAAACAATTTCAATCATTTGGCGAGAAAACCCAAGTCAACTGGACGACCGGCGATATTCCCCCACTCTAATCAGGCGGACGAATCATCGCCCGGCACTATCTGCACACCATTAATCAGCCAAGCGCCATTGGTGTCGCGTGTCATGGTGTAGATTGCGGTCCATGGCTTGCCGTCTGGTCCGGTGACAAAAACTTCCTGAATTATTTGGCCGTCCTTTGGTTCTTTCGTGCGGCCAAAGTCATAATTCTTTGGGTTCCACACCGGCTGATAGCCTTTTTTGACCATTGCCATAAAGCCTTGAACATCCGGGAAAAACATATGAATATTTGGCGCGGCGTAGGAAAAAGCCTTTGTGTCATCACCCGCTTTGAATGCTTCGATCTGTCCTCGAATGGTGTCTTGGCTCGCCTTTATGGAAGCCTCATCGGCAAATGCGGAAGGTATTGCTAAAAAAATCATTGAAATTACAAAAAGGCGCTGAATAATGTGGGTCATGCTCATTCTCCGATGTCCCGAGGTCTGACTTCAAAAGTAACGGCTTAATGTGATTATTAGTTTCATTATCGAAAATATCGCACACTCGAAATTCATCAAGGTGCAAACTATCGTGCAAATTCACATCTTTGGGAGCGAAGTTTGCGATACAGGTGTTGACCTTCGCGGTTACTCCCCTTAATACCCGTTCACTTCCGCAGGTTTACTGCTTTGGGAGCGTGTAGCTCAGCTGGTAGAGCAACTGACTTTTAATCAGTAGGTCATGGGTTCGACCCCCATCGCGCTCACCAAACTCCTTTAACATCATACGAAATAAAATTGGTGAGTGCGAAAACTTTGGGTTTATTCGCCCTTGGCTGACTTGGCATTGGCGCTAGAGTGACGTTAAGGAAATTGGTCATTCAGATGATTCTGCTTGTGATTTTTATTGTGCCCGGGAATAAAAGATGAAAAAAATATTCGACAACGCTAAATCAGCACTTGATGGTTTGCTGTTTGACGGCATGTTTATCGCGTCCGGCGGGTTTGGCCTTTGCGGCATTCCTGAGCTTTTGATTGCCGCTATCCGCGATGCGGGGACCAAAGAGCTGACCTTTGCCTCCAACAATGCGGGCGTGGACGGGTTTGGCATCGGGCAATTGCTTGAAACGCGCCAAGTGAAGAAAATGATCTCATCATATGTTGGCGAAAATGCTGAATTTATGCGGCAATATCTGTCAGGCGAACTGGAGCTGGAGTTTAACCCGCAAGGAACCTTGGCCGAGCGCATGCGCGCAGGTGGCGCAGGGATTCCGGGGTTTTACACCAAGACCGGGGTCGGCACGGTGATTGCCAACGGCAAAGAGCATAAGGATTTTAACGGCCAGACTTATATTCTGGAGTGCGGTATTGTGGCCGATTTATCCATAGTCAAGGCTTGGAAGGCAGACCCCTCGGGCAATCTGGTGTTTCGCAAGACGGCGCGTAACTTCAATCCACCTGCTGCCACTTGCGGCAAGTTTTGTGTGGTGGAAGTGGAAGAAATTGTGCCACTTGGCTCTCTGGACCCGGATACGATTCATCTGCCGGGCATCTATGTCCATCGCATTATCAAGGGTGATCACGAGAAACGCATCGAACAGCGCACAACACGTAAGAGGGAGGCCTTATGATGGGCTTGATCGAAGGAAGTGACGAAAGTATTACAGCGGCCATCAGCTACACCGATGCCCTTCTCGATGCCGCTGTTGTCAAGATTGATGCCGCCTTCGGGGCCGGTTTCGCCCGCGCGAATCCGGTGCTTATCGGCACCATGGTTCAGGCGAGTGCCGCAAACTTGAACGCCTTTATGGCGCCGGCGGCCAATATGCCGATGGACATGTTTTACATGATGCCCGACGATACACGCCCCGTACAGGCAAAAAAACTGAGGACGGAGTTGCGCTAATGGCTTGGGATCGTAACCAAATGGCTGCGCGGGCGGCACTGGAACTGCAAGATGGGTGGTACGTAAATTTGGGTATTGGCATTCCGACGCTGGTGGCAAATTATATTCCTGCAGGCATCGAGGTAACGCTGCAATCCGAGAACGGGATGCTTGGCATGGGGCCGTTTCCGTTTGAGGGCGAGGAAGATGCCGACCTAATTAATGCTGGCAAGCAGACGATCACTGAGTTGCCGCAGACGGCGTTTTTCGATTCGGCGCAGAGCTTTGCTATGATCCGTGGCGGCAAAATTGCGATGGCGATTTTGGGTGCGATGGAAGTAGCGGAAAATGGCGATCTGGCAAACTGGATGATTCCCGGCAAGCTGGTCAAAGGCATGGGCGGCGCGATGGATTTAGTGGCGGGCGTCGGGCGGGTTGTTGTGGTGATGGACCATACCTCAAAGCACGGCGAGAGCAAGGTGTTGAAGGAATGCACCTTGCCGTTAACAGGTAAATCCGTGGTGGATCGCATTATCACAAATCTTGGCGTTATGGACGTAGTCCCCGGCGGGCTGAAGATCGTGGAGTGTGCGGATGGTGTATCCGAAGAGGAGCTGCGTGCGGCGACCGAAGCGGCGATTGTGGACTGATATCAATAAACTAGTAACAATCACCAGGGACTGAGCGGATTATGACAAATAAACAAGTGATTGAAGCAACGTTACGCAAGGAGGCGCTTGATTACCATGAGTTTCCTAAGCCAGGTAAGCTAGAAATTCGTGCTACAAAGCCAATGGTAACAGCGCGCGATTTATCCCGTGCCTATTCTCCAGGTGTTGCAGAAGCTTGTCTTGAAATTCAGAAAAATCCGGATGACGTATTTCGCTACACGTCGAAGGGTAATCTTGTGGCTGTAATATCCAATGGAACTGCCGTGCTCGGGCTTGGTGATCTTGGTGCGCTTGCTGGCAAGCCAGTTATGGAGGGCAAGGCGGTTTTGTTTAAAAAGTTCGCCGGTATCGACTGCTTTGATATTGAGGTAAATGAGACGGACCCGTATAAGCTGGCGGAATTAGTGATTAAACTGGAGCCGACGTTTGGAGCAATTAATCTCGAAGATATCAAGGCCCCTGAGTGCTTCATTGTTGAGCGACTTTGCAAAGAGGCGATGAATATTCCGGTTTTCCATGACGATCAGCATGGAACTGCAATCGTGGCTTCAGCTGCGGCATTTAATGCGCTGAAAGTGGCTAATAAGAAGATAGAGGATATTCGCGTTGTGGCGCTTGGAGCAGGCGCGGCAGGCATTGCTTGTCTCAAGATGCTCAAGGTTATGGGTGTCCGCCACGAAAATATCTTGATGCTGGATAGTAAAGGCGTGGTCCATACGCAGCGCAACGGACTGACTGAAGAAAAGCTTGAGTTTGCCCAAGACACTCATTTGCGAACCATTGATGAGGCGCTGGAAGGCGCTGACCTGTTTCTGGGTGTCTCCGGGCCCGGGCTGTTGACCAGCGAGATGGTTGGCAAAATGGCAAAATCCCCAATTATTTTTGCACTGGCAAATCCGACTCCTGAAATCATGCCGGAAGAAGCACGAAAAGGTGCGCCCGATGCGCTGATAGCCACCGGGCGCTCAGACTTTCCCAATCAGGTCAACAATGTTTTGTGCTTTCCATTCATCTTCCGTGGCGCACTGGATGTAGGCGCTACTGAGATCAATGATGCAATGAAACTGGCTTGCGTCGAGGCTATTGCCAGCCTTGCCCGCAAGACTGCATCGGCTGAACTCGGGCAAGCCTATCGCGGTGAACGTTTAACTTTCGGGCCGGAATATCTTATTCCAAAGCCGTTTGACCCACGCCTGTTGCCTACCATTGCTCATGCGGTAGCCAAGGCTGCAATGGATTCCGGTGTAGCCAAGCGGCCTATCGATTTGGATGCTTATTATAAGCGTTTGCAGGCCCAAGTGTTCCGTTCATTTAACGTTATGCGCAGTGTGTTCGATGCTGCCAGCGCCTCGAAGCGCCGCATTGTCTTTGCCGAGGGCGAGGATGAGCGTGTGCTTCGTGCTGCGCAAGCTATGCTGGAAGACAATGGTGGCATACCAATTTTGATTGGCCGCCCCGAAGTTGTGGCCTCGCGCATTGAGCGTGAAGGGTTAAACCTGCGCCCAGGAAAAGATTTTGATTTGGTCAACCCAGAACATGATCCGCGTTTTAAAGATTACTGGACCAGCTATCAGCATATTTTGCGCCGCAAGGGGGTCACTCCGGATTTAGCCAAAGCTATTTTGCGCACCAATACCAGCGCTATCGCTGCTGTGATGGTTCAGTGTGGCGAAGCTGACAGCATGATCTGCGGTACCTTTGGTGAATACCGGTGGCATCTTAATTATGTAACTCAAGTGTTGAGCGATGATGCGCACCACCCTGTGGGTGCCTTATCGCTTATTATTCAAGACAGCGCTGACCCGCTGTTTATAACAGATACCCACATTCACCTGAACCCTACACCAGAGCAGTTGGCGGAAACTGTAATTGCGGCTGCCCGCCATGTTCGCCGCTTTGGAATCGACCCTAAAATTGCGCTTTGTTCTGGATCTCAGTTTGGTAATCTCGACAGCCCTACAGGGCGCGCAATGCGCGATGCACTCGAAATATTAGATACAAAATCACTGACGTTTCAGTACGAGGGCGAAATGAATGTCGACACGGCGCTGGACTCAGAATTGCGTGACCGATTGTTTCCTGGCGGGCGACTAACGGGCAAAGCCAATGTGCTTGTATTCGGTAATACGGACGCATCCGGCGCTGCCCGCAATATTTTGAAATCCGTAGCTGGTGGATTGGAAGTAGGGCCGATTTTGATGGGCATGGGCAATCGCGCCCACATTGTGACGCCGTCAATCACGGTACGGGGCCTCCTTAACATCGCCGCTTTGGCCGCATCATCAGTTTCGAGCTATAGCTGACGCTAGCTTGAAACGGTGGGCGGCTGGTTGTTGCGGACGATGGAAACGTATTGTCTCGAGAGAAGGTGGTGAGCCTGAATGTCCCGATTCAAGACACCGGGTAAGAGTTAAAATTGCTTGTCGATCAGCCAGAAATTCTATGGCATTAACAAACGGTTACATTACTTGACCTTTTTACTTCCTTTGAGCATACACCACCATCGTTATCGGGATGTGGCTTTGCCGCGAATCGAACGCAATGAAACCGCCCGGGGAGGGGATTTTCGGGCAAATTTGAGGAATTCAAGGTCATGGCACCAAGTCTATTGTTTGTCATTATGTGCGGCCTGCTCTCTGTTCTATACGCAGTATGGACCACACGTTCGGTGCTCGCCGCCGATCAGGGCAATGCACGCATGCAGGAAATTGCGGCCGCTATCCGCGAAGGCGCGCAGGCCTATCTTGCCCGTCAATACAAGGCCATCGCCGTTGTTGGTGCGGTGGTGTTCGTTTTGGCATGGCTGCTTTTATCAGGAACTGCTGCCATCGGCTTTCTGATTGGCGCGGTCTTGTCCGGTATTGCCGGCTTTATTGGCATGCACGTGTCGGTGCGCGCCAACGTACGCACCGCGCAGGCCTCGTCCAAGTCGCTTGCTGGCGGCCTTGATATCGCCTTCAAGTCCGGCGCAATCACCGGCATGTTGGTTGCAGGCTTGGCGCTTCTCGGCGTTGCTGTTTATTATTGGATACTAACCGGACCGATGGACATGTGGTCCAACGACCGCGAAGTGGTCGATGCGCTGGTAGCGCTCGGTTTTGGCGCTTCGCTCATTTCAATATTCGCCCGCCTTGGCGGCGGTATCTTCACCAAGGGTGCGGATGTCGGCGGTGATTTGGTTGGCAAGGTTGAGGCGGGCATCCCGGAAGATGACGCGCGTAACCCTGCGACCATCGCCGATAACGTTGGTGATAATGTTGGTGATTGTGCTGGCATGGCCGCTGACTTGTTTGAGACTTATGCAGTGTCAGTAGTGGCCACGATGGTGCTTGCGGCAATCTTTTTCAAGGATGCCGCAAATCTTGAAGACATGATGATGTATCCGCTGGTTATCTGCGGCGCTTCAATCATCACATCGATTATTGGAACTTATTTCGTTCGTCTTGGCGCAAGCCAGAATATTATGGGCGCTCTCTACAAAGGCCTCATTGCTACTGGCGTTTTGTCAGTGATCGGACTCGGCGGCGCAACGTCAATGATTATCGGTTGGGGTGAAGTCGGCACTGTTGCTGATAAAGTTATCACTGGTGCAAACTTGTTTGCCTGTGGCTTGATTGGCTTGTTGGTAACAGCGCTGATCGTTGTGATTACTGAATATTACACCGGCACAAACAAGCGCCCTGTAAACTCAATCGCACAGGCGTCAGTAACCGGTCACGGCACGAACGTTATTCAAGGCTTGGCCGTATCACTTGAGTCAACAGCACTGCCAGCGCTCGTAATCTGTGGTGGTATCATTGCGACTTACCAACTTGCAGGCCTGTTCGGCACGGCAATTGCGGTGACGGCAATGATCGGAATTGCCGGCATGATCGTGGCGCTTGACGCGTTCGGTCCGGTGACAGACAACGCTGGTGGCATTGCTGAAATGTCCGGCCTTCCGCCTGAAGTCCGCCACGTCACTGACGCGCTTGATGCTGTAGGCAACACCACTAAGGCCGTCACCAAGGGCTATGCCATCGGTTCTGCCGGTCTTGGTGCACTGGTATTGTTCGCAGCTTACTCAAACGACTTGCAGTTCTTCGCGGCGAACGGCGATACATATCCGTACTTCAAGGATATGGGGCCAATCTCGTTTGATCTGTCCAACCCCTATGTTGTTTCCGGCTTGATTTTCGGCGGTCTCATCCCTTACCTCTTCGGCGGCATTGCAATGACGGCTGTTGGCCGTGCGGCCGGTTCCATCGTCGAGGAAGTCCGTCGCCAATTCCGCGAAAACCCGGGCATTATGGCCGGAACGTCCAAGCCGGATTATGCCCGCGCAGTGGATATTTTGACCAAGGCTGCGATCAAGGAAATGATCATCCCGTCGCTCTTGCCGGTTCTGGCGCCACTCGTCGTTTACTTCGGCGTCTTGCTCATCTCCGGCTCAAAGGCCTCCGCTTTTGCCGCGCTCGGCGCATCGCTCCTTGGCGTTATTGTTAATGGCCTGTTCGTGGCCATTTCGATGACATCAGGCGGCGGCGCATGGGACAATGCCAAAAAGTCCTTTGAAGACGGCTTCGTTGATAAAGACGGCGTACGTCATATGAAGGGCTCCGATGCACACAAGGCTTCCGTCACCGGCGATACGGTTGGTGATCCGTATAAGGACACTGCCGGTCCCGCCGTAAACCCTGCAATCAAGATTACCAATATCGTGGCGCTGTTGCTGTTGGCCGTATTGGCGCATCACTAAGCGCAAAACGCTGTTAAAAATTAGAACCCACCGGAGCAATCCGGCGGGTTTTATTTTGCCACAAAGCTTTTGAATGCTCTGTCCGGTTTAATTTGGGAGGCTTGAAACATGCGAAATCTTATTTTGGCGGCCGTTATTGTGTTTGGGGGGCTTGGGTGCGCGAGAGCCGATATGGTCGGCGATGCGTTGGCGAATAACCTTTACGCCGGTACGTTACAAACAGGTGATAGCGTGCTGGGCGCAATTATTGACAAGGGTGATCCGGCTACATTGTCGCAAGCCCAATCAGCGCGGGGATTGCTGCAATTTGTCAGAGCTGTCGAGCATCTTAGTCAATCGCTTTATCTCTATGGCCTTGAAACCCATCCAGGCGATGAAATGATGCAGTTGCCGATATTACGGGTTCCGGTTGAGCCAAATCCGCATCCGGAAAAAATTGACTACCAAAAATACCGCGCGATTTTGCAAGATCTGTTCGATGATTTGAACCAAGCCGACGCGCAATTGGCACAAGGGGCTAAAGGTGAGGGCGTGAAGCTGCCACTTGATCTTGCTAAAGTGCGCATCGACATGAATAAGGATGGCAAAGCAAACTCAGAGGAGTCAGTTGGGCTTATGCTCGAAAAAATCCTACGCAGCCCCACAGGCGGCACTATACCAGACCTGAATTTCAACTTCGACAAGGCTGATTTGCTTTGGCTACGTGGGTATATTCAGTTTCTCACCGCCTCAGCTGAGTTTGGCTTGGCGATAGATTTTGAAGATAGTTTTAACAAGACGGGCCATGCATTTTTCCCGAAATCTGGCCTTCCGATGTCCGATATTTTGTTGATGCGGTCTCAAAGTATGCGATTTGTCGATAATTCGGTTGGCGATGCTTTGGCTCTTGTGCACCTTATGAATTGGAAAGTTTCTGACCCGCAAAGGTTTGATGATGTGCGTCTGCGTCTCATTAAATTGGCAGAATTAAGCCCGGAAAGCTGGAAGGCCGCACGCGCCGAAACCGATAATGATCGTGAATGGTTGCCCAATGCCAAGCAGACCGGCCGATGGGGCGCGATGGCAGTGGATGATGCCACAATCAACGGCTGGCTCGCAGTCGTCAGTGAGTTTAAACAGGTGCTTGAGGGCACAAAATTAGCGCCGCATTGGCGCTTCGAGCAAGGAATAAACGTCAAGCGTCTATTTCAGGAAACAAAGCGGTTGGACATCGTGTTGCTGATCGCGGGTGTTGATACGGTTCCGTTTTTGGAATCCGGTCCGATGTCCACCACAGCCGATTGGCATAACCTCACATCACTCTTCAGAGGCAATTTTTTGGGCTATGCGCTTTGGTTTAATTGATGGATTAAAAACGTTACTGGATTGGATCATCCGCAATTGCATGGCGGATGATCAGGGCAAATTTAATAAGCTCCGCCGTTATTATCTTTGATATTTGGCACGCCGCCTCTGCCAAGGCCGGAAAGTATTTGCCCGATAAACGTCAAATCCTTGCCACCCGTTGGCGTTACGCGCTTGATAAACTCAAACACTTTGCCATCCTTCAGTCCATAATTAGCGATGTTTGAAACTGTTCCATCGG
Organism: Phyllobacteriaceae bacterium; assembly: GCA_043776635.1. Classification (GTDB taxonomy): domain Bacteria; phylum Pseudomonadota; class Alphaproteobacteria; order Rhizobiales; family Rhizobiaceae; genus JANMEX01. Next base: position 47,167 of record JAYVRA010000084.1, read on the forward strand.
CGCCAAAATAGATCGCTAGCACACGTTGGTCAGTCACATGAGATTGCATAAAAGCAACCGGGCGTTTGCGGGTCTGTGAAATGTAATAAAAAACCTCATTGTCAAGGGTATTGATTGTGGAAGGCGTGCCGAGCGATAGCAACACTTGTTCACGGCTGGAGCCAACAGGAACTGCTGCAAGAGATTGCTCGTCTACCAGGTAGCCTTGATTGATGGTTTCGGATGGCTTGGATAATTCCATGGATTGGCATCCCCCAACCAACATCGTCAAGGTGATGAGGGACGCACTCGTAAAGTGGCGCGGCAATATGTTTCGCTTGAAATCGTAACTGAACAAGATCATCTCCCTTAAGGCCCGCAGGCTGGACCTCTAACCATACTTTCGGTAAACCAGCTTGATGCCCGATGCAATGTTTCAAACGCATCTGTTAATCATTTGAAAGGCTCCATCGTTGTTTTTTTTCAAACTTTTTTCCCGCAAAACCAAGGTCAACGAAGCTATTGTAGTTCGCACCTATGAGACAATCGTGGCGGCGGCGCGGCAGCCAGAGTATTTTTCTGATTGGCATGTCCCCGATACAGCTCTTGGCCGATTTGAATCGCTTTCGCTGCACATGATACTTTTTTTGCGCCGTGCGAAATCTGCCTCGCAGCCGTTGCGTGAATTGGGACAGGAAGTAGTCGAGGAATTCTTCAAAGACGTGGATCATTCATTACGGGAACTAGGTATAGGTGATGCAGGCGTGCCAAAGCGCATGAAAAAACTTGCGAAAATGTTTTATGGCCGCGCTGAAACATATGACCATGCCATTGCTAATAACGACAGTTTATTGCTTGCCGAAGCTTTGCGGCGGAATATAAGCCCTGAGCACAAAGCATGGGGTGAGGCTGCGCAGCTCTGCACTCATGTTTTTCATGTGATTGACAGTTTGAACGCACAGAGTGACGAGGCAATCATAATGGGCAATCTTTCGTTTCCAATGGCGATACTTTGAGATAATGAGCGCTACAATTACGAGGCGTTATCATGAAATCAGAGACTAGTTTACCCTTTAGCCATTTCGTCAGCGTTGCGCGCTTGCCACGGAGCGGAATGCCATTGAAACTTGTGGCAACGGAAAAGGAATGTGCTGCTCTGTCCAAGGCTCACGATCTATTGGGCGTTTCGTCATTCACAGCAAACCTGCTGGTCACCTCGTGGCGCGGTGAGGGTGTAAAGGTGAAAGGTGTTGTTTCAGCAAAGATCATGCAAGCTTGCGGCATCACATTAGAGCCAATTGATGCGCACGTTTACAATGATTTTGAGGCAACGTATGTGCCTGAAGGCTCAAAGATGGCCGTTACCAAGGCGGATGAAAATGGTGAAATTTTAATCGACTCGGAAGGGCCTGATGCTCCTGAAACTTTTGCTGGCGAAAGGCTCGATGTTGGTCAAGTTGCGGAAGAGTTTTTCGAATTAGGCATTGATCCTTATCCTCGTAAGGCGGGTGCTGCGTTTGAGAGTGACATCGATAATTCTAAGGAGTCGGCAAAAGTCTCGCCATTTGCCAAACTTATTCACTTACAGGAAAAGTAATTCCTCGTGCCGCAATTTTGTGCGATTCGCATTGTTTGAATTGATAAGTACGCTAAAAAGGACTGATGCTGTGGCATGTTGTTGCAATTAAAATACGGGACGGCGAATACGTGACGAAGATTTCAATTGATGCGATGGGCGGGGACTTTGGTCCATCAGTTACCATACCGGGTGCCGCAGTCGCGCTAGAGCGATATCCCGAAACGTCTTTTGTTTTTTACGGGAAAGAGTCGGAAATAACGCCGATATTAGCGAAATATTCGGCTCTGATGTCTGCCTCGAGGGTTGTCCAATGCGATGTGTCTGTTTCCATGCAGGATAAGCCAAGTCAGGCGCTGCGTCAGGGTCGATGGAAGTCGTCCATGTGGAAGGCGATTGAAGCTGTAAAAACCAATGAGGTGGATGCCTGCATCTCTGCCGGCAACACTGGTGCGCTTATGGCTATGTCTCGCTTTTGTCTGCGCACGATGGCCCGTGTCGAGCGCCCGGCGATAGCTGCGATTTGGCCAACGCTGCGCGGCGAAAGCATTGTACTGGACGTTGGAGCCACGATCGGTGCTGATGCGCAGCAACTCGTCGATTTTGCTGTGATGGGCGCTGCCATGTCTAGAGCATTATTTGAAATTGATACGCCGACCGTTGCTCTTCTCAATGTGGGCGTCGAGGAGATAAAAGGTCAGGAAGAAGTCAAAGAGGCTGGCCGCATGTTGCGTGAAAGCGCGCTAACTACGCTATCCTATAAGGGCTTTGTTGAAGGCGATGATTTGGGCAAAGGCACAGTAAATGTCGTTGTGACCGAAGGTTTTGCTGGCAATATAGCGCTTAAAACAGCTGAAGGTACCGCCAAGCAAATTGCTGAATATTTGCGCGCTGCCATGAGCCGCACTTTGCTCGCCAAAATTGGTTATTTCTTTGCCAAGGGCGCTTTCGATCATCTGCGTGAGAAAATGGACCCGCGAAAAGTAAACGGCGGGGTCTTTCTGGGGCTAAATGGCGTTGTGGTGAAAAGCCATGGGGGAACAGATGCGGAAGGCTTTGCGGCAGCCATTGGTGTAGGCCGCGATATGGCACGCAACGGGCTACTAAAAAAAATTGAAGCTGACATTAGCGCGTTTCATGCCCGCACTCCATTAACAGCACTGGCGATGGATACGTCTCCGGCAAAATTAGATGAGGCTTAAGTGACAGTTATCAGATCAATTGTTCGCGGCATCGGGTCCGCTGTGCCGAAGCGATTAGTAAAAAATGCCGATTTGGAAGGTATCGTTGAGACAAGTGACGAATGGATCGTGCAGCGCACAGGAATTGCACAACGCTACATCGCGGGCGAGGGTGAAACTACTGCCTCGCTGGGAGCAGAGGCGGCACAAAATGCCCTGAATAACGCCCAGCTAAAAGTGGCCGATATTGATATGATTATTCTGGCGACTGCAACTCCAGATAACACATTTCCCTCTACAGCGGTGGATATTCAAAATCGCTTGGGTATGACGCACGGATTCGCTTTTGATATCGCAGCCGTATGCACTGGATTTGTCTATGCCATGACGACTGCGGATATGTATATTCGCTCAGGCCAAGTCCGACGCGTTATTGTAATCGGCGCGGAGACATTTTCCCGCATTTTGGACTGGAGTGACCGATCAACTTGTGTTTTGTTTGGAGATGGGGCGGGCGCTGTTATTTTGGAAGCGGGCGAAGGACGAGGCCTTACGTCTGACCGGGGTGTTTTAACCGCAAAACTGCGCTCTGACGGCTCTCATAAGCAAAAACTATACGTCGACGGTGGGCCATCGACAACGCAAACTGTTGGACATTTGCGCATGGAAGGCCGCGAGGTGTTCAAGCATGCTGTTGGTATGATCACCGATGTGATAGAGGATTCTTTTGCCGATGCTGGAATTACCGCCGCCGATGTTGATTGGTTTGTACCTCATCAAGCCAATAAGCGTATCATTGATGCGTCCGCAAAAAAGCTGAGTATCTCCAACGAAAAGGTAGTGATAACCGTTCAATCGCATGGCAACACGTCTGCAGCATCCGTACCCTTAGCATTATCTGTCGCGGTAGCGGACGGACGTATCAAGCAGGGAAACCTAATATTACTTGAGGCGATGGGGGGGGGCTTTACGTGGGGTGCAATGTTATTGCGTTGGTGAGACAAAACATCAGTGCATTCTTGACCGCACAACTTTGAGCCGCTAACGTGTTATACGCTTTGGTATATATTGTTTTTTGTGGGGATAAATGATGGCCGGAAAGACTGTAACTCGCGCCGATCTCGCCGAGGCTGTTTACCGCAAAGTTGGCTTGTCCCGCACAGAGTCAGCTGAATTGGTTGAAACGGTCCTTGATCGCGTTTGTGATGCGATTGTTCGCGGTGATACGGTTAAATTATCATCGTTTGCAACATTCCATGTTCGCGATAAAAGCGAGCGTGTTGGACGTAATCCGAAAACTGGAGAAGAAGTGCCAATTTCGCCGCGCCGTGTCATGACATTCAAGGCCTCAAATGTATTGAAGCAAAAAGTGATTAAAGGTAATAGCGCGGACAAAAAATGATCGGTCGTGTGAGTTCTGAATGATTTAAATGTTGGATAATTTCCAGTAAACGTTTGAAATAGCAGCGAATCAAGTTTATTTTTTTGGGGATAATATGTCGACATGGACAAAAGCCCGGATGCATTTCGAACGATCAGCGAGGTCGGTGAGGATCTTGATCTCCCCCAGCACGTGCTGCGTTTTTGGGAAACGCGATTCATTCAAATCAAGCCTCTAAAACGCGGTGGCGGTCGGCGTTATTACCGTCCTGCGGACGTTGAATTACTAAAGGGCATTCGTACACTTTTGTATGATCAAGGTTATACTATCAAAGGCGTTCAACGCCTGATCAAAGATAATGGTAATCAGTTTGTCATAGCGCTTGGCTCCGGTGATGTTGCGGCGGCGGAAGAGATCGCCCAGCAGCGCCAAGTTCAGCAAGCGGCTGAACAGGTGCAAGCTCTTGCGGCAAAAAAGCCAGTTATGCCGGCTTTTGATCCCGAAGACGATGCGTTGGTTGGTGCCCCTAAGTTTTCTGCTGCACGGCGCTTCTTTGGTCTTGCAGGCAAGGGTGAGGATGGTGGCCCGATCGGTTCAGATCAAGAGGCTTTGGCCAAAGACAACCGCGCCTTACTGCAGGAAGTGTTGTTTGATCTGCTTGAATGCAAAAGACTGCTTGACCAAATCCGGTAATCTTTTTTTGCATTACACTTGACCCTGCTATACGCCCGTTTATAGATGACTTTGGTTCGGAGTGTGGCGCAGCCCGGTAGCGCACTTGTCTGGGGGACAAGGGGTCGTGGGTTCGAATCCCGCCACTCCGACCAAAATCACTCCTTAGCAATAGTCGCACATATAGAATGAGATTTTTGCTCGACTTCTTTGATTAGTCGACTGGCTGTAATGAAAACCACACACACATTTGGGACGATGCGCTAATATTAGGCATCAGGTAAACCGCAGAATGCATCAACTGGGCTGACACCCTCGAAAGGTTTATTACCGTAAAGTTTTTGAACGACGGCTTCTTGAGCATCATCCAAGATCGACCAAGCATTGATATAGGCAGGCACACGCGGCGCATCAAACAAATAATAAGGATGTCCAAATGAAATCATCACTGTGGGAATTTCGTGCCAAAAGCGCATCATAGCTTCTTGAAAACCGCCGTGCCCGCGTTTCCAATCAATGTAGAGCCGCGATTTGGTGGGCGATGGTTCTACCGCAAAAGTATAAAGTGGAAGATCAGTGTCGTGCACTGTGGGCAAGTTTTCGGCATCAAAGGCTCGAACATCAAAGCCTCGTTTAGTCAGCGATTCGGTGAACCCTTCAGATTTTCAGTTGGCATAAAGGGCAGCATTGGCGCTTTACCGTTGTCGATCAGCACGATCAGCTTGTGCTTGTCAGGATTGACAGGCAATGTGCTACGTATATCTTTGGCCAAGCAGATTGATTTGGATGTTGTTTTCCTTGAAAGCGCGATGCCTTCTGGCATACGTAGACTATCACAGACGATCCCTACCGTTGTCATACGCTCATCAATAGTCTTTTTATGGAGACCCAGTGCAGCTTTTAATCCAAGTGTGCGGGTAAGTGCCGCTTCCAGTCTGTCCTTGCTAATTGTTCCGTTCTCGCAGGCTTTAATTGCCGCCTCGCAATCGCGCTGAAAATCGTTGCTGAACAAAAATACGTCGCAGCCGTTGCGAATAATATTCACGGCATTCGTATCACTATTGGCCCATGAGCCAAGCCCTGCCATAGGCGTGGCATCGGATGTAATCAGGCTAATAAAGCCTGGATGTCCGCGCAGCAAGTCCTCATTGAGCGTATGGGATACTGAAGCGGGGCCATATCGCTCTACGCTTTAGGCACGCCTGCGCGTTCCATCCATGCCGGGAACGCGATGTGGGCCGACATGACGCTCATGACTCCGGCATCGACCATTGCACGATAGATGCGTCCAAAGCTTACTTCCCAGTCCTCAACAGAGAGCGGGTTTATTGTTGTAACTAAATGCTGGTCGCGCTGATCCATGCCTTCAATTGGCCAATGCTTGGCCGTGGCAGCAAAGCCACCAGCCTGCAAAACCTGAAATGTGTCACTGCCTGCGCGATGATCGTATCAATATCAGATCCGTAGGTGCGTGTGCCAACCACGGCGCTTTGGAAATTTTTATTGATATCCACTACTGGTGTGAATGACCAATTGTAACCAAATCCCCGGCTTTTTTTACCATCACTTCAAGTGAGTGGCGTTACAGTTCCGCATCGTTGGCTGCAGCAAGTCCGAGTTGGTTCTGCATATCTGTGAAGGTGGATGGGGCCATGCCGCCGCCCTCCAGATTGCCTGTGATAAATGGCGGAACTGAGGATTGTTCCAATACGTGTCGTGTCGCCGCTCCACGACTTCTCAATATTATCGCCCATAAACCGGCGCACACCGCCCGGCTTTTGCGCCATAATCCCCTCTATGGCTGAGAGGTCATCACCCATGGAAATTTGCACAAATAATTGCCGGACACTGTCTTCAAGTGTCAACGAGGTGCGGGTTTTTTTGACACATGACATCGCCTCATCATCAAGGTTGAATGGCTTAAGCCTGAGTTAATCCAGTACAGACCCTAATGCTTTCAACAAATGAGAAGATTTTACATAAAACTACGTAGACAATTTTCCGTCAATGTATGTTGAAACACAAGCCGTTTCTAACGCTATTGTCCGCGTCCTCTGATCATAACAACAACGGTCTCGCAGGCGATGGAGAAGTCAGTTTTCAGCCAAGACCAAAAAGTATCAATCCGTGCCGCATAGGCATGGTCCCAGCCGACCTTGCTGCGAACATCTTCAACAGTTTCATCATAGCCCTGTTTGACTTGCGCCAACCCCGTAATGCCTGGAAGAACACTATAGGTTCTCTCGCTATAGAGCGGAATTGTGCCTTCAAGTTTGGAGAAAAACT